>NZ_DATDGQ010000038.1:0-2331 GCF_036522015.1 Binatus sp. (SeqCode)
GACGCCGTCAATGCCGAGTCAACTCTCCCCCGGAATTTCGGTGAGTGATTCCTGGTGGGTCAACGGACGCATGCGATCCGTATCGGCGCTGACTCTCGTCGAGGCCGACCCGGCGGCGCGCAAACTGCCAGCGCTCCCCGAATCGATTGCGCGAGTGTTGGCCGCCTGCGGCAAGGTGAAGAAGACGATCCAGGCGCCGCTCGCCATGGGTCCCGCTGCTCAGCGCCCTTCAATTGATACCGTGTCACCGGAAAAGGCGGCAGCGATTCGCGCTGTCGTGCAGGACCACAGGGCCAGGACGAACGAGATTCTCGATCGTGCAAATCTGCCGCACGACCTGCCACCCAATCAGGAAGCACTCGCCCTTGGCGTTACTTCGGGGCCGAAGAAGCCTGGGCTGGTACGCGCCTTCACTCCGATGGGCTACGACTGCCGCAGTGATTCCGCCGGGAGTTTCACGCTGCGTCGTCGCACGCCGGGAAATCTGACCGCTGAGATCCACCTCGACGTCGGCACGTGGAGCAACAACGTCATGGCATTTTTTCGCGTGCAGGGTTTGATCGAAGGCATAGTATTCAAAGGTTCGATGATCCTGCCGGTTAGCCGCCGCGCGGTGTTAGGCGGTCAATACCCGATCGGTGGCCCCGAGAGGTGGCAGCAAATTGTCGACAATCTCGCCGCTCTCGTCGCTGAACTGGACCGCACGTTCGTCCCCGCAATCGAAGCGATATCCGGCCCGTCACCGGATTGGTACAAACCGGAAACCGATCGCACCGGCTGATATTCATTTCTCGGCGCCCGGCGTTGGCGTAGTAACGAACGCAATTGAACCGGTCAGACCGCCGACCATAGTCACCGCGAACCATAACAGTCCAAGCGCGATCGCGTCTTCTTTTCGCATCCCCGCCATGCCGAACAGCAACAGGTTGGCCGTTTCGCGAATCCCCAGACCGTTCAATGTGAGCGGCAGGCTCGCGAACACGTTCGCGATCGGGACGCAAAGAATGAACAGCGAAAGCGGCACTGTGAGTCCGAATCCAGCCGCCAGTATGTACTGACCCAGCGCCAGAGTGATCTGCAGTACGATCGACAAAGCGATCGAGGGAACAAGCGCCGCAGGATGATGCAGATACGGCGCGACGATTCCGCCCGCGCGGCGAATCGGCCGCGGCATCAGATGAATCAGGCGCGCGATGAGCGGCGCCGCGAGAAATCCGGCGAACGTCATCGCGCCGACAACGACCGTCGGCGTGACGACCGACGATGGAATCGGCGCGAAGTTCAGGAATACCGCGGCAAACGCCGCCAGCCAGAACAACCCGAGCAATCCTGCGCCGCGATCGGCAACCACCGACGCGATCGCCTCGCCCATCCTGCCGTGGCGCCGTCCGAGATAAACGGATCGAGCCGCATCGCCAGCGATTAATCCAGGCACGAACAGGTTGGTGAACATCCCGACGAACAAATAGGCGAGGAACTCGCTGTAGCGGCCGTGCACTTTCAATAGCGCGGCGAGCAGTTGCCATCGATACGCGCACATCGCCTGCCCGGCCACGTAAAGCAGGACGACCGCGGCGAAATAAACGGGACGTTCGCGGCCGAGGATTCGAAAAATCGGTCGCGCGTCGTAACGCCACAACAAGACGGCGACGACTGCGACTCCCAACCCCGCGCGCATCGCAAACGCGCGATACGGATGCGCCGGCGCGGCTTGCTCAGTTGACGCTGATTGGCTCACGGCGCGAGATTCGTTCACGTCGCATGATTGCGCGCTTCTTTCCTTCGGCCGCGATCAGGTCGAAATCGCCGAACCGCTCCTTCATTCGCGCCAGATCGCCGGCGTCGAGCACGACCACGGTGGGTCCAGGCCGCTCCCACCGCCGAAACATCTGATCGTCATTGTTGATGAACCATTGGCGCGCGTCGGGGTCGAGTTGCGAGCCGAAGTCGAGTTCAGTGCGCCCGCCGAGCAGCACTACGCGCTTGCGATTGTAAAATGCCAGCGACTGAACGTAGCGATGGTAGCAAATGATATCGGCGTCCGGCGCCTTCTCGGAAATCGTGCGGCTGAGCGCGGCGTACGATCGCATCGGCTCGGTCTCCAGCCGTGCCCATCCGCCCGCAATCAACGCCAGCCCGAGCGTGACGACGATCGCCCCGAGTCCCGCGGCCGTGCGGCGCGCAATGAACATCGACATCGTGACCGCGCCGCCCGCCAGCAGGATCGCGCCGATTGCAAGCATCGATTGCCGCGCCGCCATCACGTACGGAGTGCGGAACTGCGGCGCTGCGATCGCCGCGACGATCACGCCCACGCCCAACAACGCAAGC
>NZ_DATDGQ010000039.1:0-12114 GCF_036522015.1 Binatus sp. (SeqCode)
ACCTGTCGCCGTACTTCGTGACCGATCCGGAGCGGATGGAAGCGAAGCTCGACGACGTGTTCATCCTGATTCACGAGAAGAAGATTTCGTCGATGAAGGACCTGCTGCCGATCCTCGAGACGATTGCCAAGACCGGCAAGCCGTTCCTGATCATCGCGGAGGATATCGAAGGCGAGGCGCTGGCGACTCTAGTCGTGAACAAGATTCGCGGCACACTGTCGTGCGTCGCGGTCAAGGCCCCGGGCTTTGGCGATCGGCGCAAGGCGATGCTCGAAGATATCGCGATCCTGACCGGCGGCCGCGCGATTTCCGAGGAACTCGGACTCAAGCTCGAAAATATCACGCTGACGGACCTCGGCCGCGCCAAGCGCCTGGTCGTGGACAAGGATAACTGCACGATTATCGATGGCGCAGGCAAGAAGGCCGATATCGAGGGCCGTATCAAGCAGATTCGCGCGCAGATCGAAGAGACCACCTCTGACTACGATCGCGAGAAGCTGCAGGAGCGGCTGGCCAAGCTGGTTGGCGGCGTCGCGGTGATTCGCGTCGGCGCGGCGACTGAAGTCGAGATGAAAGAGAAGAAGGCGCGCGTCGAGGACGCTCTCCATGCAACCCGCGCCGCAGTCGAAGAGGGCGTCGTCCCTGGCGGCGGCGTCGCGCTGATTCGCGCGTCGGCCGTGCTCGACAACATGCGCGCCAGCGAAGTCGAGAAGGTCGGCATCCAGATCATCAAGAAGGCGATCGAGGGGCCGGCGTGGTGGATCGCATCCAACGCGGGATGGGAAGGCTCGGTCGTCGTTGACAAGATCAAGAACAACAAGGGGCCGTTCGGATTCAACGCGGCCAGCGAGGAGTTCGAGGATCTGATGAAGGCTGGAATCATCGACCCGACCAAGGTTGTGCGCAGCGCATTACAGAATGCGGCGTCGGTTGCGAGTCTGCTGCTCACGACTGAATGCATGGTGGCCGAGAAGCCCGACGAAAAGGGCGGGGCCGGCGGCGGCGGAATGCCGGGCGGAATGCCTCCTGGCGGCATGATGTAGTAGTGAACTGAATCGCATCGCTGGGTCAGCACCTAGCGGAACTGACTGAAATCAGCGGCGGAGCCATCGAGGCTCCGCCGTTGTTCGTTTGGCAGCGCGCAGAACGCTTGAGGAATGTCACCGCGATGCTACAAATCACTTGCGTGCAACGCTGATCGTGAATAGCGATCAAACTGAGGCGGATCCGACTGCATCAAATTGGTCAACTAAGTGGCCACGAATCGCACTTGGCTAGTTTGCTGGCAAACCCGGGGGGCGCCTCGCCAGCGCGCACTTCTTGGCCCCGCCCTTGCTAAATAACCAACCGGATTGCAGCTGTGTGACGCCTTGGGGACTGGGCTGGCGCAGTGCTCGTCCATGGAGGTGCCGCTGATGGCAGTACGAGTGCTCATTGCGGACAGCTCGGGGATCACACGGGATATTCTGCGCAATCATCTCGAATGCGGCGGATGTCAGGTGGTGGCGGAAACCGAGACGGTCGCGCAGACAATCGATCTCTTTCGCACTACGCGTCCCCATGTCGTCACGCTCGACATCGGGTTGCGTAGCGCGAACGGGCTCGACGCGCTCTCGCTGTTCAGGATGATTCGCCGCGAGTCCCCGGAAACGTCGATCGTTATCGTCAGCCCGTCGCAGGCGCCTGACGATCAGCGAATCTATCTGAAGGAGGGCGCGCTCGAGTGCATCGTCGAGCCGTTCGACAGTTACGGGCTGGAGCGGATGTGGCGGCGGCTGTCGGCTATTTACCCCGAGCTCAGGCGGAGAGACGAAGCGGCTTCCGGGCGCTGAAATAGCTAACCGGCCATTAGTCTAACGCCCCAGGGCAACCATCAGGCGTTCGACTAAGAGGGGCTGGCCGGGTACGCAATTCACCCAAAGCACCCATCCCGAATTCTCGCTCGAATAGAGCGGCGCAGGGGTGCCGCAATAAAATGCGCGCGTCGAGCCCTGTGAGACGTCGCTCAGCACGTGCACGTGGCCGAGCGCGACGTAGTCGTAGCGCGAGCGTTCGATGTCAGCCGGCGTGATCGGCGACGAACGCTCGATCTCGCCTTCCTCCATGAAAAATCCGTGCGCCAGCGCGATGTTCCAGAGACCTTCCTTGGGCTCGGGCACGCCGCTCATCGGCCGGTAGTCGGGAGTATGCTCGACCAGCGCGCGGCCCCATACGCGAGTCGCCAGATCGGGAAAATCGATCGTCTTGCCCTCGGGCTCGAGAATCAGGTGCAGGTTTTCCGGGAGCGCGCCCGGTGCGAGACCCGCATAAATCGATCGTTCGTCGTGCGCGTCATGATTGCCGGGAATCATAACGACCGGCATCTGCGCCCGCGCGATCGTGCCCATCGCGAATGCCAGGCCTTCCTCGGTGACGCGCGCTGAATCAAACAGATCGCCGACTATCAGCAGCATGTCGGCGTGGCGGTCGTTGGCGATGTCGATCACGCGGCCGAATGCGGTGCGCACTTTGTCGCGCAACTGGATGCCGCGCTCGCCGGACCCGAACGTGTCGGTCTCGAGATGAACGTCGGAGGTATGAAGTATCTTCAGTGGGCGATGCGGCGGCTTAGCTGGCAAAATTACGTCCTTCAATTGCGACATCATTCGTCGAGATATTTCCAACTGTCTGCGCCGTCGAGATGGCGCACACGCGCGCGTGCCACTACTTCGGGCTCCATGAGACGCGCATTCACACCCATACGATCGCGCTGGTCGCTCGGCGACCAGTGGGTCACGCATCCGCAGATCTTGCAGCGGTGGAACTCAATCTTCTTCGCCCCTCGCATGAAAGTGTCGGTCAGTCCGCCCGGAACAATCACATCCTTGAGCGAGTAGTACGCCCAGAGCACGCCGTAGCGTCGGCAGATAGAGCAGTTGCAATCCAGCAATTCGTCCGGAGCGCGAGTAATCACGAGTCGGACTGCTCCGCAGACACACGATGACTCGATCATGGGCCTACTCCTCACTCAAATGGCGCTCAGTTCCGGTCGATGACAACATGCTGTAGAGTCAGATTTACTAGAGTTCGAGCACGCATTCCATCGCAAAGCATTATCCCAGAGGGTTTATCACTTGATCGTCGTAATGAAAGCGCACGCCACCGAGGAAGAAATCCAGGCTGTTGCCAGGATGGTCGAGGAACTCGATTACAACGCGCACATTATTCGCGGCATCGAGCGCACCGTGGTCGCATGCGTCGGCGATGAGCGCGGCGAGAAGCATCAACTGACGCATCTGGAGTCGGTCGCGGGAGTGGAGCGCGTGATGCCGGTGGTGCGGTCGTTCAAGTTGTCGTCACGCGAGGTGCGGCCTGAGGGATCGATCGTCAAAGTCGGCAACATGGAAATCGGCGGCAAGCGAATCGCGGTGATTGCGGGACCCTGCGCGATCGAAAGCGAGCAGCAGGTCGAAGCTGCCGCCGACGCCGTCAAGGCGGCGGGCGCTCATGCGCTGCGCGGGGGGGCGTTCAAGCCGCGCACGTCGCCCTACTCGTTCCAGGGGCTGGAGAACGAAGGTCTCGTATTGCTCGAGCACGCCGGGCGCCGCGTGGGGTTGCCGGTGGTGACGGAAATCATGGACCCGCACGATATCGACGCGGTCGCCGAGCATTCCGACATGCTGCAGGTCGGCGCGCGCAACGCGCAGAATTTTTCGCTG
Source organism: Binatus sp. (SeqCode) (assembly GCF_036522015.1). Lineage (GTDB taxonomy): Bacteria > Desulfobacterota > Binatia > Binatales > Binataceae > Binatus. Next base: position 3,699 of record NZ_DATDGQ010000039.1, read on the forward strand.
CTGCGGCGGCTCGGCAGAATCAAGAAGCCCGTGCTGCTCAAGCGCGGCATGTCGATGAAGCTCGAAGAGTTCATGATGGCGGCGGAATATATTCTGTCGGAGGGCAATCCCAACGTCGTGTTGTGCGAGCGCGGGATTCGCACCTTCGAAACGGCGACGCGCAACACGCTCGACCTGAACGCCGTGCCGCTGCTCAAGGAATGGACGCATCTGCCGGTGCTGGTCGATCCGAGCCACGGCACCGGCATCTACAAGATGGTGGCGCCGATGGCTCTGGCAGCGATCGCGGCGGGCGCCGACGGCCTGCTGATCGAGGTGCATCCGAAGCCTGAGAGCGCGCTGTCCGACGGCCCGCAGCAATTAAAGCCGTCGCGCTTCGCCGCCCTGATGAAATCGCTCAAGCCACTGGCGGAAGCGGTCGGAAGAACGCTGTAGGTTGATGACTTTTTTCTGGTTCCCCTTCCCGCTCGGGAAGGGGCGGTGCGATTTATCCGGTTTAAGAACAAGCGGGGAACAAGATAGGCCGGGTTGCGTTCGAAATGCGCCGGCGACATCTCAGAGATCGATCCTCGCCCGAGGTGCCGAGCAAATGTTTTCCTAACTCAAAATCGCGAGAGGAGTAATTGTCATGGCAGGCAAATCAGTTAAACCAATCCCCGATGGGTACCATACCGTCACTCCATTCCTGAATGTGAAGGGCGTCGCGAAGCTGATCGATTTCCTGAAGTCGGCGTTCGGCGCTGAGGAAGTCATGCGGATGCCCGGCCCCGACGGGACGGTGATGCACGCCGAAGTGAGCATCGGAAATTCGCGATTGATGCTCGGCGAGCCGATGCAGACCGGGGCCTCGACCAGTGCTTTTTACCTGTACGTCAGCAACGTGGATGCGATGTACAAACGCGCAATTGGCGCGGGCGCCAAGTCAGTCAGCCAGCCGACCGATCAGTTCTGGGGCGACCGTATGGCAACCGTGTCGGATTCGTTTGGAAATACGTGGTCGATCGCCACGCACAAGGAGGATCCGACTCCCGAGGAGATGGCGAAGCGGATGGCATCGATGAACCAATAGGCTGAGCTGAGCTCAACGAGAGAGGGATCCCGCCGTGGGGTCCCTCTTTTTACGTTGTAAATTTTACAAGTACGTACGAAATAAATTTTTTGGTGCCGCTTGGACCGGCCTTTTCATCACGTGCAAATTGCACTATCGTCCAGACACAACCAACATCACATAACCGACACACGTCGATGCACGAACCCCTCCCTACCAGAGCGACGAACGCAAGGTTTGCCAAACAAAAACCAGCCCGAGCGATCAAGGCGGGCGAGCGTCTGGAAAAGGCGCCGACCGGCATCACTGGTCTCGACGAGGTAACGCTTGGCGGACTCCCGCGCGGACGCGCGACGCTCATTTGTGGCAGTGCAGGCTGCGGCAAGACCATGCTCGGCGTCGAGTTCCTGGTCAACGGGGTCCGCGACTACGGGGAACCGGGCGTTTTCGTAGCTTTCGAGGAAACCAGGGACGAGCTGGTCGTTAACGCCGCGTCGCTCGATTTCGATCTCGGCAAACTCGTGCGCGAGGGCAAGCTGGCGATCGATCACGTACACATCGACCCCAGCGAAATTGCTGAAACCGGCGAGTACGACCTCGAGGGACTTTTTATACGGCTCAAGTATGCGATCGAGTCGGTCGGCGCGAAGCGGGTAGTGCTGGATACAATCGAGACGCTCTTTTCAGGATTTTCGAACACCGCCCTGTTGCGCGCCGAAATCCGGCGGCTGTTTCAATTTCTGAAATCCTTCGGCGTCACCGCGATTGTCACCGGCGAGCGTGGCGAAAATTCACTCACGCGGTTCGGTCTTGAAGAATACGTCGCGGATTGCGTGATCCTGCTCGACCATCGCGTCCTTGATCAAATCACCACGCGCCGCATGCGGATCGTGAAATATCGCGGCAGCAGTCACGGCACCAACGAGTATCCGTTCATCATCGACGAGCAGGGATTTTCGATGCTGCCAGTGACCTCGATGGCGTTGCGGCACAAGGTTTCCAGCGAGGTTGTTTCCACCGGCGTGCCGGACCTCGACGCGATGCTCGGCGTTGGCGGCTACTATCGAGGCAGCACGGTCCTGATGTCGGGTACGGCGGGGATGGGGAAAACCAGCTTCGCTGCGGCACTTGCGCATTCGGCATGCGAGCACGGTGAGCGCGTCCTGTATTTTGCTTTCGAAGAATCGGAGCAACAGATCGTCCGCAACATGCGATCCGTCGGCATCGACCTGGAGCCTCATCTCGACAGCGGAAAGCTGCGGATTATCGCGCGGCGTCCATTTCTCTACGGGTTGGAGATGCATCTCGTTTCGATGCACAAAGAAATCAATCGATTTCGGCCGGGCGTGGTGGCGGTGGATCCGATCTCGAACTTGATTTCGGCGGGAAGTCCGCGGGAAGTGACCGCGATGCTTACGCTGCTCATCGACTTCCTGAAGACCGAGGGCATCACCGGGTTTTTTACCGTGCTCAGCGAAAACGGCGGACGGCTGGAAACGTCCGACATCGGAATTTCTTCGCTCATCGACACCTGGATGCTGGTGCGCGATATCGAGACTTCCGGCGAGCGCAATCGTGGACTCTACGTCCTGAAAGCGCGCGGCATGAATCACTCGAATCAGATTCGGGAGTTCTTGCTGAGCAACAAAGGAATCAAGCTGGTCGAAGTCTATCTCGGGCCATCCGGAATGCTCACCGGATCGGCGCGGGTGGCGCTGGAGGAGCAGGAACGCGACGCGTCGCTTCGGCAGACCGACGACAACGAGCTCAAACTTGCGCAGCTCGAACACCGGCGCAAGGCGATGGAGGCGCATATCGAAGCGCTGCGCGCCGAATTCGAGGCCGATTCGGCAGGTGTGAAGAAATCGGTTTCGCTGGAAAACAAGCGCGAAAAGAAGCTGATCGACAATCAATCAGCGATGGCGAAGAGCCGCCGGGTAAACGGTCACTTGTCTCAAACGCCAAACCGGAAATAATTGAAAGTAGAGTCATAAGGTGGGAAAGAAGTCCGCGCCGAAGAAGCTCACTAAATCGCGGCCTCAGAAGGCGAAAGTTTTGAAACAAGAAAAGCCGCGGACTGATGAGTCCTGGAGGATGCGCCTGTACGTTGCCGGGCAATCGACGCGATCGATTGCTGCAATTGCGAACCTGCGGCGCATCTGCGATACCCATATGGCCGGCCGCTGCACGATCGAGGTGATAGATCTGATGCGCAATCCGGAACTCGCCAAAGCCGACCAGATTATTGCGATCCCGACGCTGGTCAGGAAACTCCCTGTCCCGGTCAAGCGCATCATTGGCGATCTTTCAGCAACCGACAAGGTCCTTCTCAGTTTGGAACTGAGTGTCGTCTGAGGCGTCAAGGTGGCAAAGATTCATCAATTCAAACCTGGCGTCCGTGCAAAGGCGTCCAAACTGAAATCCAAATCCAAGGCCAACCCTGACCGCTATACGCTGCGCCTGTTTACCTGTGGCACCACACCGCGATCGACCCGGGCGGTACGAAATCTGCGCGAGATTTGTGAAACCGATCTGAAGGGTAATTACGATCTGGAAGTGATCGATATCTACCAGGAGCCGGGGCGCGCGACCGAGTCGGATATCATTGCGGCGCCGACACTGGTCAAGGAAGAACCGCCGCCCGTAAAGCGGATGGTCGGCGACCTGTCTGATCGCCCCAAAGTGCTCTATTACCTGGCAATCGCAGGTGGATCGAAGTGAAAACGAATTTGAAACCCTCAGTACGGCTGGAACTTGAAGAGCTTCGACAGCGTCTTCAGGAAGCTGAAGAAACTCTCGATGCGATTCGCAACGGTGAAGTCGATGCGCTGGTCGTCGCCGGACCGGCGGGCGAAAAAGTCTTCACCCTGGAAGGGGCAGAGCATCCCTACCGCGTATTAGTGGAAAGCATGAACGAAGGAGCGATCTCGCTTTCCAGAGAAGGCATCATCCTGTACTGCAATTCCTCATTTGCGCGGATGCTCGGCATTCCACTCGATCAGGCAATGAGCCGCGATGTGAGCGAATTCGTCCCCGCAGAAGATCGCGACATGCTCAGAAAGTTGATCAAGCAGGGAATTCGCGAATCCGTGCGCGGCGAGATGACCCTTTTGTCGAGTTCGGGCGTCTTTCTTCCAACTCAATTTTCGCTCAATCCTGTGGACCTTGAGGGCAGACCATCGATCGGGGTCATCGTGACCGACCTGAGCGAGCGCAAACGCAACGCACAGGCCGAGGCCGCAGTCCGAATGCGCGACGAGTTCCTGGCGATTGCCTCGCACGAACTGCGCACGCCGCTCAGCACACTGGTTCTTCGGCTGGGACTGCTCGACCGCCATGCCGCAGCCGGCGATCTGGACCAGGTAAAATCGAGCGTAAGCCGAGCCAAGGACCAGACAGAGAGGATGCGCCGTTTGGTCGATCGCCTGCTGGACGTTTCGCAACTGGCCAGCGGAAGACTCCAGTTGGAGATGGCGACCGGCGACCTGGGCGAAGTGGTCAGGGAAGTCGTGGAGCGGTTCTCCGAGGATGCATCGCACGCCAAGTGCGAGCTTCGTTTGAATGCGGGAAGGGGCGTCGCCGCGCGCGTGGACAAGTTCCGGCTCGACGAAGCAATCGGCAACGTCATCTCCAATGCGATCAAGTACGGCGCCGGGAAGCCGATCGGGATCGAGCTCAAGGCGAGAGACGGCAAAGCGATGCTGGTGGTGGAAGACCGCGGCATCGGCATCCCGACAGAGGACTTGTCGCGAATATTCGGACGCTTCGAGCGAACTACGATCAGCAACAATTACGGCGGCCTCGGACTCGGACTCTACATCGCCCACCAAGTCGTCGAACAACATGACGGAACGATAAGAGCTGAGAGCCGGGCCGGCGGTGGGGCGCGCATCGTTATCGAGCTGCCCCTCATCGCTAACGCAGACGGAAAAGGAAAAGACTAGGGACCATCCGCATCGAGCACTGCTCTTTCTGCCCATCGCTCACTGTCTCACGTGCTACTGTGGTTACGGGTCGCAAAAATCCCTCACGGCGTACAGGTCTGCGGGAGACTCCCGACGACGCCGCGCCAAGGATTCTGGTGGTCGAGGACGATATCGACCTCGGCGCGACCGTTTGCGAAATCCTGAAGATGTCCGGTTATCGCGCCTCGCATGCGACAGACGGCCTCGTGGCGCTCCAGATGCTTCGCGAAGGTGGTTTGCACGACCTGATACTGCTGGATCTGATGATGCCGCGGATGGACGGATGGGCATTTCGGCAGGCGCAGCTCGGCGACAAAAAACTCAAAGATATTCCGGTGGTCGTGCTTTCGGCGGTGGGTGAAATCGCGAAGCCAATCGCGGCCGATGAACTTTTACACAAGCCAATCACGGCCGAAACGCTGCTTGGCACTATTCAAAAGTTCGTCCGGCGACGTTCCGCTTGATCGAGCTCACAGCATTTTGTGCCAGAACTCCATTGGGATGCGCGCAGCGCCGACGACGACGCGATCGAAACCGACTTTGCGGTAGAGGCCGCGCGCGACGTGATTGTCCTCGCGCACTTCGAGCGTGATACGGCAGCAATTCAGTTCGCGCGCTTTGGCTTCGATTCGTTCGAGCAGCATCGCGCCGATTCCAGTTCCGCGCACTGAGGAATCGACGAAGATATCGTGGATGTTGATCAGCGGACGCGCGTTGAAAGTCGAAAATCCAAGGAAGCAAATCGAAAAACCGACCGGCGTGCTGTCGCGATATGCGAGGAATACGTAACACGCGGGATGCGCGCGCAGGCCCGGCACCAGGTCGCGCTTGATTCGCTCCGGCGGTCGCTCGCCGCCCTCCATCGGATCGCGCATGTATGCGTCGAGCATCGTGACCAGCGCGTCCTGATGCTCTGCGCGCGACAGGTCTGCATCGACGATGGTAACGCGCTTCACCCGTCCAGCGGTCATGAGATTTTCTTGTCGTCCTTGTAGGTTTCTTCCCAGTTCTTGAAACCCTGCGGGTCCCATCGTTTCCAGACACCGTCGCGCTTGCCGTCCTTGTAGATTCCGATCGCGGAAATTTTGCCGTTGGTATACCAGCCGGTGTGCTCGCCGTCCTGTACGCCGTCCTTGTAGTGATCGATCGACGCCTTCTGGCCGTTGTCGTACCACTGCGTCCATTCGCCGCTCTGCTTGCCGTCGTGATACTCGCCCTGGATCATTTTCGAACCGTCATCGCGATAGACTGTGAACGGTCCCTCTTTGACGTCCTGGCCGTTGACGGTTTTGACGCACTCGATCTCCGAGCCATTGGGCGGGCCTTCGCCAACCTGCCTCGTGCCGGGCGGGCAGGTCGGCGCCGCTTTGCAGCCGGCGAGCGCGGCGGCGAGCATCAGCACTGCAATCGGTTTCATTGTTATGACCTCTCCTTGTCCGAGGAGAGGTCGGCGTAAGCCGCGCGCAGCGCGGTGTCGCCGGAAGAGGTGCAACGCACGACGACGCACGCGCGCGCTGGGTGCCGCCGTCGAACACCGCACATCTCCCTAACCCTCTCCCTGGACAAGGAGAGGGGACTGTGGGGACACGGAAAGCGCACTGTATGCGACGTCCGCTTAGTTCGATCCCGTCGAGCCCAGCAGGTTGCCGCCCAGCGTTGCGTTGCCGACCGCGACGTCGCCGATCACGTTGATCAGCGCCGGCTTGCCCGACTTGAACGCGCGCTCGAGCGCCGGAATGATCTGCTCGTTGGTCTCGACCTGCTCGCCATGACATCCCATCTCGGCGAAGATTTTGTCGTAGCGGATGTTCGGCAGCATGTTGAACGGATCGGTGCGGCCCTTCAGCCCCGGCATCTGATCGAAGTTCGGGCCCCACGAGCTGTTGTTCCACAGCACCGTTATGACCGGCAGCTTGTAGCGCGCCGCGGTCTCCATGTCCCAGCCGCCGATTCCGAGGCCGCCGTCGCCGCTGATAACGACGACCTGCTGACCCGGCCGGGCGAGCTGCGCGCCGATGCCCATCCCGACCCCATGACCGACCGGAGCGAGCGGGCCCGCGTCCACGACCTGGCCCATGAAGCGGCAGGTGAACGCGCGGCTCATCCATCCCGACAGCGTGAAGCTGTCGATGACAGTGGTCGCGTTTTTGTCGAGCACGGTGATCAGGTCCTCGCACAGGCGCGCCGGATGAATCGGCTGGTTCTTCGAGACCTTGGCGTTCTGCTCCTTGATCTGATTGTCGAAGCGCTGGCGCGTCTCCCAGACCTGCTTGACCCACGGCGACGTTTTGTTCTTCGAGAAGTCGAGCTTGAGTTCCTTGATCCGCTTGATCATCTGTTGCAGCACGATCTTCGGATCGCCGACCATCGGCAGGTCCGCGTTGACCTGCCATCCGATGCGCGTCGGAGTTGGGTCGATCTGGATGTACTTGGCCTTGTCGGTCCAGGTCGGCGGCTGACCGAAATGCTCGCCGCTCCAGAAGCGGAAGCCGATTGCGACTACCACGTCTGCGCCGCCGGTAAACGGCTTCTTGAACGCGCCGCGAATTGCCAGCGGATGCTCTTCTGACACGACGCCCTGCCCGGCGCGACGCGCATAAATCGGGATGTTCGTCAGCTCGACGAACTCGCGCATCTCGGCACCCGCCTGCGACCAGAACACGCCGTCGCCGCATGCTATTAGCGGACGCTCGGCCGCCACCAGCATCTCGAGCGCGCGACCGATCTTGGCAGGGTCGCCCGCAGAGCGGACGTCGTCCATCGTAAACTCGCGCGCGCCTTTGCGCTGCCCCGAGTCTTCTTCGTGGTGATACAAAATGTTCTGCGGAATCTCGAACAGCGCGACGCCCTGCGGCGGCGAGATCGCCTCGCGAAACGCGGAGCGCAGATCGAACTGAATCGTGGACCAGTCGGTCACCCGCTTGGTGAACTTCGAGAAACTGTCGACGACTTCGGAGCCGTAGGCCTCCTGGAATGAGCCGAGATGATCTTCAGTGTTGGGATGCTGCCCCGAGATGCAGACTACGGCGCTATTAGTCAGTCCCGCGACGCACAGTCCGGTCACCGCGTTGGTCAGGCCGCATCCCGCGGTGACCATGCAGACGCCGACTTCGCCCGAGGTGCGCGCGTAGGCGTCGGCCGCATAGGCGGTCGCCTGTTCGTGGCGCATGTGGATGAGCTTGATGTCGTGATTGCGCAACTGGCCGAGGATCGGAAACAGATGGCCGCCGTTGATCGCGAAACAATATTTCACACGATTTTCGCGCATCACGCGCGCGATTAATTCTCCGCCGTCAGCTTTCGCCATTACAAAAACTCCTTTGAGGAAATCTTCCCGCTTGGTTTCGAATCCTTGCACATTTACTGCGTCGCCGAAAAGCGCGCGCGTATATGAGATTCGTTT
>NZ_DATDGQ010000040.1:0-3534 GCF_036522015.1 Binatus sp. (SeqCode)
ACTTCGCACGACGGCGTGAGCGCCGCCGTCGTCGAGCTCGACGAGCGTTCACGTCCACCGGCGCGCGTGATCGCGTTTCAAACTTTCGCGTACCCGGCGCGCTTTCGCAAAGAGCTGCTCGCCGCTTCCGCCGACGAGAAAATCGGCGCCGCCGCGCTCTCCACGCTCAACTTCGCGCTCGGCCGCGAGCTCGGCCGCGCCGCCATCGAGATCGCCAAACGCGCGCGCATCGCGTTGACCGACGTCGCCTTTATCGGATCTCACGGCCATACATTCTTTCATCTCCCTCCGCGCCGCGCCGCGCGCGGACAGATCGCTTCCACGCTCCAACTCGGCGAGTCCGCCGTCATCGCCGCGGCTACCGGCGTTCCCGTGGTCGCCGACTTTCGCACGATGGATCTCGCGCTCGGTGGCGAAGGCGCCCCTCTCGCGCCCCTCGCTCATCTATGGCTGTTTGCGGATCCCAAGCGCGGCCGCGTCGTGCAAAACATCGGCGGCATCGCCAACGCGACGTACATTCCGCGCGTCGCGCGCCTGGATCACCCCGACCTGATCGCATTCGACACCGGTCCCGGCAACGGCATGATCGACGCGCTGGCGTCACGAATCTCGGGCGGCCGCTTGCGAATGGATCGTGACGGACGCATCGCGGCGAGCGGCCACGTCAACCAACCGCTGCTCGAGAAGCTGATGGAACATCCTTACTTTCGTCGCCCACCGCCAAAATCAACCGGCCGCGAGGAGTTCGGACCGGATTTGCTCGATCGCATCGTCGCCGACGCCCGTCGCATGAAAGTCGTTGACCACGATCAGCTCGCGACCGTGACCGCGCTCAGCGCACGCTCGATCGCCGACGCATGCCGCCGTTTCATTTCACCGCGCGGTCCTGTCGATCAGTTGATCATCACCGGCGGCGGCGCGCAGAATCCCACCCTGATGCGAATGATCGCCGACGAGCTTCCCGAGGTCGAAGTGCTCACCGCCGCGAAGGTCGGCGTTGACGGCGACGCAGTCGAAGCGGTCGCCTTCGCTATCCTCGGCTACCAGATGCTGCGCGGCCGCCAAGGCAACATCCCGAGCGTCACCGGCGCGCGCACCCCGGCCATCCTCGGCAAACTCACGATGCCACCGCGGCCACTAGCATGATCGCGTTCGAGCGCAACGGCCTGCAGTTCGATTTCCGCGCCAGCGGAATCGTAATTCACTGCGACCACGTACTATTGGTTCGCATCGAGCAGTTCCCTTCTTGGTTCCTCCCCGGCGGCCACGTCGAAATCGGCGAGCTCGCCGACGCCGCGATGATACGAGAGATGCGCGAAGAAACCGGCATGAGTGTGGAAATCGATCGCCTGGTATGGGTGGTCGAGAACTTCTTCACCCTCGACGGCAAACGCCATCAAGAGCTCGGATTCTTTTATCTGGTAACCCCGCCACCCGAAGTCACTCAACTTGATGTCGGCAAGGAATTTTACAGCAAGGAAGAAAACGGCACGCCGTTAATCTTCCGATGGCACCGCCTCGACACACTCAAGGACTTGAATATCTTCCCGTCGTTTCTAAAGACGGGTCTGTGCGCACTACCAACTTCGATCACTCACATCGTCCAACGAGACCCGACTGACTAATCCCTCCTACCATTGGGTGCAGGGGTCACCCCTGCCGAAGGAAGTGTGAAACCCACCGCGGGTTTCACATTTAATCAAGTTCCTTCGTTATGCACTTCTCTTATCTTCCGGCGCCTCGACTCCCGCCTTCGCCGCCGACTCGACCACCGCCGATCGAAAGATGCCATGAGCCATTGTCGATTCTTCGCGATCAGCCCGCGCCGCATAGACTCTCATCCTCACCTCATGCGCCGATTTGTCGTCCGGCGCGGCCGCCACCGCCCAATCCGCCAGATGACACGCGAGCACGACATCACCCGCCGCCAGTTTTTCGTTCGCTCGCGCGATCACCGGCGCGACTCCGCCAGCCAGCGCCGCGATCTCCCGCGCACGCTCGCCGTCCGTGGCCGGCTTCAGATTCGAGGGCGTGCCGTCGTACCATCCGCCCTCGAGCCGCCAGATGTTGCGCACGATAAACTCGGGCTCGTCGTACACCGCTTGCAGCCACGGCTTCTCCGCGAGATTCGCCGGTGGTTTCACGGTGTGAATGACTTCGTCCAGAGGCGCGCCCGCATTCATCATCGCAATCGTCTGATCGTACAGGCTCTGCAGGTAGTTCGCCGTGTCATTCAGCACCTGCCGAACGCGAATCGCGCCAAACACCGGGTAACCGTGCCCCGGCACGAGTACTTCCGCCCCGAGCCGCGCCATCACGCGCAGCGCCTCGGCCCATTCGCGCGCATAGCGCTGCGCCTTCTGCGGATTGCCGGCGTTGGGCGCCGCCCAGATTATCAAATCGCCGGTGCACAGCAGCTTGCGCTGCGGAATGAACACCCAGCAATGGTCGTCGGTCTCGCCGCGCGCATGATGGCATTCAAACTTGTCGTCGCCCGCAACTACATTCAACTGACTATCGAAGTAAGTATCCGGATAGACATACTCAGTCGGCCATGCCGCGGGCCGGTTGAACTGCCGCGTGTTGACTACTGTGTTGTATCCGCCGGTGCGCTTGTAGCGATCGAAGCGCGCCGCGACTGCGCGATGCCCCACGACGCGTGGCCGCGCAACCTTGTTCTTCTGCGCATCCGCGACAATCGCCGGCATCCCGCACGCGTGATCGACGTGACCGTGCGTGTAGATCGCCGTGTTCACCCGATCCGGCGAGAATTGCCGGATGAGTTTCACCGTCGCGTCCTGGTTGAAGTAGCCGCCGGTGTCGATCAGCACGAGCCCCTCGCGCGTCCTGGCCGCCGTCACGTTGGCAAACCAGCGATAGAACATGACGCCATCGGCAATTTCCTCGTACTCGCCGGTCGGCAACAGCGGATGAAACTGGCGGGTCGTGATCGCGCCAGTGAAAATCTTTTCAGATTGATCTCTAATTACGCCCATAGCTTTCAACTTTGGTTCCCCTTCGCTCGAGGGAACGGGCTAGGGGTTAGGTTCCTCGATCTGATGCAGCTCGCGGATGTGCCGAATCTTACCGTGCTCGACCCAGGTGTAGCGTTGATGCTGATCGATCAGCCGCGCTTCGATTCCCGCCGCTCGCGCACCCTCGACGTCGATCGAAAAGATGTCGCCGGTGAATTTCACATCGTGAGGCCCGACGCCCAGGCGCTCGAGCGCGATCTGGAAGATCCGCGGGTCGGGCTTCGCAACGCCGACGATGTGCGAGTCGATTATCACGTCGAAGAAAGGCGCCAGCCCGAATCGTATCGCGTCCGCTTCGACCTGTCCTTCGGCGTTCGACACGATCGCGAGTTTGTATCCTGCCGACTTGAACGCCTCGAGCGCTTCGAAGATTCCCGGCCGAACGACGCGCCACAACGTAGCCTCGCGATGTATCGCGCCGAATCTCGTTGCGCACTCCAGAAATTCCTCCTCAGGAATCCCGGCCGCCGTCATCCAGCCGCGAAAAAAATGTTCGTAC
>NZ_DATDGQ010000041.1:0-13403 GCF_036522015.1 Binatus sp. (SeqCode)
GCGTCTCATCTGTTCGTCCTTGCGAAAATCTTCCCACGCCGACTTCGCGTCGGCCTCCGGCTCGGGATTGAGGAGTGCGTGAGCGCGCGGGTTCGCGAGGAAAAACAGCTCCCGCCGATCCAGCCCGAGCACTTCGGCCAAGCGCGTGACGATCTTGTCCGACGGGTGGCGCTTGGCAGATTCGAGGTGCCCGATGTACGGAGTAGAAGTCTTGATGCGCCGCGCGACCTCTTCCTGGGTCAGGTCGAGTTGCCGCCGGCGATCGCGAAGTACTTGACCGAAACTACGTTCCCTGGTCCGTGCCATTGCATGCCATCCCTTTGAAGAGTTCCTGCCGCGGCGAGGATCAACCGCGTTCCCAATCAATCGGGTGAGATTCGACGCTGCCAGTTTGTACCATCCAAGAGCCTATAAGGCAAATTCAGTTGCGTCGCCGTCCCCGCTCGAGCCTCATCGAGGTCACCGCCTTTCACCAGGATGGACCACAGGTCCTTTGCGTCGCTGAAAACCAGCTCGGGTTTCGCCGGGACCACGTACCACGCGCCCGCCATGACTTCGCCGTAGAGCTGGTCGCGCAGCCACTGAGCCTTTCCTGAAATAACCCGGAAGTCGGTGATCCGCGGGTCCTCGAGGATCGCGGCAATGGCGTCGTGGCCGGTCGCGACGTAAACGTCATCGACGACCCGTGTGGCGGAGCTTTGTGCCGACGACGCGCGGAAGATCACCGATAATTCGCGATGCTGATGGAGCAGTGGAACGTCGTCGAGCTCGACCGGCCCGCCCGTGTAGATCGTTTCATCCGGACCTTTCAAGTCGCGAACCTGCGGGAACAGATCCCGCACCCGCTGTTTGGCAGGACTGTTTATGATGAGGCCGGCCAGCAGCGGCGGCTCGGTGGACGGCACCATCAGGATAACGGAGTGCTGAAAGAACGGGTCCTGCAGATCGCGGGTGGCAACCAGAAAGGACGGCTTCGTCAGGTCGGTGCTGTGAGCGATTTGCGATGTCGCAAGGGTCGCAATCAGCACCGCGCATACTGCCAGGATTCCCGTGGTCACAGGTCCGCGGAGTCTGATGCTGAATGCCTGCATACCTCAACTAATACCGTCATTTCGAACCGAGGTTCAACGCGCCGGTCGCGATTTCAAGCGCGCCACCGCCCCTATTTGAATGAGGGCAGTGGCGCGTGCGTGAATCGGGAAAAATTGAGAATTTGATGATTCTGAGCTTAGACTCGAATTTCGTGTTTACGCGCGCGAGCTTGCCTGCCGATTATTACTAATCTGTAACCTTCGCCGAGATCGAACGTCCTTATATTCGTAGCCGAAGATTCCTGTTCGCGCGGACGTTCGTCCTGCGCGAATCAGATGCCCGCGGCTGTTCTCGTGAAGGGACCTGCTACCACTGGCTGTGCAGCTAAACAAAACTGTATTGCGACAACCGCCAAGCCTCATCATTGCGCTGGCGCTGGTGCCGATTGTTCTTGTCCTTTCGTGCAAGCCGCGAATTCTCATTGAAAAGAAGCCTGCTTCCGCGGGCGATCCACCGGGAGGGCCGCGGATAGTTCCGGCCGCGGAGCCGACGCCGCTGAAGAGCCCGAATATCATCTTCGTGCTCACCGACGATCTCTCGCTGAACCTGCTGCAATTCATGCCCCACGTGCTCAAGATGGAGCGCAACGGCGCCACTTTCGCGAATTACTTCGTCACGGATTCGCTTTGCTGCCCGTCGCGCTCGTCGATCTTCACCGGCGAGTTTCCTCATAACACTGGAGTGTTTCGTAACTTCGAACCTGACGGCGGCTACGGCGGCTTCAACGCCCACGGTAATGAGCCGAACACTTTCGCGGTGGCACTTCAGCGCATCGGCTACAAGACTGCGATGCTCGGAAAATATTTGAACGGCTATGAGCCGACGAGGAACGGCCCTGCGATGGGGTGGAACGAATGGGACGTCGGCGGGCTCGGCTATCCTGAGTTCAACTACGCGCTTAATGAAAATGGCACGGTCGTCTATCACGGCATGAAACCTCGCGACTATCTGACCGATGTGCTTTCGCGCGCGGCAGTCAAATTCATCCAGAAGTCGCAGGGCGCGCCCTTCTTCATCGAGATCGCCACTTTCGCGCCCCACTTTCCGTATATTCCCGCTCCGCGCGACGCGCGCGCGTTCCCCGGTCTGCTTGCTCCGCGCACGCCGGCCTTCAACGCGGCGCCGGACGCCAACGCGGCCAAGTGGCTGATCACGTATCCGCCGCTGACCAAGGCCCGCATTGATTTGATCGATCGAAAATTCCGGATGCGCGCCCGATCGGTGCTCGCGATCGATCAGATGATCGGCAACCTGCGGGCGGCGGTTGCAGCGGCCGGCGAGGAGAAAAACACTTATCTGGTCTTCAGCTCTGACAACGGCATTCACATGGGCGAGCACCGCTTGATGCCGGGCAAATTGACCGCGTTCGATACGGACATTCACGTCCCGCTGGTCGTCACCGGGCCCGGAGTTGCGCCAGCGCACATTATCAATGAGGTCGTTGAAAACATCGATCTCTGCGCGACCTTTGCCGAGCTTGCCGGCGCTGGCGTTCCGGCAACAGTCGACGGCCGCAGCCTTGTGCCCCTATTGCGCGGGGCGCAGGTTCCGGAGTGGCGCACCTTGGCGCTGATCGAGCATCACGGGCCGCCGGTTGAGCGGATGAATGAAGATGACCCGGATGTGCCCGCCAGACGCAGCGGCAATCCGCCAAGTTACGAGGCGATCCGCTCGCGCGATTCAGTCTATGTCGAATACGATGACGGGACTCGCGAGTATCACGAGTACGCCAGCGATCCGTACGAGCTGCGTAATACCTTCTCGACGCTGTCGCCGGGCGCCAAAGCGTCGCTGCATGCGGCGGTAGATGCGCTTCGTATCTGTCGCGGCACGCAAGCATGCTGGCAGGCAGCGCGACCTTCAAAAAACCCCGAACGTGTCGAGAGTCCCGCGCGCTGAGAGACGGCCAGCGACGCCCCGTCCTCCTTGAAGGCACTGACCACGGCGGCCTCAAGTGCTATTGCTGTGGGCTGCGATGAGTTCGAATCGAAAAGTGGACGTGGCGATCGTCGGCGCCGGGATCCTCGGTCTCGCGCACGCGTACTTCGCGGCAAAGCGCGGACGTTCGGTGGTCGTGTTCGAGCGCACTCCCCGGGCGCAGGGAGCGTCGGTGCGCAACTTCGGGATGATCTGGCCGATCGGGCAAAAGGCCGGCGTAGTTCACCAGATGGCGATGCGCAGCCATCAAATCTGGAATGAGATGCTCGACGCATCGCGATTGCAGTATCGCCCGACCGGATCGCTTCACGTCGTTTACCATCAGGATGAGGCAGACGTCGCGCGCGAGTTCGTCGAACGCGCGCCCGCGCTCGGCTACACCTGCACGTGGCTTTCGCCTGCGGGAGTACGGACGAAGAGCACGTCGGTAAATTCCAAAGGACTTCTCGGCGGGATCTGGAGTCCTACGGAGCTGACCGTCGATCCTCGACAGATACTTGCGAAGCTGCCGGCGTTCCTGGCTGAGAAATTCGGCGTGCAGTTTCGATTCGGTACCGCAGTGAAATCGATTGATTTGCCAAACATCGAAGCCGGTTCGGAAACGTGGCAGGCAACGAACGCGATTGTCTGCGGCGGCGACGATTTCGAAACGCTCTTTCCAGAATTATTTGCGACCAGCGGGATCGATCGATGCAAACTGCAGATGATGCGCACTGCGCCGCAGACCAATGGCTGGGAACTTGGCCCGGCGCTCGCCGCCGGCCTCACCCTGCGTTTTTATCCCGCATTCGAAATCTGCACGGCGACGCTGCCGAAATACAAGGAGCGGGTCGCGCGCGAGTTGGCCGACTACGACCGCTTCGCCATTCACACGCTGGTCTCGCAGACCGCGGACGGCGCGTTGACGCTCGGCGATTCGCATGAGTACGGACTGGCCGTCGATATTTTCAACAAAACCGAAATCGACGAACTTGTTATGAACAATGTGCGCGAGTTTCTTGTTGCACCCGATCTGTCGATCGCGCAGCGATGGTACGGCGTGTACGCAAAACATCCCGACAAAGCATGGATCGCGATCGACGCGGCCCCCGGCGTTCGCATCGTCACGGCGGTCGGCGGCTCGGGCATGACACTGTCCTTCGGCCTGGCCGAACAGATGATCCGCGAGATGAACATATAATGAAGCAGTCGTATTCGGGGCCGGTGAGGGCAGTCATTCTCGATTGGGCGGGGACCACGGTCGATCACGGCAGTCTCGCGCCAGTGCGGGTTCTGCAGCAAGTGTTTGCCAAGCGCGGCGTTCTCATCTCGGAGGAGGAGGCGCGGCGCGACATGGGCGTTCTGAAAATCGACCACATCAGAAAGATTCTGCTCGGCTCAGGCGTCTCGGCGCGATGGCGCGACGTCGTCAAACACGATCCGACCGAGGCGGATGTCGAGAGTCTGTTCGCGAACTTCGTGCCGCTCCAACTCGAATGCCTGGTGAAATACTCCACTGTGATCGACGGAGTCGCGGCAGCAGTCGGGCGCATCCGCAAACGCGGAATCAAAATTGGCAGCACGACCGGATACACCCGCGCGATGCTCGAGATGATACTGCAGCCGGCCGCCGCGCAGGGCTACGCGCCCCACTGCGCAATCACTCCGGACGACGTCGGCGCCGGACGCCCGTTTCCGTGGATGATCTTCGCCAACGCCATCCGCCTGCGAGTCGAGCCGCTCGAGGCGATCGTGAAAATCGGCGACACTCCGGTCGATATCGAGGAAGGATTGCGCGCGGGAGTGTGGGCGATCGGCGTCGCGCGCACCGGCAACATGATTGGATTGTCCGCCGAAGATTTCGCCGCGCTCGCGCCCGCCGTGCAAGCGGGTCGCCTCGAGAATGCGCGCAATGCGCTGTTGGCAGCCGGCGCGCATAAAGTGATCGACGCCGTCGCCGATTGCGAGAGCGCTATCGACGCGATCGAGGTGCGCATCCACAAAGGCGAGCGTCCGTAGCATCGAACATTTGTCTCTCTCCCGCACGCCCGCTTGCGAGTCTTTACCTTCGAACATAAATTACTGGCTACACGTTACGGAGGGGGGATGACTCATTGCGTAACAGAATTAGTCTGACTGTGGCCGGCATCATCGGCGCCATGATGCTTACCTCGCTCGCGGCTTTGGCAGGACCACACAGTGCCAACGTTATGCTGGCGCAGGACGATTGGGTTCGACTTCCTTCGTCCGGCGGTAATTCGGATTCAGAACCGCCGACTCGCTCGACTTCGCAAGACGCCAAGCCGGTCGCGGACCATCCGCAACGAGGCGGCGACAACGCGGCCGTGACGATCGTGGAGTACTCCGACTTCCAGTGCCCGTATTGCCGCGCGGTGGAGGCTTCACTCCGCCAGGTAATGAAGAAATATGGCGACCAGGTGCGACTGGTGTACATGGATTTCCCGCTGGCTTTTCACCAACACGCGATTGAGGCCGCGATGGCTGCGCGATGCGCCGATGAGCAGGGCCAGTTCTGGACCTATCACGACGCGCTCATTGAAAATCGCTCGGCCCTCTCAACGCCCGGATTGAAGAGCACTGCCGAGCAGCTTGGGCTGGATTCACTGACGTTCGATCGGTGCCTCGATGGGCGCAAGTACGAGAGCTCAGTAATCGCGGATCGCACGCAGGGCGAGAGGGTCGGCGCGCACGGAACACCCTACTTCATCGTTGGCAATCGTTCTATGAGCGGCGCTCAGCCGGCGTCAGCTTTCCAGGCGGCGATCGACGAGCAGCTTCGGAGCCGCTAGATCTCTTGTTACTACGGTGCAGGGTTTAACCCTGCCCAAGGAAGGTGAAACCCAAGGATGGGTTTCACTAAGATTAAGTTCCTACCTTCGGTCAGCCTTTAGTCCATCTTCATTTGCAAGAAACAAATGCAACTGCGCAGGTGTGGTATCGCGCGGAATCTCGACCGGATAGTTCCCGGTAAAGCAGGCGTCGCAAAATCCTTCGCGACTGTCGCCGTTGAACGAATACAATCCGTCCCAACTTAGATAGGCGAGCGAGTCGGCGGTGATGTAGCGTTTGATCTCCTCGATCGAATGCGACGACGCGAGCAGCTCCTCGCGCGTCGGTGTGTCGATGCCGTAAAAGCACGAGTTGGTGGTCGGCGGCGACGAGATGCGCACGTGAACTTCGCGCGCGCCTACCTCGCGCAGCATCGGGATCACTTTCCTGAGCGTGGTGCCGCGCACGATCGAGTCCTCAATCAGCACGATTCGCTTGCCGCGCAGCAATTCCGCCACCGGGTTGAATTTGATCTTCACCCCGAAGTGGCGAATCGACGAGCGCGGCTCGATAAACGTGCGGCCGACGTAGTGGCTCCGCACCAGCCCCATCTCGAACGGGATTCCCGACTCTTCCGCATAGCCCAGCGCGGCAGGCGTGCCCGAATCCGGCACCGGCACAACGATGTCCGCCTCTACCGGCGCTTCGCGCGCGAGCGCTCGACCATGCTGCTTGCGGACTTGATACACGTTGCGGCTGTAAACCTGGCTATCGGGCCGCGAGAAATACACGTACTCGAAGATGCATCGCTTGGTCGGCGCATGCGCGAACGGATTGAGCGAACGCATGCCGCCGTCATCGACGACGATCATCTCTCCCGGATTGATCTCGCGAATATATTCGGCGCGGACCAGGTCGAGCGCGCAGGTCTCCGACGCCACGATCGTCGCGCCGTTGAGATTGCCCAGTACCAGCGGGCGGAAGCCCTGCGGATCGCGCACCGCGATCATTGAGTCTTCCGTCAGCACTACCAGCGAGTAGGCGCCGCGCACCTGTGCGAGCGCCTCTGCCACCCGTTCCGGCAGCGTGGGCGCGTGCGACGCCGCGATCAGATGAATCATCACTTCGCTGTCCGACGACGACTGAAAGATCGATCCGGTGGACTCCAGCCGCTCGCGCAACTCGGTGAAATTTACCAGGTTGCCGTTATGCGCGAGCGCGAGCCCGCCGCGCGCGTACTCGACCACCAGCGGTTGGCAGTTGCCAATAGTCGTCGAGCCGGTCGTCGAGTAGCGGTTGTGTCCAATCGCGCTCGTCCCTTCGAGCTTCTCGATGATTGAGTTGTTGAAAACGTCAGCGACCAGTCCCATCCCGCGATGCGAAATGAGCGACTTGCCGTTGGAGGAGACGATACCCGCCGACTCCTGTCCGCGATGCTGCTGCGCGTACAAGCCGAGATACGCGAGGTTGGCGGCCTCGGGATGCCGGTACACGCCGAACACGCCACACTCTTCGTGGAAGACGTCGAGTGGCGATTCTTCGACTGCTTCGACTGCAAGGACCGAATCTTCTTCAGTCATCGCCTCTGAGCCTCCCTGGAATCGCGTCTTCGTAAATCCGTTGCAACTCGGAAACGTCCTCTTCGAGTGATCCAATTTTGAGCCGCGGATCGTCGATTACTTTGCCGACGACCGCAAACTCCAGTCCTCGACCCGCAAACAGTTTCTCGACTCGCGCCAAGTCAGTTGGGGCCATCGACAAAATCACGGTCGATGCACCTTCGCCAAAAAAATCAACCGCGTCAGCGTTTCCAGCTCGCCCAAGTTCGACTTCGGCTCCCAGAATCGCCCGCGGATTGAAACAGGCTTCGGCCAGAGCCACCGCAAGCCCGCCCTCGGCGATATCGTGAGCTGATCTTATCAGCCCTTGTTCAGACCCTTCAACCAGCCCCTCTACCAGAGCCGCTTCGCGCGCCAGGTCGATCGCGCGCAGGCTCCCGCCGTCGATTCCGAACAGCGCCGAATACTCGCTCGCCGCCAGCGACGGCGCGGCCGTGCGCACTATCGCGATCGCGTCACCGGGATTCTTGAAAAACTGGGTGACGTGCCTCGCGACGTCGATCATCACGCCCAGCACCGCAATCGTCGGCGTCGGCGGAATCGCGTGGCCTTCGGTCTCGTTGTAAAAACTGACGTTGCCGCTGACCACCGGCGCGCCGAACGCGATCGACGCGTCACGCAGCCCTTCGACGCCCCGGATAAACTGCCACATCACTTCGGGCCGCTCGGGATTTCCGTAGTTCAGGCAATTCGTGATTCCGACCGGCCACGCCCCCGCGCACGCGACATTGCGCGCCGCCTCGCAGACTGTCCCGACTGCCCCCAGATAAGGATCGAGCGCGCACGCGCGGGGATTCGAATCGACTTTGAGCGCCATCGCGCGCCGCGAATTCTTGATTCGGATCACCGCAGCGTCGCTGCCCGGTCCCAGCACCGTGTTGCTCTGCACGATCGAGTCGTATTGCCGATATACCCACTTCTTCGACGCGACATTGGGACTGTCGAGCAACGCCCGCAGCGCTTTGGAAGTCTCAGGATGCTTAATGGCCGAAGTTTTGGCGGATGGTTGAATCTTCGGCGGAGCCGCGGGACGATCGTACAGCGGCGCGTTATCGGCAAGCGCGCCGATCGGAATATCGGCGACCACCTGCCCATGCCATCGCGCACGCCATCGCTGGTCATCGGTGATGCGCCCGATCACTACCGCGTGCAGGTCCCACTTCTCGAACACCGCCTGCAATTCCGCCTCGCGCCCGCGCTCCGCAACGATCAGCATCCGCTCCTGCGATTCGGAGAGCAGGATTTCGTACGGCGTCAGATTCGCTTCACGCAGCGGCACCTGGTCGAGATCGAGTTCGATCCCGAGTCCGCCATGCGACGGCATCTCGCTCGATGACGACGTGAGTCCCGCCGCGCCCATGTCCTGGATCGCGACGATTGCGCCAGTCTTGCCCGCTTCCAGGCACGCTTCGATCAACAACTTCTCGGTGAACGGATCGCCGACTTGCACCGCCGGCCGCTTGGCCTCGCTCTCCTTGTCGAACTCCGCCGACGCCATCGACGCGCCGTGAATTCCGTCGCGCCCGGTCGCGGAGCCAACGTAGAGGACCGGGTTGCCCACGCCGCGCGCCTTCGCACTCATCATCTCGCCCTTGCGCACCAGCCCCAGGCAGAACGCGTTGACGAGAATGTTCGCGTTATACGCCTCGTCGAACATCACTTCGCCCGCGACTGTCGGCACCCCGACGCAGTTGCCGTAGCCACCGATTCCGCCGACCACGCCGCCCAGCAAAAAACGCGTGCGCGGATGCGCGAAGCTGCCGAACTTGAGCGAGTTCATACTCGCGACGGGCCGCGCGCCCATCGTGAAAATGTCGCGCAGGATTCCGCCGACGCCGGTCGCAGCGCCCTGGTACGGCTCGACGAACGAGGGATGGTTATGGCTTTCGATTTTGAACACCGCCGCCCAGCCGTCGCCCACGTCGATCGCGCCCGCGTTCTCGCCGGGTCCCTGCACGACGAGCTCGCTCTTCGACGGAAGCGTCCTCAGATGACGCCGCGACGATTTGTACGAGCAATGCTCCGACCACATCACGGAGAACACGCCAAGCTCGGTGTAAGTCGGCGTGCGTCCGATGATCTCCTGAATTTTGCGATACTCGTCCGGCGCAAGCCCGAACGCGCGGGCCTGTTCGACATCGACCCCCGGCTCGCCCGCCAGCGACACAGGATGCGCGCTCATCGCGCGCTCCCCGCAATCGACTGAAAAATCTTGAGCCCGTCGGTACCGCCGAGCATCGGCTCGACCGCATGCTCCGGATGCGGCATCAAACCAAAAACGTTGAAGCGCTCGTTGGCGACGCCCGCGATCGCGCGCATCGAGCCGTTGGGATTTGCTGCGTCGCTCTCGCGCCCGTCAGCATCGACGTAGCGCAGAGTCACCTGCCCGCGCTCTTCCATCTGGCGCAGCTCATCTTCGGGCGCGATGTACAATCCTTCGCCGTGCTTGATCGGCAGCCGCAGCACGTCGCCCAGCTTCGTCGCACGCGTGAATGGCGTGCTCGCGTTCTCGACGCGCAGCCACACGCGCTCGCATACAAAGGAGAGCGAGCGGTTGCGGGTCAACGCGCCCGGCAGGAGATGCGCCTCGCATAGAATCTGAAAGCCGTTGCAGGTGCCGATTACGAGACCGCCGTCGGCCGCGAACTTCGCCACGCTCTTCATGATCGGCGAGAAGCGCGCGATCGCGCCGGTGCGCAGGTAGTCGCCGTAGCTGAACCCGCCCGGCAGCACGATGCACTCGACGCCGCCGAGCGATTCGTCCTTGTGCCAGAGTATTCGCGCGTCCTGGCCCATCACGTCCGCGAGCGCATGCAGCGCATCACCGTCGTCCAGTGAGCCGGGGAATCGCACGACGCCCCACTTCATTCGCCATCCACCTCGAAGCGGTAATCCTCGATCACCGGATTGGCGAGCAGCGCCTCGCACATCTTCTTCGCTTCGTCGCGCGCTTCGGAAGCGGTGCGCGCGTCGATTTCCAGGGTGATGTACTTGCCGACTTTGACGCGCGAGACGTTTTTGAAGCCGAGACTTTGCAGCGAGCTTTCAACCGCGCGCCCTTGCGGGTCGAGGATTCCCGTCCGCGGGGTGACGAACACCCTTACTTGCAACTCACTCCCTCACGCGCGCCACCATCAACCATTAGTTTTCAACCCGCCGCAGCATCTCGTGATAAGCCTCCTCGACACCGCCCAAGTCGCGGCGGAAGCGATCCTTGTCAAGCTTTTGGCGCGTCGCTTTGTCCCAGAAACGGCAAGTGTCAGGGCAAATCTCGTCGCCGAGGAGAATTTCGCCGTGATGCCTTCCGAACTCGAGCTTGAAATCCACCAATATCACACCGCGCTCGTCGAGAAATCTTTTCAGTATCGAATTCACGTTCAGCGCCATCACGTCGACTTGCTTGAGTTCCTCGGCGGTCGCCCATCCAAACACGCTCGCATGCTCGCCGATGATCAGCGGATCGTCGAGCGCGTCGGACTTGTAGTAGTACTCGACGATGGGATGCGGCAGCGGCTCGCCTTCCTCGCGTCCGAGCCGTTTCGCCATCGAGCCCGCGACGATATTACGCACGACAGTCTCGACCGGGATGATATTGAGGCGCTTGCAGAGCATCTCGCGATCGTTCAGGCGCCGGACGAAGTGCGTCTTCACGCCCTGCTTCTCGAGCAGTGTGAAGAACAACTCCGACATGCGGTTGTTCATCACGCCCTTGTCCTCGATGGTGTCCTTCTTCTTGCCGTTGAAGGCGGTCGCGTCGTCCTTGAAGTAGGCGATGACGAGGTCCGGGTCGGACGTGGAGTAAAGTTTCTTCGCCTTGCCCTCGTAAAACATTTCGAGTTTCTGCGGAGTCGTTTCCACGTTGCGTTCTCCCTTGGGTTGGTTCGGAATATCTTAATCTAATCATCTTACCGACCGGTCGCCTCATCACAACGAAGCCAGCGCCAGTTGTCCACAAAGCCGGGCGCGAGCGTTGTGGATAGCCGGCTTCACCGCTTGGCCGCGCGCACCTTCTTAGCCAGTCCGATCTCGGTCTTCGCCGGCGGCGCGAATTGTTCAACCAGCTTCGCCGCCAGTCCCACGTAACTCCGCGGATTCAACTCGCGCAGCGCGTCTCGCGCGGCGTCGTCCAGCGGCAGCGTCGCGATGAATTCCTCGATGACGCGCCGATCGATTCGCCGGCCACGCGTCAATTCCTTGAGCGTCTCGTAGGGTTTCGGCATCCCGTGGCGGCGCATCAAAGTTTGGATCGCCTCGGCAACGACCTCCCACGCCTGCTCAGCCTCGAGGTCCTCGGCAATCCGCGCCTCGTTGAGCTCGACGCGCGCGAGGCCGCGCTCCAACGACGCGAGCGCGACGACCAGATGCCCGAACGCCGTGCCCATCGCGCGTATCGCGGTGCTGTCGGTCAGATCGCGCTGCCATCGAGAGATCGGCAGCTTCGCCGCGAGGTGATCGAAGAGCGCGTTGGCGATTCCAAGATTGCCCTCACAGTTTTCGAAGTCGATCGGATTCACCTTGTGCGGCATCACCGACGAGCCGGTCTCGCCCGCGACGGCCTTTTGCGCGAAGTAGCCGATCGCGATGTAGCTCCACATGTCGCGGCAGAAGCCGAGCAGGATGGTGTCGATGCGCATCAGGATGCCGAACAGCTCGGCGATAAAATCGTGGCTTTCGATCTGCGTGGTGAGCGGATTCCAGGTGAGGCCGAGGTGCCCGACGAAATTTTGCGAGTGCGCGATCCAATCGACCTCGGGATGCGCGAAGTGATGCGCGTTGAAGTTGCCGACCGCGCCGTTGAGCTTGCCGAGAAATTCCTGATGGCGAAGCTGCGAGACCTGGCGCGCGAGACGCGTCGCGAATATCGCCATCTCCTTGCCGACCGTGGTCGGCGACGCTTCCTGGCCATGCGTCCGCGCCATCATCGGATGCGATTTGTAGCGATGCGCCAGCTTGACGAGCGGCGCGTTCGCCGCCTCGAGCCGCGGCGTCAGATCGTTCGCCACGAACTCCTTCAGAATGAGCGCGTAGGCGAGATTGTTGATGTCCTCTGAGGTGCATGCGAAATGCACCATCTCGATTGGCAGCGCAGCATCGATCGCGGTGACTCGCTCTTTGACGAAATACTCGACCGCCTTGACGTCGTGATTGGTGGTCGCCTCGAGTTCCTTCACGCGGCGCGCATCGTCGAGTGTGAAGTCCTCGTAAGCGGCGCGCAGCTTCTTCGCAGTCGCGGCAGGAATCGGCCGGAGCGCGCTGATCGCGGGATGCCCGGCGAGCGACAGGTACCATTCGATCTCGACGCGGACGCGGTAGCGAATCAGCGCGAACTCGCTGAAGTACGCCTCCAAGCTCCGGGTGCGCGCGCGGTAGCGGCCGTCTATAGGCGTCACCGCGGTCAATGCCGCGTCGGTCTCGGTTGGTCTGTCTTTCACTGTGTGCTGATAGAACTAAATTACGCGAGGATGGTCGCGCAATCGAGAGGTGCGTCGATCGGCTTAGCGGCCGGTGTGTCCGAAGCCGCCGGGGCCGCGGGCGCTGGGCGCGAGTTCATCGACCTCGACGATGTCGGCGCGAATGACGGGCGCGATGATGAGTTGGGCGATACGATCGCCGGGTTTAATCACGATCGGCAGGTCGCCCAAATTCACAAGTAATACTTTAACTTCTCCGCGGTAGTCGGCATCGATAGTTCCGGGCGAATTGATGAGCGCGAGGCCCTCTTTCAGCGCGCGGCCGCTGCGCGGGCGCACTTGCCCCTCGTAGCCGGCCGGAATCTCGACGGCGATTCCGGTAGGAACGGCGCGGCGCTCGCGCGGCGCCATCTCGATCGGCGCACCGATGTCGGCCATCAGGTCGATCCCCGCAGCATGCTCGCTCTGATAGGCGGGAAGCGGCAGCGCGCTTTTTCGAACGCGGGCAATTTTCAAAGTTGGTCGCATCGTTGCGATCTCGTATGGCGAATTGTTCGCGCGATGGCAAGCGCTC
>NZ_DATDGQ010000042.1:0-5644 GCF_036522015.1 Binatus sp. (SeqCode)
GTTCGTGCTGTGCTCTGCACTGCGCCTGGCGCGCTTCAACGTACAAACCGCGACGGCGGACAAGAGCCGTTTCGTCGGGCTGCCCGTGCCGGGCGCGGCCGTGATGATTGCCGGACTTGCACTGGCGTACAGCTATTTTGAGCTTGACGCGCCGCGGACGCTGTGTACGTTGATGGTGCCGATCACGCTCGCGCTCGGCGGCCTCATGATCTCGCGAGTGCCCTACCCCAGCTTCAAAACTATCAAGCTCGAAAAGCGCGCGCAGGTCGAACTGGTAGTCACGATGATGGTGTTCGCTGCGATGCTGTTCGCGATGCCGCAGCTCACCGCCTTCCTGTTCTCGACTGCGTACGTGCTGTCGGGACCGGCGCTGATGCTGCGAGGCGAACGGCTGAGCGCCAAGGTCTCGGTGCTGCGCCCGGTAGCGTCCTCCACCGACAAGTCGCATGACGCCAACGGCAAGGCGCGTGAACCCGACTCCGCCCGCACCACTGGTAGTCTCCGCGAGCCTCCACCGGTGCATCGCTAGGCTGCTTGACTGACGTCTCCGCCGACGCTTAGAATCTGTACACGATGTATTGCAACCTGCTACCGGAGCTGCTGCTTAGCCTGGCCCTTACAAGGGTCCACGCCAGGCGCGCGTCCGGACAGGTTTAACGGCCTGATTAAACTGAGACACACGCCCCGGGCAGTGGGCCGATCGAAGCCGCCCGGGGCGTTTTCTTTTTTGGCTTTCCGCTCCTGGCAAACGATCGGCAGCTGATCCCGCGGCGACGATGCGGGAGGAAATGACGATGGCACACGCGAACACGGCTGCGCACAACGAAAACGACAACGACTACGTCCGAATCTTCGACACGACGCTGCGCGACGGCGAGCAGTCGCCCGGCTGCACGATGAACGTCGAGGAGAAGATCGCGCTCGCGCGGCAGCTCGAACGCCTGAACGTGGATATCATCGAAGCCGGCTTTGCCGTTTCTTCGCCCGGCGATTTCGAGTCCGTTAACCGCGTCGCGCAGGCGCTGACCGAACCGATCGTACTGAGTCTCTCGCGCACGCAAGAAGGAGATGTCGATGCGGCGCTGCGCGCGGTGGACAAAGCAAAGCATCCGGGAATTCACATTTTCATCGCGACCTCGGAAATCCATCTCAAGTACAAACTGAACATGAATCGCGAGGACGTGCTCGACGCCGCCACCTGGGCCGTCACGCGAGCCAAGAAGCATCTCGACTACATCGAGTTCTCCTGCGAAGACGCGTCGCGCTCCGACTGGGATTACATGGTCGACGTTTGCAGCGAGGTAATTCGGGCAGGCGCTACCGTGATCAATCTGCCCGACACGACCGGCCACGCGATCCCCGAAGAATTCGGACGGATGTTCGCGTACATGCGTGAAAAAGTTCCCGGCGCCGACAAGGTAATCTGGAGTGCGCACTGTCATAACGATCTCGGGCTGGCGGTCGCGAATTCGCTGGCGGCGGTGCGCAACGGCGCGCGTCAGATCGAATGCACCATCAACGGAATCGGCGAGCGCGCGGGCAACTGCTCGCTGGAAGAAGTCGTAATGGCGATGAAGACGCGCCGCGACCTGATGGGCGTCGGCTCGCGGATCAACACGCGCCAGATCTATCCGGCCTCGCGCCTGCTGTCGCAGGTGATCGGACAGTCTGTGCCGGCGAACAAACCGATCGTCGGCGACAACGCGTTCGCGCACGAAGCCGGAATCCATCAGGACGGTGTGCTGAAGTACAAGCTCACCTACGAGATCATGAAGCCCGAGGATATCGGCATCCCGTCGAACAAGCTGGTGCTCGGCAAGCATTCGGGGCGTCACGCGTTCACCAACCGGCTGAAGGAACTTGGCGTCGATATCGACGACGTCGACGTGAACAAGTCGTTCGCCGAGTTCAAAGAGCTCTGCGATAAAAAGAAAATTGTGTACGACGACGACATCCTGGCGCTGGTCACCGAGAGCGCCCGCCGGACAATCGACCACTTCGAGCTGATCGATTTGAAGGTCGGCTCGTCCAGCAGAAGCACGCCCCACGCGGAAGTCACGTTGCGGGTGGAGGGCAAAGAATGCTCGGCCGAGGGCGAAGGCGACGGGATGGTCGATGCGTGCTACAAGGCGATTTACAAAATCGCCGCAATCAATCCCGCGCTCGAGCGTTACGCGGTCAAGGCGATAACCGGCGGCACCGACGCGCTCGGCGAAGTGAGCTGCATGATTCGCGAGAACGGTGTGACCGTCGCCGGCCAGGGCGCGCATAGCGACATCGTGATGGCGAGTGCGCTCGCGCTGGTAAACGCGCTCAACCGGCTGAAGGCGCGCAAGCACGCGCCGCTCAAACCGACCAGCGACGTGCGGTAAGCCGCGGAAATGGGGCTTGCCGCAACATCCCACTTGGGCTACTGCTTTGAGGGCTTGGATTTGAATTTGAATTCGCTCTTCATCCTGCGCGATACGCGGCTTTCGGCGGCTCCCGCCGTTGTGGCGAGATTTGCTACAGCGCCATCGCGCCAATCTGCGATCCTGATTTCCGAGGCTATACACTGACGGGTCGAGACTGTCCGACACTCCTCCCGATCATTCACGTCCAGGCGTTCAGCGCTTTCGCATGGCCTATAAAATTCTAGTTTTGAAAGGTGACGGCATCGGCCCCGAGGTCGTCGGCGAAGCCCTGCAGATTCTCAAGATCATCGCGCGCCGATCCGCGGTCGATCTCGAGTTCAAGGAGGGTTTGATCGGAGGCCATGCGATCGACAGCACGGGCTCGCCACTACCGGACGAAGTGGTGAAGATCGCGCAGGACAGCGACGCGATTCTGCTGGGCGCGGTCGGCGGACCGAAGTGGGACAATCCCAACGCGGAGAAACGTCCCGAGCAAGGTCTGCTTGCAATTCGAAAAGCGCTGGGACTGTTCGCCAACCTCCGTCCCGTCAAAGTCGTCAAGGAACTTATGGCCGCGTCACCGCTGAAGCCCGAACTGATCAACGGCGTCGACATGGTCGTGATCCGCGAGCTAACCGGCGGTATCTACTACGGCAAGCCAAGTGAAAAGCGAGGGGCGAAGGAAAACCGCGAGGCGGTCGATACCTGCTTTTACACTGAAGCGGAGATTACTCGCGTCCTCACGTTCGGCTTCGAGCTGGCTCGCGAGCGTCGCAAGAAACTGACCTCAGTTGACAAGGCCAACGTCATCTCGACATCGCGGCTGTGGCGCGAAATCGCAACCGAGCTGAGCGCGCGCTACAAGGATGTCGCCTTCGAGAACCAACTGGTCGATTCGATGGCGATGCATCTGATACGGCGGCCCAAGGACTTCGACGTTATCGTCACCGAAAATATGTTCGGCGACATTCTGACGGACGAGGCTTCGGTGATCG
This sequence comes from Binatus sp. (SeqCode), assembly GCF_036522015.1. GTDB lineage: Bacteria > Desulfobacterota > Binatia > Binatales > Binataceae > Binatus. Next base: position 3,389 of record NZ_DATDGQ010000042.1, read on the forward strand.
CGGGCTCGATGGGCATGCTGCCGTCGGCGTCGCTTGGCGAAGAACTCAACAGCGCCGGCTTCCGGGTGGGACTGTACGAGCCGATTCACGGCAGCGCGCCGGACATCGCGGGCCGCGACGAGGCCAACCCGCTCGCGGCGATCCTGTCGGCGGCAATGTTGCTCGAGCATTCGCTCGGGATGCGCTCCGAAGCCGAACTCATTTCGCAGGCTGTCGAATCGGTCGTGCGCGACGGCTACCGCACTCGCGACCTTCACGGCGGCACCGGCACGCAGATCGTGGGATGCAAGGCGATGGGCCGGTTGGTGCGCGAAAAGCTCGAAAGCACTGAAAGCGAAGGCGAATGAGCAATACCCGCGAGCCGAGAGTGGCGGTAGTCGGCGCCACCGGCGCGGTGGGCAATCAACTCATCGAGCTGATCGCCGCGCGCGGGTTCCAGCTCAGCGACCTGAAACTGTTCACCACCGAAGCGGGCGCGATGCAGACCGTGGACGCCGGCGGTGAGGAACGCCTGGTCGACGCGCTGGAGTCTCCAGCCGATCTTCACGATTTCGATATCGCCTTCCTTGCGATCCCCGCGCCGCGCGCGGCCGAAATCATTGCCGCACAGCCAGGTCCGATTCTGATCGATCTGAGCGCGGCGAACCGCCCGCCGTCCGACGTGCCAATGGTCGCGCCGGGGCTCACTTCACGTGAGGCGTTCGCGCAATTGCGTAACACGAAAGTCTTCGCGATTCCTCATCCCGCCGCGCACGTGCTCGCCACCTGCCTCAAAGCGCTCGGCACGCGCGGCGGATTCGTTGCCGCGACCGCGATGCTCGGCGCGAGCGCCGGCGGTATGGAAATGCTCACGGCCACCGTCGATCAGACCACCGATCTTCTGAGCGCGCGGCTGGAGCTCGATGACGACGCAGTCCAGCGCGGGTTCAACGCATTCATGCGCGAGCATGAGCGTTCGGTCGCGTCCGCAATCGCCGCGCAGGTCGCGATGCTGCTCGACAAAGCGCCTCCGCTTTCGGTGCAGGCCGCCGCAATTCCCGTCCTTCACGGTTCCGCGTTGACTGTCGATATCCAGCGGCCGCGCGATCGCACGGGTAACGGTGAAGATCCTGTCGAGCTGCTGCGCGTCGCGCCCGGCATCCTGATCGCCGAGGAAGGCGAGCCGCTCGGCGTGATCGACGCGGTTGGCCAGGAGGCCATCGTGGTCAACGTCGAGACGCGCGCCGAGTCGCTGTCTCTATGGTGCGTTTTCGACAACACGCGGCTGGCGGCTCTGGGAGCGCTCTGGATCGCCGAGACGCTGGCACTCAGCTCGCCGACACTGGCCTGATCCGCGCGATGGTCCTCAAGCTTACGCTCGAGTACGACGGCAGCAACTATTCCGGATGGCAGCTTCAGCCGCGTCACGATTCGATTCAGGGAAGGATCGAGGCAGCGCTCGAGCGAATTTTCGCCGCGCCGGTACGCGTGTTCGGCGCGGGCCGCACCGACGCGGGCGTGCACGCGCGCGGGCAGGTCGCTTCGATTTCGATTCCGCGCCCCTTCGACCCGGACGAATTGCAGCGCGCGCTCAACTCGATCCTGCCGGCTGACATCGTGATGCTCGACATCGCGCCCGCGCCCGACGACTTCGATCCGCGTCGCGCCGCCCGTGCGCGCGTATACGAATATCGCGTGTTGAATCGCAAGGTCGCCTCGGCTTTCGAGTATCGCTATAGCTGGCTGGTCCGCGACCGGCTCGATCTCGCGGTGATGAACTGCGCTGCGCAAATCTTTGTCGGTGAGCATGATTTCGCCGCGTTCCGATCGCTCGGCACTGAAGTGAGGACCACGATTCGCCGCGTGACTTCGAGCGAATGGACGCGCGAGGGCGACATACTTCTCTACCGCGTCGAGGCAAACAGTTTCCTGCGGCACATGGTGCGGGCGATGGTCGCGGCGATGGTCGAGGTGGGACGCGGCAAGCTCACCGCTGACCAAGTCGCTGCGATTCTCGCCGGCCTCGATCGAGGTGCGGCTCCCGCCAATGCGCCGCCGGGCGGTCTGTACCTCGTCGAAGTCCGCTACTGACGGGGTGATCGTGCAGGGCGCGCGATTCGTCCGCGCAAACCCCTTGGGGCTCAAGGTGAAGGCGACGAGCCTGTGCAAAAACCATCACGAACCCTAGAAAAAATCGCGATTTTGGGGCCGCCCGCACTTGAAATTCCCGCGCTACTCGTTCACCCTCACTGAAAGCCCGCAACCCGGTACGCAAGG
>NZ_DATDGQ010000043.1:0-12825 GCF_036522015.1 Binatus sp. (SeqCode)
AGAGACAGGTGGTGAAGCCAAGCCCGACGCACGCGCCGTTGATCGCGCCAATCACCGGGGTGTTGAGCGCCAGCGGCCACGAATACGACGTGCGGTAATCGACGCGCTGCGCTGCCAGCCATTGGTCGGGCGCCTCCGCACTGCGCGCTCCCGCGTGTCCCGCGGCAATATTCGACAGCGCGCCCATGTCCGCGCCCGCGCAGTACGCGCGTCCCGCGCCGGTAACGATTATCGCGCCGATCGCCGGGTCGCGCTCGGCGTCGAGCATCGCCGTGCGCATCTCCGCGCCCATCTTGGGCGTCCACGCGTTCATCTTCTCCGGCCGGTTCATGGTGACCGTAGCCACGCGATCCTTCTTCTCGTAAATGATTTCGGCGAAGTCCATTTCGTTCCTCCGAATGTATGATTTCGGGAAGTCTTACGACCTTCCCGCACCACCTATGTCATTTGCTCACTGGATCCAGCCCCTGTCCTGGAACCTTATTCTAAGCTGGGCCGCGATTTCGTCTGCGGTCGATTTGGCTCTACCCTCGAGTCCGTTCCTGCCGCTCGCTTCGCCGTAGACTTTTGCGCCGCCGACAACGATAAGGCCGATCGGGTTGGCGGTGGCAATCGCGACCGCGGCGGGCACGACCATCCCGGGGGTTTTGTTTCCCGAGGAGGTAAGTGTTCCCGACCCAAGTTTGCGCCAGCCTTGCGGCGTGACGGCGTAGCCCTCGACTACCGTGTCCATCTCCGATGTTCCCGCGCCGAATCCAATGACGAAGCGCTGGACCATGCTACCCGTGCCGCCCCCTTGTACCGAGACCAGATAACCGCGGATCACTCCGTCGCCGACTTGCGGCGACGATCCCGGCCCGGCCTGCACGGCGGAAAGTCCCATCGCGTTGATATCGGCAACCAGCTCGGTCGCGATTTGTGCGCCGAGCTGACGGCCCTCTGCGACTTGCTCGGCCGTAGGTGGCGCGCTCGGTGCACCGACCTCGCCGCCGATCGAGGAATCGGAGGGCATGTCGGCGGAGTTGGCAACGAAGTTGTACACCCAGATCTGATTGGGCCGCGCGAGGCCCGGTTGGCTCATCGGTGTTTGCTGGGTGACGTTGGTCGAAGCGCATCCCGCTACAACGATGAGTGCAAGCAGACACAATACAAAACGGCTGCAGGATTTCATTGCGATCCTCCTCCATGAACGGTTCGGCCGAGCGCCAAGTCATGCGACTCATGGGTCCGAATATGCGTGAAGTGGGCCTGGAAAGTAAATCGGACCATGTCAGGCGAGCTTGCTTTGCTTGCAGGAATTAAATTCGTTACCAATGATGGTCGGCGCGTTTTAAGCCCGAAGAGCAAAGCAATCGCGCGCGGAGGCCGATTTGATCGAAGCAGTGATATGGGATTTTGGTGGCGTGTTCACGACGTCGCCGTTCGAGGCCTTCGCACGCTACGAGCGTGACAAAGGAATTCCGGTTGGAGTGATCCGCAAGATCAATTCCACCAATCACGAGAGCAATGCGTGGGCGATGTTCGAGCGCTCAGCGATCGACTTCGCGGGCTTCGACGCTGCCTTCGCGGCGGAAGCCCGGATGCTCGGGCACGAGATTCCGGGGCGCGACGTCGTTGCGCTGCTGGCCGGCGACTTCCGGCCCGAGATGATCGAAGCGCTGCGACGCATCAAAGCCAGGTTCAAGACCGGCTGTATCACCAACAACATGCCGGCGGACGCGGCCGGCACCACCGCCACCAGCCGCTCCATCTATTCGCGCGAGATCATGGAACTGTTCCACGTAGTGATCGAATCATCGAAGATCGGAATCCGCAAACCCGACCCGCGAATCTACCTGATGATGTGCGAGAAGCTCGGGGTGACGCCCGAGGCGTGCGTCTATCTAGACGACCTCGGCGGCAATCTCAAGCCGGCGCGCGCGATGGGCATGATGACGATCAAAGTGGAAAGCGGCCCGCAAGCGATCGCGGAACTCGAAGCCGCCACCGGAATGAAATTAATCTGACCCGTACCCCAAAGCTATGCGGCTCGATCATCGCATAGTTCGTGAAAATTTTTCAGAGTTCTCCGCCGAGCGGTAAAAATGCTGACGAATAGAGGCATTTTTGCTGCGATTCAGTTGGCAACGCTTTTGCTCACACTGGTGAGGCTCGAAGAGACGAGCTGAGGAGCGGAGGAGAAATCATGGAAACCAGCACATACGCAATGCACGACGACCTGCCAAACATCTTCGCCGGCGTTGGTATTTTGCCGATACAGTACGGCGAGTCTCGGCGACCGAAGCTGCCCTCGGAAGGCGAACGCAAGCTGCTGTTCGCGGTGCTCGAGGACGCGATCCGCACCTACCTGCGACATCGCGATAGCGCGGTCCCGCGCGACAACGAGGAGTTCGTCGAGGCGGCAGAATGGCTCAGCTGCGACGAGGAATGCGGACCGTTCTCGTTCGTCAGCGTCTGCGAGGCACTCGGCATCGATGCGGACTGCTTGCGCTCAGGAATCTCGAACCATACGGGCCGCCTGGAAGAGATCCGCACCTGAGGAACTAGCGGATCAACCTAGCGCGCGGGTAAATTCCTCGAGCAGGTCGCGCCAGTGCTCGGTGCCGACCGAGATGCGCACCAGCGCCTCGTTGATTCCCGCGGCGGACATTTCCTCGGGCGACAGCTCGCTGTGAGTGGTCGTCATCGGATGGCATACGAGAGTTTCGACGCCGCCGAGACTGACGGCGTTCTTGGCGATCTTCAGGCGGCGCAGAAATTCGAACGCGCCGGTCTTTCCACCTTCAACTTCCAGAGACAGTAGTGAGCCCGGGTAGTCGGTCTGCGCGTCGCGAATCTGAATCTGCGCGTCGTCCGTGAACAGGGAAGGATAGATGACGCGCCTGACGCGCGCGTGCCTGGCCAACTGCTCGGCGATTCGCTGCGCGTTCTTGCTTTGCCGATTCATCCGCAGGGCGACGGTCGAGAGGCGTGAATCGAGCATCCAGCATTCGTCGGCCTGCAGGATATTACCAAGCAGCGCGCGCATTCCGGTTAGGGTCTGTATCAATTCTGGATCGATCGCCACGACCGCGCCGGCGAGCAGATCGCTGAATCCGCCGAGGAACTTTGTCGCCGAATAAATCGCCAGGTCCGCGCCGTGAATCAGCGGATGCTGAAACGTCGGGCCGAGCAGAGTGTTGTCGATCGCGAGCAGCGCGCGCTTCGGTCTTTTGCGGATCGCCGCGGCCGCCTGCGCGATATCGGTCATCATGAGCGTGGGATTCGCGGGAGTCTCGATCAGCACAAGACTAAGATTGTTCGCACTCTCAATCGCCTCGGCCAGCGCCCGCGTATTGCCGGCCGGCACGCCGCGCGCGTCGAAACCGAGCGGCTCGATCACTTGATGGATGAGGTGCTGGGTGCCGCCATATAGCGGCTGTGTATAGACGATCGAGCCGCCGCGCTCCAGGAACGTGAGCATCACGGTGAAGATCGCGGCCATCCCGGAATTGAAGATGGCGGCGGAGTTGGCGCCGCGCTCGAGCGGTACGAGTTGCTCCTCGAGGATTTCCGCGTTGGGATGATTGAGGCGCGCATAAATCAGGTCAGGACGATCGTCGCCAAGTGGCCGGATCTTCCCAAGCACGATTCCAAACGCGCGCTCCGCCGCTTCCGGACTCGGAAAGACAAACGTCGAACTGCGATAGACGGGCGGCCGCGCCGAGCCGACCGACAACTCGGGGTCAAAGCCGCGCGTCAGCACGGCGGTTTCCGGCCGCACGCGGTATGAAATCTTCGGCATCAGCGCTTCTCGCCGCGACTGTTCTGGACGGTTGCGTCTGCGTAGCCGATTCCGAGGTGCATCCTGTAACCGACCAGGTCGCGCACCGGCTTGTCCAGCGTCCGCGCGATCTCGCCAGGCACATCGATGTACTGATTTTCTTCCTGCCGCAACCATCCGAGCGAATAAGAGAGGAAGACGCCGTAGCGCCAGTCGTCGGTGCGATTCGCGCCGGCGCCATGCAGCGTGCCGCCCATCCAGAGCAGGACCGAGCCCGCGGGCATCGCGGCCGCGACGACTTCATCGGGGCGCGCGGTACGATCGGCAGGCCAGAGATGGCTACCGGGAACGATCTTCGTACCGCCGTTGGCTTCGGTAAAGTCGGTAATCGCCAACATGCTGGCGAGGATCATTCGTGGGCGCGGCACTTTGAAAAATTGGTACGGATCTTCCTCCCGATGGAGCACCTGTTCGCGCGCGCCGGGACCGATTTTGAGCGCAGCCGTCGCATGCACCTGGTAATGGACGCAGTTGGGTTTCAGGATCGCGTCGCACGCCGAGAGCATGAGGGGATGCGTCACGAAAGTGCGGAAGGTTTCCGATCGCGCGACCAGCGCAGTGATCCGCTTGGTCTTGCCGGGATAGAAATTCGCGGATCCACCGTCGGCCTCGTACTTCTTGTTGATGCTGGCGTCCGGATCGACGATTTCCAGATGCGGGGCAAGCTCGCGCAAAATCGAGTCTCGCGCGGCGCGATCGATCACGCCGGTGACGACAACGGCGCCGTCGCGCTCGAGGCACGCGACGACCTTCGCAGGAGAGTCGTTGGCACTGACTACAGGGATTGAAGGCATCGACCAATCCTCCGACGTTGAGCGCGCGAATCACCCATCGACGCGCTCGCCGCATCTATTTTCTTATCAACAAGCGGCGGCTGGCGACACAGGCTGCCCGGACGGAGCAGACCGAACGCCAGGATCAATTGCGCGAAGCTCGCTTACATCGAGGCGTAAACCGCGTCGATCAACGCGGTCGCGCGTGGATCGATCAGCAAGCTCGCGTGCATCTTGTTCATCGTGTAGCCGAATCCGATTTTCGCTTCGGGATCGGCATATCCCAGCGAGCCGCCGGCGCCCGGATGGCCGAATGACTTCGCGTTCGGACCGAGCGACGCGCCGGGCTGCGACATCATGAAGCCGAGCGAGAAACGCGTGTTGATTACCAGCAACGCGTCGGGTCCGTTGGATTGTTCGATCGAGCACTTGGCGACCTGCTCCTTCGACATCACGCGCACGCCGTCCAGCTCGCCGCCGCGCGCGAGCACGCCGTACAATTTCGCCAGCGAGCGCGCGGTGGTGTGTCCGTTGGCGGCAGGAATTTCGGCCGCGCGCCATTCGCGCGTGTTGACGAGACCCGGCCTCATCCCGCCCGGCGGATTCATGAACGCTTTGAACGCGACGGATTCCGGATTCTTCATCACCTCGGCAAACAGATTCGGCTCGCCGGGTCCGGGCGGCGGCATCGCGATCATGTCGCCGGTGCGCGCATCGTCCTTCGCGTCGAGACCGATATGAAGGTCAAGACCGAGCGGACCGGCAAGTTCATCGCGCAAGTAAGTACCCGGCGTCTTGCCGGTGATGCGGCGAATTACCTCGCCGACCAGGTGGCCGAAGGTCAGCGCGTGATAGCCATGCTTCGTACCGGGCTCCCACCACGGCTCCTGCTCGGCCAGCGCCGTCGTCATCTTGTCCCATTTGAAGAGCGCGTCATCATCGAGAGGTTTGCGCACGGCGGCCATGCCGGCCCGATGGCTCAGCAGGTATCTCACCGGCAATTTGTCCTTGCCGGCCTGCGCGAACTCGGGCCAGTACTTCGCCACGGGCGCGTCGATATCGAGCAGGCCCTTGTCGGCCAAGCGATGCGCGCAGATCGCGGTGACGCCTTTGGTTGTCGAGTAAACGTTGACGAGCGTGTCGCGCGTCCACGGCCTGGTCTTTTCCCGGTCGGCGTGTCCCGCCCAGATATCCACGACGCTCTTGCCGTCGAGCATGACCGCCGCGGCAGCGCCGACCTCGCCTCGTTTTTCGAAATTCTCGGCGAACACGTCTTTGACGCGGTTGAACTTAGGATCGCAGGTACCTTCGATTTTCACGGCCATCAGACAATCTCCTTTGGTCTCGCGCGCGCCGAGCGCAGACGCGGCGTTCGTTCCTCATATCATTTAAATGAAGGCGGAACCAAAAGGCGGTTGGCTTACGCGATCGCGCCGCCGCAGCTCGAGCCCGCGCCCGCGGTGCATCCGAAGCAATGCGATCCCGTCGCGACGCTTGCGCCCGCGAGTTTGCCGACGTCGTCGATTTCCCAGATTGTCGATGCGCCGCCGCCGAGCGGAATTTCCAGCATCTGGTTGAAGTCGCAATCGTAGAGCCGCCCGTTCCATCCTACGCTGACGAGATCGCGGCACATCAACGCGTCGATGGTCGCGGGGTTGAAGTGATTCACCAGCAGGCTCATGTACGCGGAATGGTTGCCGGCGGTGCTCAACTGGTTGGCGAAGCGGGCGATCGGCATATTCGTGATCGTCAACAGCCGATCGAACACGATCCCGAAATTGCGCGTGAGCTCGTCGCGATATTGCGCTTCGAGCTCGGCCTGCGGCGGCGGCAGCGATGCGCCGATGGGGTTGTACACGAGATCCAGCCGCAGCCCGCCGCGCCCGAATCCGACGGCGTTCAATTGTTGCAGCGCCACGATGCTCTTGTCGAATACACCTGCGCCGCGCTGACGATCCGTATTCTCGGCCGTGTAGCACGGGAGCGAACAAACCAGCTCGACGCCCGACCGCTGGTAAAAGTCCACCAGCCATTCCATGCCGGGTTCCAGAGTCACCGTCAGGTTGCATCGCACGATCACCTTGCGCCCGAGCGCGCGCGCCCGCTCGACCAGCATCGCAAAATTCGGATTCAGCTCCGGTGCTCCGCCAGTGATGTCGAGCGTCTCGACGTGCGGACTCGAGGCCAGCACTTCGAGCACTCGCGCCGCCGTCGCGCGCGTCATCCGCTCGGTCCGTCGCGGGCCGGCATCGACGTGACAGTGATGGCACGCCTGATTGCACAGCTTGCCGACGTTTACCTGGATGGTCGCGGGCGATCTGCGGTTGAGCGCTCGAATCCCGTAATTCGCCAGCGTCGCGCTGAAGTGCGTGCTGGAGACTGACTCGAGTACCGCCGCCATCGCGCGATTCTAACACACGCTTCGCGCGATGGTCACGGCAAGACGCCCGATTCGATTCACTGAAAAAGAAAAAGCAGGAGACCGAGGGAGGTCCGGTCTCCTGCGCCAGGGGGAATTAACCGGTCGCGACGGTTCTAGTAGTTGTGATGCTTGTCGTATACGTGTTCGCGATGCGCAAACCTGTACGGATGCTCCTTCATTTCGTGACGTATATTCGGATGATCGTGCATATACTCGTGAAGGCCCGGATGGGAATCGACCCATTTCTGATTGTCGATCAGCGTCGGATCTTCTGACAGCTTCTTCCCGACGTTCGGATGCGAATCGAAATAGCCATAGTCCGCATTTGCGGCTGCAGGACGCATGGGCATTTGAGCCAACACGGGACCCGCCATCGCAAAAGTCAGCGCCACCGCCGAAAAAATCATCGTTGCTCGTTTCATCTTCATGAGGCCTCCGCCCGGTAAATTATACGACACTGGTCGTGTCTGGTTTCAAAGCACGCCGGATTATAGCAGACGCGATTTGCATGCCACATTTTTCGTCACGATTTTCCTTTGAAAATCAGCGGTTTTTCGATAAGCCCAGGCAATAGTGTGGTGAATTTACCTGTACCAAAACGTCCAGAAGGCACCTAGATTCGCCGTCCCCCCGGTTTCCTTGCGGCCAGTGCTGCGTTAAAAGAGCGCTAATGAAAAAGACGCCAAACGAACGGACCTATCGCGGCGGATGCCATTGCGGACGCGTCCGGTTCGAAGTGAGAGGCAAGCTCGAGCGCGTCTCGGAATGCAACTGCTCGATTTGCACCAAGAAGGCTTACGTCCACTGGATCGTCGAGCGGACCGCTTTCCGGCTGCTCACGCCGTCGGACAATATCGCGTCGTACACATTCAATACGAAAGCCGCGAAGCATCTATTCTGCCCGAACTGCGGCGTCGCGTCGTTCTATATTCCTCGCTCCGATCCCGAGCGAATCGACGCCAACGTGCGATGCCTCGAAGGGGTGAATCTGGAGAAGCTGGAGCACGGCCATTTCGACGGGCGCAATTGGGAGAAAGCTTTTCAGGAACGCGAGCGCGACCGAGCCGCGAAGTGAGGTTGGGGTCAGCTTGATGGCGACGCTGGGTTTTCTGCGCCGCGATTTCGAGGTGTTCGCGATCGAAGATTTCAGCGCTCGCCTGGCGAAAATCGACGAGCTGGTGACGCCGCGCCTGATGCGGCTCGCGCTGGAGTTCAGCGGAGAACTCTCGCGCAACTTCCGGATGGATTTCTTTCCGCATATCGCCCGGCACATCCGGCGCGCGGCGAATCCTCCCGGTGAGACCTGGGTGGCGTTCGGGCCGTCGAAGGTGGGATACAAGCGCCACGGATATCTCGCGCTGTGCGTTTCGGGCGTGGGCATCCACGCTCGCGTCATCGTGGAAACAGACGCCGACAAACGTTCCGAGATGGCGCGAGCAATCAAGTCGAAGTCGGCGGATCTGCAAAAGTCGTTTCGCGGCACGAGAATTCAGCAGTACCGGAACTGGGATTGCCGCGAGTTGCCACGGTCCAGCACGGCGGGCGCCGACTTCTTTGATGGACTTGCGGACGCGCTCGCGAAAAAATCCGGCGGCATCGACGTCGGCTTCGGATGGCTGGTGCGGGACGCGCTGACAATCGATCGCGCCGAAGTGCTCGACGCGTTTCGCGAGCTCCAACCGCTCTACCTCCTCGTCCAGTCGGTCGCGTCGTGACGATGCGCGCCGCGACATTGGCCGACGATCGGTTGTTGAGCCGCGAGCGGACGATCACGCGCCTTGCATATTCGTGCCTGCTGATGGTGGGCATCAACAGCGGCTGGCTCGGCCCCTTTCTACCTGAGATCTCGCACACGGCTCATTTGCCGATCGAACGCGCCGGATTGATCGTCAGCGCGTCGGCGGCCGGGTACTTCATATCGCTGCTGATCGCCGGCGAGATCAATCAACAACTGAGCGCGCAGAAGATTCTGGTCGGAGCGATGGTGCTATTCACGGCAGGCTTGGGAGGTCTGGCCGTGGCGCGCGAACTTGCCGGGATGCTGTGCGCCGGATTTGTGATCGGTCTCGCCAACGGCGGCATCGACATCGGCGCCAATGCGCTCATCGTGGAGCTCAATCGCGAGCGGCTCGCGTCGGCGCTCAATTATCTGCACGTGCTGTTCGGCGTCGGCGCGTTGCTCGGACCGCTGATCGTGAGCGCCGCGTTCGCGACCCGCGTGCCGTACTGGTGGGTGTTCGGCGGCGGCGCGCTGGCCTGCGCATTGATCGGATTTCGTTTGGGCATGACTCCGGCGGCTGAAGTTCGAGTGGCGCCGGCGGCCGGCAACGAAAGCGGATTCATCCCGATGCTCTCGCGTCCGCTGATCTGGGTGATCAGCGCGGTGATGTTCCTTTACGTCGGCGCCGAAGTCGGAATTGGCGCGTGGCTCTTTCTTTACCTGCGGATGGCGGACGGGCTCGGCCCGATGCTCGCGTCGTCGGGGGTCTCGCTGTATTGGCTGGGACTGGTATGCGGGCGCGTTTTCGGCGGACGCCTGGGGCATCGCATCGCATTGCCGCAATTCACGATGCTGGCCTCCGCACTATCCGCCGCCGCGCTCGTGATTCTGATCGCGGCGCCGACGGCGGGCGGCCTCGCGGCATCTGCCGTATTCCTCATCGGCTTCGGATACGGCCCGGTCTTTCCCAGCATGATCGCGATTGGCGCGGCGCGGTTCCCGGCCGAGGTCGGCAGGATGACAGCGATCGTCGTAGCGGGCGGCGCGCTCGGCGCAATCGTAGCGCCCTGGATCATGGGCCATGCGATCGCCGATGTAAGCGCGCGCGCCAGCATGGAGATAGCGTTGGCATTCACACTCGCGATGGCCGCGCTGTCGCTCTCGCTGCGCGTGTTTGATGTACCCCGCAGAGAAGAACTCCCGATCTAACTGGACGCAGGATCCCGATCACAAGACGACAGGAAGGCAGCTATCTCGCGATCGTTCGTCAATCTGAGGACGGGAACATCGGGACCGTGCGCAATTCTTTGTGCCTCGATCAGCGGCCGGTTGATTCGCTCGAAGTTCCAAATGAACCGCAGCACCTTGGCAAGGCTGCCGATTCGATGCTGCTCGCCGGGCCGAAACACTCGCGAGATCGCGTGCCAGGCGCAGAAGATTTTTGGGCGATCGAGCCAGATCACAAGAGTTGCGCGAGGCAGGCGGATATCGAAGCTTACTTGCGCGAAGTTACCGTCGCTGACCCAGGTGTCACCCGCGTGCGCTTCCTTCATCAACGCTCGGAACGTGGCGACGTCATCTTGGCCCAACTGGGGTTGCCAGATTGCGTCGAGGCAAATCACGGGCGCGAGCATGCGCTCACCGAGCCGTCGCGCGAGAGTAGTTTTGCCGCTGCCCGCACAGCCCAGGACGACGACTCGGGACATCGGTAGTTGCAGCATGAGAGATAAGCGCTGGCGCGCGAGATCCTTCGCTTCGCTCAGGATGACGGGAAGAGAGCAAGGGGCGGAGAAGGCATCCTGGAATTTGGACCCTCACCCGCGCCGGAGGCGCGGCCTCTCCCTGATAGGGGGAAGCTATTTCGCAGATCAGATCTTTTGATTCGTTTTGCGCCAGTCGGCGAGGAAGCGCTCCAGCCCCAAGTCGGTTAGTGGATGATGGAGGGTTTGCTTCAGGACTGCGAACGGGACTGTTGCGATGTCCGCGCCTACTTCAGCGGCGCGGAGCAGGTGCGTTGTGCTGCGAACCGACGCTACCAGCACTTCGGCCGGGTAGTCGTAGTTCGACAGTATCTGCACCATGTCCTCGACGATCGCGAAGCCGTCCTGGCCGATGTCATCGAGACGTCCGATGAACGGCGACAGGAATGAGGCGCCTACCTTAGCCGCGGCGAGGGCCTGCAGAGGTGTGAAGATCAGAGTGACGTTGACGCGGATGCCGCGTTTGGCCAGCGCATGAGTCGCCTTGAGGCCTTCGATGATCATCGGGCACTTGACGACGATGTTCTTGTGGACCTTGGCGAGCTTCTCGCCCTCCTCGATCATCGCGGACGCTTCGGTGGCGACGACTTCGGCGCTGATCGGTCCGTCGACGATTTCGCAAATCTCGCGCAGCACGTCGTGATACGGACGCCCGGTCTTCGCCATCAGCGATGGATTGGTGGTGACGCCGTCGATCAGTCCCCAACTGGCGGCTTCGCGAATCTCGGCCACATCTGCCGTGTCGATAAAATATTTCATCGGGCTGCCTCTTTTTTTGTTTTCGCTGGTTGCGGCCGTAGCAGGTCCGCTCGGGCCAGCGTAACACGAAACGGTGATTTAAGTCCCGCCAGCATTTCGGAAATCGACGCGTTGAGTTTCGGATGGATCAGCGCGGGCGCCAGCTCGCTCATCGGGGCAAGCACGAAGCGGCGCTCATGAAGGTGCGGATGCGGCACCTTGAGGATTCGGGTGTCGATCGTTTCTTTGTTGAAGAACAGCAAATCGAGATCGATGATTCGCGGGCGGTACTTGCCTCGGGTCTGCTTGCGGCCCTTGACGCGCTTGCGGCCCATGATTCGCTCGAGCGCGAGCATCCGGCGCATCAGGACTTCGGCGGGGAGTTCGGTCTCGACTTCGATGACGCCGTTGAGAAACGCGCCCTTGAGATCGCCCATCGGCTCGGTCTCGTAGATCGAGGATTGGCGCACGATCCTCGTGTCCGGGATCGCCGCGATCCGTTGAATCGCCTCGCGATAATTGGCGGCTCGATCGCCTAGATTACTGCCTATTCCGATGAAGGCCCGATTGGGCATCCTTGCCGTTACAACCGCAGCGCTTTTAGTCGGTCCACCGCCTCGACCAACCGCCCGCTCGTAAGTGAAAAGCGGACGTATCCCTCACCACCCTTGCCGAACCCGGAGCCGGGCGTGATTGCTACACCGGCCTCCTTCAAGACGCGCTCGGTAAACGAAACCGAGGTGTAACCACGTGGAACTCTGGTCCAGATGTAGAACGTCGCGCGCGGATTCTCGCAGTCGAGGCCGAGCGCGCGCAGCGCCGTGACCAGCACGTCGCGGCGTTCCTTGTAGATTGCGCAATATTCGGCGAGCTTGTCGCCATCGCCCCCTTCGAGTCCCGTGATGGCGGCTTCCTGCACGGCCTGGAAGACACCGGAATCCATGTTGGTCTTGACCTTGCCGAGTGCGCCGATCAACTGTGCGTTGCCGATCGCAAATCCGACGCGCCATCCGGTCATCGAAAAAGTTTTGGACAGCGAATGGAACTCGATCGCGCAGTCGCGCGAGCCTTCGGCCTGGAAAACGCTCGGCGAGCGATACCCGTCGTAGGCAATTTCGGAGTAGGCGCTGTCGTGCGCGAGGATAACGTCGTGCTTGAGGCAGAATTTGACCGCATCCTGGAAAAACGAGAGGTCAACAGTCGCGGCGGTTGGATTGTTGGGATAGTTCAGCCAGAGCATCTTTGCGCGACGCGCGATTTCCCCGGGAATCGAGGCGAGGTCGGGAACGAATCCGTTTTCTTTTTTCAGGGCGAGGAAATACGGCTCGCCGCCATTGAAGACGCAGCCTGAGTAGTAAACCGGGTAGCCGGGATCGGGGATCAGCACGATGTCGCCGGGCTCGACGACTGCGGTCGAGAAATTCGCGATGCCTTCCTTGGAGCCGATGAGTGCGCAGACCTCGCGCTGAGCGTCGAAGCTGACGCCGAAACGGCGCTGATACCACTGCGCGGAGGCCTCGCGAAATTGCGGCAAGCCTTCGTAGTCGGGATAGCGATGATTTACCGGGTTGTCGGCGGCGCGCTTGAGC
>NZ_DATDGQ010000044.1:0-8504 GCF_036522015.1 Binatus sp. (SeqCode)
GGGCTTGTGGATCAGTCGTGGCGTCGAGGAATGCCTGAATTTGCGGAATCAGTATGTCGCGCTGGAGAGTGTCGAGCGTTATCGAGTCGCCCGGCTGGGGCTGGTCGTCGCTCGCCATCGCCGTCCCTAAGACTTGGTGCCGCCTTCGTTTTGTCCTAGCAGGGATGCCAGCTCGTGCTCGAAGCCGCCGGTCTCGATTGCGCAATGCATCCCGCATTCTTTTGGTGCGCCCGTTTCCCACCACCATCGGCCCGCGCGAGCGTCCTGGCCCTCGGCCACGGCGCGCGTGCATGGCGCGCATCCTATCGACTTGTAGCCCTTGTCGTATAGCTCGTTGTAGGGCACGTCGTTGGCGCGGATGTAGTTCCAGACTTCTTCGTCAGTCCAGTCGGCCAGCGGTGCGAGCTTTACGATACCGCCGTGGTCGTGATCGATTTCGATTTTGCGGATGTTCGAGCGCGTCGCCCATTGGTCGCGCCTGAGTCCCGTCACCCAGGCGCTGTAGTTCATCAGCGCGCGGCGCAGCGGCAGCACCTTGCGCACCTGGCAGCATAGGAGCCGCAGGTTGACGTCGTTGTAGAAAAGATTGTTGCCGTGCTTGGTAACCATCTGCTGCACGACCGCGGTATCGGGCATGAAGACTTCAACGTTGATACCGTAGCGCGTGCGATACTTATCTATTACGTCGTAGGTCTCCTGCGGCATCCGGCCCGTGTCGATCGTGAACACGCGAATCCTCGGATCGATCTTGTGCGCCATGTCAATCAGCGCGCAGCCATCAGCCTGGAAGCTGCAGCAAATCGCCAGCTCTTTGCCGAACCTCTCTATCGCCCATGCAAGGACTTCCTGCGGCTCCTTGTCGTCGAGCTCGACGGCAGCTTCGCCTGCCTCGAGTTCATCCATGATGAGATTCAGCTCGGGCGTTTCGGGCTCTTCGTTGAATTGGGCTCCTGCAGCCATGACGAAATCCTTGGGCACGATACCCGGGTTCAGGCGGCGGCGTCCGCGCCGGTTACGTTTCCACTTGCGATCGAAATCAGGTCGGCGTCGGGCGTGCGCACGCAAAAATGCGAGAACGTCTCATTAGTCTCGCGCCGCTCGAGATAAGTCCCAAACAACCGCGACACGTAATCTTCCACCAGCGGAGACGGTACGCGACGTACTATCGGCTTGCCAATAGCTGCGTCCTTGCCCAGACCGCCGCGCAGAATAATGTCGAACGCCTCGAGCGGCTCGCCCGCAGGCCCGCGGCTGGTCGTGCCTTGCAACCCGATGTCGCCGGTCCAATGCTGCGCGCACGCATGCGGGCATCCGTCGAGATTCAGCTTGAGGCCGCCGACCTGCTCGCCGAACTGATTCACCAGCCGCTCGATGATCGTAGCAAGCTTGGTCTTGGTGGGAGTGACCGCGTAGTTGCAATGCGGATCGCCGATGCATCCGATCGACGACGCGTACAGCCCGTTCGCCTCCAGCGGAAAGCCAATCGCGCCCACCTGAGCGATCACGTCGTCGAGCTGCGCGGTCGGGATGCCGGTGATGATGAAATTCTGCCGCCGCGTCAGGCGAATGTCACCGCCAAATGACGCCGTCAGCGCAGCAAGCTCGCGCATCTGCCGCCCGCTCATCAGCCCCAGGTAAACCGGGAAGCCGACGTAGTTGAGGCCGCCCTGCTTCTGCCCGTGGATGCCCATGTGATCGCTCTCGGTCTCGGGTAGCGGCATCTCGGCGAGATTATCGAGCGCGAAGCCGAGCTTCGCTTCGACCAGCTTGCGAAATTCCTCGGGGCCGTAGTCGTCGATCATAAACTTGAGCCGCGCCTTGACCCGCGACATCCGGTACTCGGTAGTGCCCTGCCAGACGTCGATGATCGCGCGCATTACCGGCATCGCCTGCTCGCGCGTGATGAACACGCCCAAGTGCCGGGACAGGCGCGGCGTCGAGGACTGCCCGCCACCGACGCGCACCGCAAAGCCCTCGCGCCCGTCTTTCAGCATCGCGATCAGCGAGACGCAGTTAATCTCTGGCGCGTTGCACTGATGCTTGCATGCAGCGATCGAGATTTTGTGCTTGCGCGGCAGGTCCGAGTACTCGCGATTGCCGTAAAAAAATCCAGCAGTCTCGGCAATCAGCGGCGTCACGTCGAAAACTTCGTCGGGATCGACGCCCGCCACCGGACATCCCGTGATATTGCGCACCACGTCGCCGCATCCGCCCATCGTCGTCAGCCCGGCGCTCTTCAACTTCTCGAGAATCTCGGGGAACCTGTCGAGCGTGATGTAGTGCAGCTGGATATTCTGGCGCGTGGTCAATTCGCCCTGGTCGCGCCCGTAATTCTCGGAGATTTCACCAATTGCGCGAAGCCCGTCGGCACTCAGGATGCCGCTCGGGATTTTGATGCGCATCATGAACGTGCCGATCTTCGGCTTGTCGTGGTACATGCCGAACCACTGGAGCCGCACAATGTCTTCCTCGGGGAGTTTCTCGTACGAGGTCTCCACCAGCCGGTCCCATTGACCGGTCAGCTCAGTGGGAAAAAGGTCGTGCTTGAGGCGCTCGACCGAATTGCGCTTCAGCACCATTTCCCACGGTTGCGGTTCCCTCTTCGGCACGGGTGAATCTCCTGCGAATGTAAAGGTAACTTAGATTACCTACTTAGTCAATTAAGTAGATGACTAAGCCGGTCGCCTATTTCAGTTTTGCCCCGATCATGCTAAATTCACGCCGGAAGTTCAGTTAAAAGAGATGAAGTTTGGCGTCGGTGTTGACTACTCCTTGAAGGCTCTGCTGCTGTTGGCGGAGCGCTATCCTACCACTTTGCCGGTGCGAGTCGAGGAAATAGCCGCGACCCAGGACATCCCCGAAAACTACCTCCGCCGGCTGCTGATCGAGCTCAAGCGCGGCGGTCTCGTCGCCAGCCAGAAAGGCCCGAGCGGCGGCTACATGCTGGCGCGGCCGCCGGCGAGGATCACGATGGCCGATGTCGTCGAGATAATCGAGGGCGACTACACGCCCGTGGAGTGCCTCGAGGAGAGCTCGTCGACCTGCCCGCGCGAACAGCCATGCGCGATGCGCGACGTATGGCGCGAAGTGCGCGATAGTGTCAACGGCATCCTGCGCGGAGTGACCCTGCAATCACTATCTGAAAAGCGCAAGCACGCAATCAACTACAGCATCTGATACTTTAACGCGCGTTGTTATGGGTCAATGTGGATGCAGGCTTGGAAATCCGAAGCGCGTGCGCATGATATATTCCAGGTTATTTTTGGGCGGTGCGAAGTTCGGATCCTCCCGCAGCGCTCCCTGGTAGAGCAGTATCGCATCGTTTAAGCGGCCCGCGTCCTGTTCCAGGACGCCCATGTCAAACCACGCGAATTTATTCGACGGATAGAGCGAGAGCACCATCGCGTAGTCTTCTTCCGCGGATACCATGTGTCCCGCGCTCTGCGCTTCGAGACCGGCGCTCAACAACGAGTGCCCGTGGACGCCGGGCGCTTCGTTGAGCGGCCGCGATATCGCAAGCCCAATCACAATCGGCACCACGGCGGCCACCACGATGATCATTGGGAGTGCACGCGAGTTCAGGTTTACAGGCCCGGCTTCCGGCGCCCTGAAATACTGGAATGCTCGCCGAGCGCCGAACAAAACGATTGTGACCAGGACAATCAACAGCAGCAGCGCCATATCAGGAATGGCCAACGCCCGGATTGCCCACGGACTCAAATGTTGGCGACTCATCAGGTCTTCAAGATCGGAGACAATCGGCGACACGCTCGGCACAAACACCCACGCGTTGTTGGCCACGACTCCAGCGGCCATGCGCTTTACCTCGATGGCCGCAACGTACACGGAGACGCCTATCAGCTGCACCATGAATCCGATGAACATGAGCGCGGCTACCGCAATTGTCGCCCGCCTCGGCGCGCGATCGACCGCCATCTCGAAGGCGGGCAGTGTCAGCGGCATCAGCAACACGATCGACTCGAGCATGTACCTGGGTCCGTACGACAAATCGCCGCTCCAGGTCTTGTTCGACGCAATCATCAAGAGATGCGCGATAGCTGCCAACGTCAGCGTTGTCGTCTCCAGCGGCCAGCGGCGGTAAGCCTTGCGGCCCACGATGAAAATAAGAATCAGCGGCGGAGCGAATACAAAGACGCTTAGCGCGGGGCTGAAGAGATAGCCGGCGATCGCTTTTGCAATCTGGGGCACGTCCAGCACGAAGCGCGCTCGATCCTCCCAGTAACCGAACTGAGTAACGCTCCCAAATCTCAGGTAGTTGAAATACATCGAGCCGGCCACTGCGCCGATCGGCCCCATCGCGGCGAGAATCGTTCGCCGTATCATTCGCGCCGATCGATCGGGCAGCTCCCGAACCATCTTCCACGCGACCGCCGCACCGTAAAGCCATATGATGACCGCCGCGGGAACGGCATCTGGACGCGCCAAAATCGCGACGCCGAGACTCGCGCCGCCCAGAACAGAGCTGCTTGAAAGCTCACGGGGGGTTTTCACTGAAAAGAACCAGAACGCGAGGAGTACCATCAGCGCGTCCAGCTCGTGCTGATAGAAATGCGTCGCCTCCGACATGATCAGCGTCGCAAGCCCGGCCGCTGTCGCCATTAAGAGGGCGGCGCGTGGCTTCGGCGAAAGTTGCGCGCCGACCATGAACAGAACGGCGACGATCGCGCCGCCGGCAAGCGCATTGACGATCAACGCGGCTGAGAGCGCCAGCCTTCCGCTCCACCGCAGCGGCTGTTCCGGTGGCCCGATCGGAGGACCTGCAAGCTGGCCTCCGTTCATCGATCCTACCGCGTCGTCGAGTTTGAGCCCGAGATATACGAACGGAAGCGAGACCATCGGAAGTCCCGGCCCTTTTACCGTGTACCAGTTCCCCCCGCGGCCGAACCGCGCGTCCACCATCACCGGGATGTCGATCGCGTGCCGCAGGATCAGCGCCTGCGCGGTCTCCTCCTGCATCACCTCGTCGACCGCAAAGAAATTGCCGGGACCGATGGCAAAATAGAAGCACGCAAACGTCGCCAGCAACACGACCTGCGGCGGCAGGCGTCGTAGCCCGTGATAGAGTCGCGTCTTTGCCTCGGTCGCTTTCACGCGGCATCCCCTCCAGCCCGAGCGCGAGGCAGTCTTAGGCAGGCCCTTTGCTTAGATGCTCGTGGACCATCAGCCAGCGGCCGTCACGCTTCTCAAGGACGGACGTTCCGCGGCCTGATCCTTGCGCCGGCTGCCCGCCGACAGTGCCAGTCCATCTGAACGGATAACTGCAGACTGCGCAGGTGTCCGAGCGGATCAGCCAGCGGACTGGGCCGATCTCGTAGTGATCGTCCAGGATAGTCACGAAGTTCCGGTTGATTGCCTCCGCGATTCGCTCGATACCCGGATGCGAAGTGCCGTTACTAAACCAAAACAGCGCGTCCCCTGCGACCAGCGAGCGAACTCGCTCGAGGTCGTGCGAGCGGTTCGCCAGCTCGTAATCTTTCATGAACTCTTCCGGCGACATTTTCTGCTCCGTTCGATCGCGCTTAAGCCCACGTCCAAAGGTCGGCGATTAGTTTTTCGCCGGGCAGACCAAATCCACTCCGTTACCCGACGGGTCCGACAGATTAGCCATCGCACCTTTCGCGCCGTGCTGGACTTCGCCTTCGAGCTTGCCGCCAGCATCGATTGCGCGCCCAACCGCCAAGTCGATGTCTTCGACTGTGAAATCAAGATGGACTGGCGTCCAGTGCCGCCCGTAATCGCGCGAGATTTGCCCCTGCGCGCCAGCCGGAGCTTTCATGATCCAGAACGTCTGAGCGCCGAGCTTTACGTGCGCCCAGTCGGGATGGTGCTCCACCACGGTCAAGCCGAGACCGCGCCCGTAAAACACAACCGCGCGATCCACGTCGTCAACGTCGATGCAGATTGAAAATTCCATTACGTCCCCCTCTGGAGCGACATGGCTATACGTGCACCAGGACTTTCTCCCGCAGGTCGCGCATCAGCTTTTCGTTCTGCCCGACTTCGCCGGTGAAGATCATCTGCGAGGTGCCCCAGTCTTTCGCCCGCCGCTTCAGCTCGACGATGCATTCCTCAGGCGTTCCGATCAGCAGCATCGGCGACGCCAGCAACTCATCAGCGGACTGCTGGAACATCGCAGCCATCATCTCGGCACTCTTGCGGGTAGCCTCCTTTGATTCCGAAATTATCGTCGCGAAAATAAAATTGCTGATTCGCACCGCATCAGGCTTGCGGCCGAGCCGCTTCGCTTCGTCGCGCACGAAGCTGACCTTCTCGCGGAACGACTTGTCGTTGGTGCGTTTCACCACCTCCATCGAGATATGGCCGCGCTTGCCCGCATCGGGAATGATGTTGACGTAGTCCGCGTACTTCGCCGCCAGCCGCAACAATCCTTTGCCGCCGCCGCCGACGATTATCGGCGGATGCGGCTGCTGGATCGGCTTCGGCCACAGGATCGCATCCTTGAGATGGTAGAACTCGCCGTCGAACGTCGTGCGCTCGTTCTTCCACAGCGACAGGATGACCGCGATCGCTTCGTCGAGCATCCGCAGCCGCTCGGTGATGGGCGGGAACGGAATCCCGCTCATCTTGAATTCCGTCTCGGTCCATCCCGAGCCTATACCCGCCACCAGTCGTCCGCCGCTCAACTGATCCAGCGTCATCAGGCTCTGTGCCGTGATCGACGGATGGCGAAACAGATTGCATAGCACGAGATGGCCGACGCGTATCTTCTTGGTCGCTTCGATCACCGACGCGGCCATCACAATATGATCGAAGGTCCGCGACTTCACGTCGAGTTGCCGATCCGGACCCTCGTTCACCAGATGGTCGGGAAAAACGATCAGGTCGTAGCCGAGCGCCTCCGCGGTTTGCGCGTGAGCGCGATACTGTGCGGGTTCCAGCCCGCCAAGTTGAATTCCGAATTCCATTGGTACCTCGCGAAGAACCTGTATTTGAGCCGGCTACGTTAGCAAACCCGCCAGCATTAAGAACATCGGATTTCGATGATCTGTTTCAGCGCACAGGGACTTGCCTCCGATCTCTCGGGAAGTTGCGACGATGCGGCTTGCCGCCTGTGTCATAGAGTGGTACATAAGCTCATGATGGATCCGCGAAATGATCGTGAGCTTTCGGGATGACTGGTTACGCGATTTCTTCATTGAAGACATTCGCTCGAGGAAAATCCCATCCGATCTGGAGAGCCGTTTGTTCCGTAAAATTCAGATGCTAGACGATGCGACGACGGATCGCGACTTGGGAGTGCCGCCCAGCAATCACTTCGAAAAGCTGCGTGGCAGTTTGGATGGCTTCCATGCGATTCGCGTCAACCAACAATGGCGGCTCGTCTTCCGATGGGACGACGGCCGCGGCGAAGCCAGGGGCGTCGATCTCGACGATCACAGTTACAGATGAAGTGAGGCGAGCAATGTTGATGACAAAGCGCAAGCCGATCCCGGTCGGCGAGATTCTTACCAAAGAGTTCATGCAGCCGATGGGTCTGACGCAAGGCGCGCTGGCCAAAGCGATGGGCGTACAGCGCAAGCACGTCAATGAGCTTTGCAACAACCGCCGCAACGTGACCGCGCCGACGGCGCTCATCCTGGCGCGTGTGTTCGGCAACAGCCCTGACTTCTGGCTCAATGTGCAGCGGCGCAGCGACCTTTGGGAAGCGATGCATTCGCCCCGCGAACGCAAGCGGATTCAACGGGCTCGGCCTCTGACCGCCCCCGCGTAATCTGCGCGACTCGCTCCAGCGCGGGAGGGTGGCTACGGTAAGCCAACCCGACCCGCCAGCACCAGGAGACAGTGAATTCGTCGAGGATTCGTCTAGCTAATTTTTGGCATGAAGACTCGACGAGTCCTTGATTAAAATCGCAGCACATTCTCCCACCCACGACCAAAAGAGCCGTCGCTGCTGCCGAAAATTGTAACAGTGCATTTGCGAATTTCTTTGATCTTCTTCGCTTCTACGTGAATAATTGCCGCTTCAATACGCACGTCGCTCTGTGCCGCACAGCGCCGATGCCCACGAAATCATCAAGGCATGCCTCAGAATTGATTGAACCGATTGTTAAAGAATGATTATCCTTAGTGTAGGGATGAATGGGATGACGAGGTTGCGGTTTCGCCCTGCATACGCCTGCGGTCTGAGCCGATGCCCGCGCGAACTGTCGACGAAGGAGACAGATGACTCCAAAGATCGCGCAAGTTTCATCACGGAATAAATTACAAACCAAACGACCTTCGATGCTCGACGCGTTAGGCGAGCTCCGCGTTCCGCTCGAAGCCAGCATCTACTGGCTCGGCGCACTGACCCATCCCTGGCCGCACGCACGTCCGCAAAACGCCAAAGTCGTCATACTGATTCCGGGATTCATGGCCGGCGATATGACGCTCGCGCCGCTGGCCAATTTTTGCCGATGGCTCGGCCATCGCGCGGTTTACGCCGGCATTTTGTCGAACTCCGAATGCCCGCGCGAGACGAT
>NZ_DATDGQ010000045.1:0-11935 GCF_036522015.1 Binatus sp. (SeqCode)
GTTCTCATCGTCATCTCGCTGACCGTTGTCACCGGCGCAGTTCATCTCGATGGACTCGCCGACACCGCCGACGCGCTGGGCGCAGGACGCGATCGCGAGCGCGCCCTCGAAATCCTGCGCGACAGCCGCGTCGGCACTTTCGGCGCGAGCGCAATTTTCTTCGACCTGACGCTTAAGATACTGGCGCTCTCGGCGCTCGCCGGTACTCGCCGCTACGCCGCGTTGATCATCGCACCGACGCTCGCCCGCTTCGCCATGGTGATGGTCGGCGTCGGCATTCCCTATCTTCGCGAGTCAGGCGCCGGGACCGCTTTTCTCAATAGCCAGAGCCCGGGCTGGCGCAGGAGAGTCGCTGTAGTCTTTTTGATCATCGATTGTGCGATTCTGCTAAGTCCGTTTCGGACCGTCGGGGTGCTGGCTGTCAGCGTTGCGCTCCTGATTGCGTTTCTAATGCATCTCTTTTATCGGCGCTGGCTCGGCGGTGTCACCGGCGATCTGATCGGCGCGTGCGGCGAGGTGATCGAGATAGCGGTTCTGCTCACGATGACCTTGTGAGTCTATTTCACCTTCACTGGATAGCCTGCGACCATTAGCAGCACCTGGTCCGCGACGGCCGCGACTTTCTGATTGGTCCATCCGAGCAGATCGCGAAACCGGCGCGACTCCGCGTGATCGGTCGGCACGATTCCCGATCCAACTTCGTCAGTCACGACGATGCTAGCGAACGGAGCTTCCTTCAGCGTCGCCGCGAGCTGATCCGCCTGCGCGAGAACCGGCCCGTCGTCAGTCCCGTGCCGGTGCATCAGGTTGGACATCCACAACGTCAGGCAGTCGAGCACCACGAGGTCGGCGCTGTTGCGCAGCTCATCGAGCGCAGAGACGACCTGCACCGGCTCCTCGACAGTCTGGAAATCCGGTGGCCGAGTCGTGCGGTGAAATTCGATTCGCGCCGTCATCTCGTCGTCGAGCGCTTCGCCTGTCGCGACGAAAAATTTACGTTGATAGGGGAGCGCAAGCTTTAATGCTTGCTGACTCTTGCCGCTGCGCGCCCCGCCTGTGATCAAAGTGATCTCGCCCATGAGGATCACCAAGCGTACACGATCGCGCCGCGCGTGTTGACTGCGCGCGGTGCCGCGCGTAACTTCTGCGTCGCACCCGGTGCTCGGGAAGCCGGTTCAAATCCGGCGCTGCCCCGCAACTGTGTGGGGGGACGACGGCCCATGATGCCACCGCTCAAGCGGGAAGGCGGGCCCGAGGACGAACCCCAAGCCAGGAGACCGGCCGGGTCATTAACTGTCTGCCTTCCGCGGGGAGGGTGGCCTCAGGCACGCATTTCCTGGAGCCCGATCCCTCGACGTGAAGGATCGGGTTTTGTTTTTGCAGCCCGACCCTTCCTCCGCGTGTTGGCAGCCTTTGAACTCGGAGGGAGTTCATGCGGTTTCCTGATTTGATCGTGTCGACAGTCATTGCGACGGCGCTTTTTGCGCCGATCGCGCGCGCTCAAACGCCGGCGTCCGCGTCGTCGCCAGCGCAAACTCAAACCGCGCCCGCGTCGCCGAAAAAGAAAGCGAGTCAGCCGGCGACACCCGCCAAAAAAGAAGAGGCGCAGAAACTGAATCCGGTGGTCGTCACCGCGACCCGAATCCCGCAGCCAATCGGCGAGATCGGTACGACGATCACGGTCGTCGAAGACCCGCAAATCCAGGATCAGAAGATCGACCGGGTCGCGAACGTGCTGCGCGAAGTGCCCGGCGTGCAGGTCACCCAGAGCGGCTCGCCCGGTTCGGTCACCGACGTGTCGATTCGCGGCGCGTCCGCATCGCAGACGCTGGTGCTCGTCGACGGCGTCGAAGTCAACGCGGGCGCGACTGGCAGCTTCGACCTGGCCAACCTGACTACGGACAACCTGGATCGCGTCGAGATTCTGCGCGGCGCCGGCGGCTCGCTGTACGGCTCGCAGGCGATAGGCGGCGTCGTCAACATACTCTCGCAGGAGGGCGAAGGTCCGCCGACGGCGAGCCTGCTTTCAGGCGGCGGCAATCGTGCGACCAGCCAGCAGGTCGGAACGGTCAGCGGCGCCGAGGGAAACCTCCACTACTCGGGCGCGGTCTCATACTTCTCGACCGAAGGATATCGCCCGGTCAACGACAACTCCGACAATCTCGCGCTAAATGGGCGCTTCGACTACCACCTCGACGACGACACCGTGCTCCGCGGCTTCGCGCGTTACATCGCGTCGAATGTGAGCCTGCCCAATTTCAACGTTTTTTCAGGGTCGGACCTCGATCCGACCGCGCACGACCGTAATGAGTTCATGCTGTTCAAGGGCGAAGTCGAGCATCACTTCGGCGAAAAGTTGCTGGTGCGCACGAACTCGTTTTTCGTGCGCCAGGATCAGCGCTCGACCTCGACCCCGTACCCGGGTCACGTCGGCAGCGAGGACGATCGCATCCCCGACGAAACTCGCGGCGGACTGATCGAGGCTCTCTACACCTGGTGCGAGGGGTTCCGGACGCTGGCGGGCTTCGACTTCAAGGATCGATGGGTCCGCTCGGATAGTATCTCGACCTTCAAGAACTTCGCGCCGCCTCCGCCCCTGGCAACGTCGATAAGCCTGTTCCGCGCGCGCCGCCAGGAATACGCGGGCTACCTCGAGCAGGAGGGGAGCTTTCTCGACGGCCACGTTCTGGTGACGGGCGGATTTCGCGTCGATGGCAACAGCCAGTTCGGCAAGGAGGTCAGCCCTGGATGGTCGGTCGCGATTCCGATTACGAAAATCTCGACCACCCTGCGCGGCAGTTACACTGAAGGCTTTCGCGCGCCGTCATTCGACGAACTGTTTTTCCCGAACTTCGGCAACCCGCATCTGCAGCCCGAAGTTTCCAGCGAATGGGACGGCGGATTCACCACCAACTTCGGCGAGCGCGCATCTTTCACCGCGACCTACTTCTCGCGCCGCGTGAAGAACCTGATCGTCACTATTCCATGTCCCAAGTGTCTGTTCGGCTCGGAAGCGGGCAACGCGGCGCGCGTCGACACGCAGGGCGTCGAGATCGTGCCGAGCTTGACGCTCATCAAGGGGCTGACGTTCAGCGGCAACATGACGATTCTCGACGAGACGCACGCCGATTTGCCCGGCTCGACGGCGCGGCCGCTGCGGGTGGCGAAACATACCGCATCGGCGCTGGTGCAATACGTGCGGAGCGGGAATTTTCTGCCGCACGACAAAATCATGGCCAACGTGAGCTACATCTTCGTCGGCGATCGCGACGACATCACGGTCGAGTCCACCACCGCGAATCATTCCGCATACAATCTGGTCAACGCCGTCGTGTCGTACACGATGGGAATCCCGCTGGGCCACGTGCGCAACGAGGAGGCTTTCGCGCGTGTTGGAAACCTGCTGGACCGCAACTACTCAGAGGCCTTCGGCTTCAAGGCCCCGACGATCAACGTCCTGGCAGGCGTGAAGCTTGATTTCGAGTAGGTCGTGCTCTTCTGTCGTTCCGATCGAAGCGAGCAGCGCGAGCACACTCTCTGTCATCCTGACAGAGCGAGCAACGCGAGCGGCAGGAAGGATGACAAAAGCTGCCCTGCTGGCGCCCAGCCCCCTCACATCCTCTGCGATGACAAACTGTCTTGAGCGGTCGCAAAATATCGATCGAAAATTGTGCGGATTCTATCGCGGCGCTCGGACAGTTCGGCGAGCATTCGGGCGGCGCCGTCCGCCCCTTCGAAGCCCATGCGGCGCGCCAGTGGACGCAGCCCGATCACGGACGTCGGGACTGCCCAAGAGGGCTGGTCGCTTTCGATGCGGAGGCGATTTTCCAGGCGCGACAAAAATCGGTAGTCGTCTTCGAGGATGGCTGCGTCGGCAGCCTTCAGTAGATGGAGACCGTCGAGCGCCTCGAGCAATTCGATCGTGTTGCGCACGCGCAGCTCGGGATGAAGATGGCCGTGACTCAGCGCCATCATCTGCACCAGGAACTCGACATCCACCAATCCGCCGTGGCCCTGCTTGATGTTGAGCCGGGTCTTGTCCTCGGCGCCGATCTCCATCTCCATCCGATGGCGCATCGCGGCAATTTCGCCGACCTCGGCCAGCGTCAGTCCGCGGCCGTAGACAAATTCCTGGCGCGCCGCTTCCACTTCGCGCCCCAGTTCGTGGTCGCCGGTTATCACGCGCGCGCGCACCAGCGCCTGCCGCTCCCAGACCGCCGAACTTTGCCGATGATACTCGCGAAACCCCGCCAGCGACGTGACCAGCGGGCCCGCGTTGCCCGAAGGGCGCAGGCGCAGGTCGAGCTTGTAGGCGTAGCCCTCGCGCGTGCGCGATTCGAGGATCGCGATCAGCTTCTGCGTGATTCGCGACGCGATTTCACGGCTGCCGGCGGCGACTTCCGCGCGATCGTCGTAAACAAAAATCAGATCGAGGTCGGAGTTGTACGACATTTCGCTCGCGCCGAGCCGGCCCATCGCAATCGCGCACAGGCGCATCGTGGCGGGGATCGGGAAGCGCGCCTCGGTCTGGATTCGCGCCAGCGCCATCGCCTCGTCCAGCACCGTTTCGGCCAGGCTTGTGAGCTCGCGCTCGACGTCGAACAATTCGAGGTCGCCCGCCAGGTCTGCAATCGCGATGCGCAGAAATTCCTGGTGACGAAATGCGCGCAACGCGTCGAGCTTGCTCTCGAAATCCGGACTCGCCGCGATCAACCCCGCCAACTCGTCGCGCAACTCGGCCGGGCTGCGCCGCGTCGCCGCCAGGTCGGAGCGCACCAGCGTATCGAGCATGTCGGGATGGCGGATGAAGATGGTCGAGAGGTAGGCGCTCGAGGCGAACAGCCGCAGCAGGATGCGTCGGGTCGCGGGATGTTGCTCGAGCAGCGCGAGGAACGAGGTCCGCGCGCCGATCGCGGCGATGAACGCAGCAAGGTTCATCAGCGCCAGATCCGGATCGGGCAGCCTGCCGATCTCGTCGATCATCATCGGGCCGAGCCGTTCGAGCAGCTCGCGACGGCGCGGACTGGTCGGTGCACGCGAAGGGCCGCGCGCGAGCAGCTCGAGATGGCGCGCGCTTTCGTCGGCGCGCGCAAAGTCGAGTTCGCGCAGGTAGCGGGTCGAGGAATCGGGATCGAGCGCCGAATTCCAGGCGAGTTCCGCAGAAGAAGAGACCGAGCGCGTTGACTCTTCGTCGCCGCCGGCCAGAGTCTCGCGAAATTGCAACTCGACCAGCGCGCGATGAGATTTGAGCAGCTCGACGAATCTCTTCAACGCCGCGGGTCCCTTGCCGAAACCCATCCGCACCGCGAGCGCGCGCATCCGGTCGTTATCAGCGGGCAGCACGTGCGTCTGCAGGCCGGCGACGACTTGCAGCTTGTGCTCGACGTCGCGCAGGAACAGGTACGCGTCGGCGAGTTCGCGCGCGCGTTTTGACGGCAGGTAGCCGAGCGCGTCGAGCTTCTCGAGCGCGGCGACGGTCTGCTCGACTCGAAGCCGGGGATCGCGTCCACCATAAATCAGCGTGAGCGCCTGCACGATGAATTCGAGCTCGCGGATCCCGCCGCGGCCGAGCTTGATGTTGCGCTCGATCATCGCGGGAGTTTTCAGTTCGGCCTCGATCTGATGCTTCATCGCGCGCAACTGGCGCAGCGTGTCGAAGTCGAGATAGCTGCGAAACACAAAATGATTCAGTTCGGCGCGCAGTTGGTATCCGATTTCGAGGTCGCCCGCGACTGGCCGCGCACGCAGCAGCGCGGCCCGCTCCCACGGCTCGCCGAGGTTTTCGTAGTAGTTGATCGCACCGTCAATCGGCGTCACCAACGGCGCAGAACGGCCGCCGGGCCGAAGCCGCATATCGATTCGAAAGCATCGCGCCGACAAAATTTCGGTAAACCATTCGCCGAGACGCGACGCCGCTTCGGAACTATCCGGCGAATCCGTGGACGCGTGAAGATAAATCAGATCGACGTCCGAGCTGAGGTTGAGTTCGCGCGCGCCAAGCTTGCCCATCGCAAGGATGCAGAACTGGCCGATGCGGCGGGCGCGTTCGCCAAGAAACCGGGTCGCAAGAGCGAGCGCGGTGCGAATGCATTCGTCGGCCAGCTCCGACATCGCGTGCGCCGTCTCGCCGACGCTCAACCGGTCGAGCAGATCGGCAATCGCCACCTGGACCATCATGCGGCGCATGAAACGCCCGAGCACCGCGCCGGCGGCCTGGCGATCGGGCGCGTCGATCGCGGCGCGCTCGGTGCGCATCGCGGCGACGAGACCGTCAATCGTCTGGGCGCGTGCGCCGAGAAAAATTTCCGCCCATCCGGGTCCGGCCAAGGAAAGCTCGGTCGCGACGAGCTCCGACGAGCCGAGGCAAAAAATCAGATCGATTCCCGCTGATCGATCGCGCAGCACGTCCTTCAGCGCGGCGGCGGAATTTTCGGCCAGCCTGGTTAGGAACGCGAGCGCCAACTGCTCGTCAGGTGCACGACCGTCGACGACGGCCAGCGCCTGCTGCGCCAGCCGATCGCTGCCAAGCCTGTCCTTCAGCCGTTTGGCGAGGACGGCGAGTTGCGGCGATTGCGCGGCCTTGCGTGGCATCACCTAAACGATAACAGACGCGAGCAGTGCGCGCGCCGCAACTGTAACGCTGTCAGCCCGGCGCCGGATGGATACGATCAGGTTTTCTGCGCGACGGTCTTCTTCGAGTGATGAGTCGTCTTTGAAGAAGCGCGGGAAGTATGGTGAGCGTGCGACGCATGCGACTTCGCGGCGCGTCGCGGTGCAAAGTCGGTCTTGATCGGCGCGGGTCGAATCGCGGGTTCGTCCTCGATGCCGGGGAAATATTTTTCTTCGTCGCGATGCACCTGCAAGGCGGCAAGAAATTCCGCGTAGTAGTTCTTCACAGCAAAGCCGAAATGCGGTCCCTGGTAGTGCTGGACCATTTCGGAATAGTCGCCACCGTAGATTCCAGCCGCTCGCGCCACTCCGCCGGTGCCGTAGTTGTACGCGGTAATCGCCAGCGGCCAATCGCCAAGAGTGTCGTAGTTCGAGCGCAGCAGCTTGGCGGCCGCGAGCGTCTCGCGGTCCGGGTTCAGGCGATCGTCGTGATAGCGCGTGATCTTCATGTAGTGCTTGCCGGTGTCTCGCGTGAACTGCCAGATGCCGACCGCTCCGGCGCTCGAGCGCGACGCGCTATGGAAACCCGACTCGACATGCGCGAGCGTCACCAGCTCGGGCGGAATCCCCGCGCTGCGGAAAATCCGCTCCATCGACGGTGTGTAGTAACGGCTGCGCAGCAGTCCGTCGTGAAATTGCTCGCGCAGCCCCTCCTGCACGCGCAAGTTTTGCGCGGCGGCAGCATAAGCGCTCGGCGGCTCACCCTTGAACATCGCGGCGATCTCGCGCTCTTCGTCGTCGGCCGGCGGCCGGGTCGCGAGGCGATTCAAAATGTCGGAATATTTGGTCTTGAGATACTCGTTCGCCCAATCGATATCGGTGCGAGTGGGCTGACCGTCGCCGGGAAGATGAAACACGTGGTAAACGCGCGACACGTTATCGCGATCGACGACGACGAAGTCACTCTCGGCGTACTTGGTGAATACATCGACCCAGAAATCTACGTTGGGCTGAATCGCCGCCGGTCGCGGGAATGGGAGCTTGGTTTCCGACGACGCGTTGGGGGTGGCCGCGAACACAAAGGCGATCGCGAGCACTAGCGGCGCGAGTCCCCTGGCCATTCGGTTTGCCGACAGCTTCGTTGCGAGCAACTACGTCTCCATCGCGCGCGAGTCCCCGTCGGCGCGATTCTCAGCCAGCGCGTTCACAAAATCGAGCCGGCAGCCCCAACTTTCGGAGCGAATCTATGAATTAGCTGCGATTGCCCGGGTAGTCAAGAAATATCCGGTCGAAGCTTGAAGTTGGAGCTGCAATCAGGCGTCTTTAGTGCTGCGCTTGACAAACGCCGCGGACTCTTGTAAATGAGAATCATTCTCAATCTCATCAGGAGCCAGCTGCCTTCGTGACTTCCATAACCATCTCAATCATCAAAGCGACCGCCGTCGCTTCCCTGGCACTGTTAATCACCTTCGCGGCGCCGTCCGCGCGCGCAGCTGACGACTCCTCGCTACGCTTTCACGCTGGCGCCGTAGAACCCGCCAGCCTGGCGCTGCCTGCCAACACTCCCGTCAAACTGCATGTCACCAACGCCGGCGATGCGGCCGTCGAGTTTGAGAGCTTCGAGTTGCATCGCGAGCGCGTAGTGCAGCCCGGACAAACGATCACCGTGTACATTCCAGCGCTTCCGCCGGGCACCTATCCGTTCTTCGACGACTTCAGTCACGGCGCGGTGAAAGGCGAGATTGTCTCGCGCTGAGGCTGCGACGGGTCACACGCTTCGCGCGATCCTGTGGTTTGCAACGATCGCATTCCTGGTAGCCCAATTGGTGCGCACCGATCGTTCGAATCCAGCCGTCAGTGGCGATTTGTCCGCACCGCCGGCCGTCAAGGATGCCCTACAGCGCTCCTGCTACGACTGCCATTCGAACCAGACGCGATGGCCCTGGTATAGCGCCGTGGCGCCTTGCTCCTGGTGGATTCATCACGAGGTCGCCGAAGGGCGGCGGCGCATGAACTTCTCGTCATGGACTGATTACACCTCCGATCCCGGCACTGAGAATCAAAAGCTCGACGAGATCGCGCGGCTGATCGCAAGCGACGCGATGCCGCCATGGTACTACCGCGCGATGCATCCCGGGGCGCAACTGACGTCCGCCGAGCGCGATACGATCACGCAATGGATCGCCGGCGAAAAATTGTCGCACGCCGCGTCGTCACCGCGATGAACCCGCGCGCGATCTTCTTCTGCGCGCCGCTATTGCTGATCGCCGCGAATGCGTCGGCGCAAGTCGATCCTTTCGAGTTCGAGGTGTACCCGTATCAGACCGTAGGCAACGGGATGGTCGAGCTCGAATCGCTCAACAGCTTCGTGCCGAACGGTCACAAGCACGGCGACGACGGCACTTCGGCCGGCGATTTCGCCAGTCAGGATATGTATCGCACGGCGTTCGAGCTCACCTACGGCTTTTCGGACCACGTCGAGGGCGCAGCGTACCTCAATCTCGCGCATCCCAACGCCGACTCGTTTCAATACGCGGGCTCGAAGTTTCGCGTGCGCGGCAACCTGTTCGAGCAGGGCGAGTTGCCGGTCGATCTGGGCTGGTACGTCGAATTGGAATGGCATCGGACGCCGCAGTTCGACGACAACCAACTTGAGCTGGAGCTGAAACCAATTATAGAGAAAGATTTCCGGAAGTTCGAAATCGATCTCAATCCGATTTTCGAAAAGGGCGTCTTCGTCGGACCCAACAAGAATAAGGGATTCGAGTTCGGCTACGCCGCCGGTATCTATTACGACTACCTGCGCGAAATTTCACCCGGCCTCGAATTCTACGGCGCGCTGGGCTTGATCGATGACAACGATCCACTGCACGCGCAGCAGCACTACATCTTCCCGGTACTCAAAGGCGAGTTGCCGCACGGAATCGAGTACAACGTCGGTCCCGGCATAGGACTGACGCGCGGCTCCGACCGTGTAATAGTGAAGTTCAATCTAGAGCTAGAGCACTTCGTCGGCTCACTGTTCTAGGCATTCCTGCGAAT
Organism: Binatus sp. (SeqCode); assembly: GCF_036522015.1. Taxonomy (GTDB): domain Bacteria; phylum Desulfobacterota; class Binatia; order Binatales; family Binataceae; genus Binatus. The sequence continues at coordinate 9,652 of NZ_DATDGQ010000045.1, forward strand.
TCGTCGGTTGCGCGGATCAATTCCCCCGTGATGCCTGCGTTTTGACGCGTCATGGCCTACGTCTTGACGATCACCAGCTTGGCAAAGGTTCCCACACCGCCATCGAGGAACCCTCAGATCCCAAGGCCTACCCTTGCATCCGAAGTAATCTAATGAGGCGCCGTGTGCTCGAATTTGAGATTTTGCACCCGGTTAAAAAATCCGCTCATCACAAACCCGGTTACCTTTCCATCCGCGTCACGCGTGAAACGAATTCGCCGGTCCTCACCAACAAACAAGTCTTTTATGATTGGCGTGATCGGTTCTCCCGCCAGCTTCAGAGCACGCAGGATGAGTCCGTTGCCCTCTATGGCTACGTGGTACGGAATGTCGAGTTCCTTGCTTTCATATTCACCTTCGAACTCGCGGAGTTCGGATGTGGCCGGATTGTATGCGGGGACTCGGGCGTACTGGATGGAAGGCATTCCCGAGAGCGCGGCCTTCGCGCTGCGATGGTCCGATGAGAAAACGAGCGGATCCATCCCGAGACCGCGAAAGCGACCTTCACCAATGGCATCGAGTTGAGCAGGACCGATCGCGTTGGGACCGATATATGATTCAGCCCAGAGAGCATCGCCGCGTTGCTCGAGCTTCAGCACATAATTTTCCTTTGCGTCAGTGAAGATTCCTACGTAGCTGGCTAATTGCGCCGCATCCGCGTGGAACGATTCTGCATGAACAGGCGAGAGGGAGGCGCTGAACTTACCTTCAAGATACAAGTCGGCGATATGAACATTTAGATCGGTCGGATTGATAGAACCCAGGTTGCAGACCGTAATCGCCGTCAGGTGATGATCTGGCACACGGAGCGCGTCGGCCCTGTAGCCAGCGTCACCGGCAGTCCCACTCTGCGCCCATTTGAGACCGCCGGGCGTAGTGCCGACGAACTCGCCGGGGGCATAATTTACGAGCGTTCCGTCGTTAAGCTGACCTGGCTGCTGCAACTGCTGAACCATCCGTGAGCCACCTACGCGCCCAGAGAAAAAGTTCTCGTTCCATCGGGCCAGGTCCTCGACGGTAGTCATCAAGTTGGTAGCTCCGAAGATGTCGTAGTTCGGGAGGCATAGGCGAAGCACGTGATCGTCGTCGATGTAAGAATAAGCCAGGTTCTTCACGACTTCGCCGTGGTCTTGACGAAAGTGAGTGTGCTTCATTCCCAGCGGTTGAAAGAGGCGGGCCATCGCGAAATCCGGGAACGACTGTCCGCTAAGCCGGCTGACGACCTGCGCCAGGAGCATGTAGTTGGTGTTGCTGTAGGCGTAGTCAGTACCCGGCGGAAAATTCAACTCCTTCTGGCGCGAGAGGATGTAGAAGATATCGTCGTTGGTGAGAAGATCAGGGCTATCGAGCCGCCATCCGTCGAAGTGGAGAAGAATCTCGTAGTCGCGCAGCCCGCTAGTGTGCGCCAGCATCTGGCGCAACGTGATCGGTACACCGAAATAGGGCAGCTCAGGCAGGTACTTCCGAATCGGATCGTCGAGCGACAGTTTGCCGTCCTGAGCGAGCATCAGGATCGCGGCGCCGGTAAATTGCTTGGCGATTGACCCGACGTTAAACACCGTTGCAGTTGTGATCGGGACATTGTGATCCAGATCCGCCATGCCGTAGCCATGTTCGTATACAATCCGCCCGCCCTTCATAACCGCGACCGCACATCCCGGAGAGCTCGGCGTATTCCACTGTTCGAACAACTTATCGACCGCTGCGGATTTGTCACCCGCATCAGCGGCCGCAGCTGTCGCGCGCGCGTGATCAATTGAAATGAACGCGCTTGTGAGTATCGCAATCGCAAACAGATTCCGGGCGAGCGCAATTCGACGATATGACGAGTTCAATCGCTTCATTTCGAGCCCCCGATTTCGGTCCCGGACGCCTCATTTTGACGCCGTTGCTACAGCGCAGGAAGCCGCTTCCTCGTTGCGCGGCTCCGAAGCTTTTTTGCGCGCCACCTTATTCCGGAGCCCAGAGCTGTTCTAAGCATTGCCCGCGAATTGATCTGTCGCGCGGATCAGTTCGCTGGTGATGCTCGCGTTCGACGCGTCATGCCCCGCGTCGTCGACGATCACCAGCTTTGCGCGCGGCCATACCCGCTTGAGACTGTATGCCCATCCGATCGGCGCCTGAAGATCGAAGCGTCCATTCACCATGATGCCGGGAATGTCGGCAATCGCGGCGGCGTCGCGGATGAGGATGTTGTCCTCGAGCCACGCATAGTGCTGGACGTAGTGCGTGACGATGCGCGCGA
>NZ_DATDGQ010000046.1:0-10576 GCF_036522015.1 Binatus sp. (SeqCode)
TTGCTCGAGGTTGGCGAGAATTTCGCGCGCGCGCGTGATGATCGAATCGGGCAATCCGGCCAGCCGCGCCACCTCGATACCGTAACTTCGCGACGACGGCTGCTCGATGACGCGACGCAGAAAAATCACCTCGTCGCCCCATTCGCGCACCGCCATGCTCAGGTTCTTGACGCGCGGACGCTCGCGCGCGAGGTCGGTCAGCTCGTGGAAGTGCGTCGCGAACAGCACCTTGGCGCGCGTCTGATCGTGCAGGTATTCGGCGACCGCCCACGCGATCGCAAGCCCGTCGAAGGTGCTGGTGCCGCGCCCAACTTCGTCGAGTAACAGCAGGCTGCGCTCCGAGAGGCCCTTGAGCAGGCGCGCCGTCTCGCTCATCTCGACCATGAAGGTGGACTCGCCGCGGCGCAGTTCGTCGCGCGCACCGATTCGCGTCAGCACGCGATCGATAAGCCCGATAGTCGCCTCGGCGGCGGGAACGAAGCTGCCGATTTGCGCCATGATCGCGATCAGCGCGACCTGCCGGAGGTAGGTCGACTTGCCGGCCATGTTGGGGCCGGTGATCAGCAGGATTTGCCGCGTGTCGGGCTCGGCGTCGAGGTCGTTGGGCACGAACTCGCCCGCGCGCATCCCGGCTTCGAGCACCGGATGGCGTCCGTCGCGCACGCGAATCCGCAGGCCGGTGTTAATCTTCGGCCGCACGTAGCCGCGATGCCGCGCGACCTTCGCCAATGACATCACTGCGTCGAATTCGCCAACGGCGCGAGCGGTTTCGAGAATCGTCGCGGCGTGCGCCTGCAAGTCGCGCAGCAGCTTCGTGAAAATCTGCAGTTCGAGTTCTTTGAGCGCCGATTCCGCCGTCAGGATTTTGCGCTCGAGCTCCTTGAGCGCCGGCGTGGTGAAGCGCTCGGCACTGACCAGAGTTTGCTTGCGCTGGTAGTCGGCGGGCACCCGCTCGAGATTCGTCTTGGTGATCTCGATGTAGTAGCCGAAAATATTGTTGTAGCGGACCTTGAGCGACGGGATAGCGGTGCGCTCGCGCTCGGTTGCCTCGAGCTTCGCGATCACGCCGCGTGCGCCGGTCGCCAGGCTGCGCAACTCGTCCACCTCGGCGCTCAAGCCCACACGGATGACGTTGCCGTCGCGCGGATTCACAGGAGGCTCATCGGACAGCGTCGCGGCGATTTGTGCGACCAGCGCCGGCATCGGCGAGATGCGCGCGGCTTGCTCGCGGATGAGCAGGCTCTTGAGCGCGCCCATCGCTTTTTTCAGTGACTCATCCGCTTTGAGCGCGTCCGCCAGGCGCAGACAGTCCCTCGGCGACGCGCGCATCGCACCGATTCGTCCCGCCAGCCGCTCGAGGTCGCCGATTCGCTTCAACGACTCCGCCAACGTGCCGCCCAGGTCCGCATCGAAGAGTTCTTCGAGTGCGTCGTGCCGCGCGCTAATCGCGTCGCGTGCAAGCAGCGGATAGATAATCCAGTTGCAAAGCGTGCGCGCGCCGACCGCGGTCAGCGTTTCGTCGAGAATCGACAGCAACGAACCTTTGCGCCCGCCGTCGGTCGAAGCGATCAGTTCGAGATGACGCCGCGTGGTCTCGTCCACCAGCATGTACTCGGCGATGCGGTAGAGACGCGGCGCCGCGATATGCGCGAGGTCGTGGCCGAAGGTGTCTTCGACATACAGCAACGCGATTCCTGCCGTGTGCGCGATCGATTCGTCGAGATCCGTGGCGGCGCTCGCGAACCGATTCGAGAATGCCGCGGTCGCGCGCTCGGCGCTGAACGATTCGTGATCGAGCGTCGTCAACGGACAATTTAGATCCTTGAGCAACGCACCCAACTCACCGTCCCGCGCGGCGATTACTATTTCGCGCGGCGCGATCCGCGCGATTTCCTCGCACAGCGTCGTGGCCTCGCGAACTTGCGTAGCGAGAAATTCGCCAGTCGAGACGTCGAGCGCGGCCAGCGTAAATCCCGCGCCTTCCGCACCGGTGACTGCGACCAGGTAACTCTTCTCGGCTGCGGTCAGCACCATTTCTTCGCCGACGGTGCCCGGCGTGATCACGCGAACGATCTGCCGGGGCATCAGCTTGGGAGTCTTGGGGTCGGGCGTCCCCTGCTCGCAGATCGCGACTTTGTGGCCCGCCTTCAACAGCTTGGCTATGTACGGCTCGGCGGAATGGTAGGGCACGCCGCACAGCGGCACGCCGTCCTTGTTGCGCGAGGTGAGTTGGATGTCGAGCACGCGCGCGCCGACTTCGGCGTCCTCGAAGAACATTTCGTAAAAGTCGCCGAGGCGAAAAAACAGGATCGCGTCGGGGACGCGCTGCTTGACGCTCAGGTACTGCGCGATAAGGGGTGTTTGCTTGAATGCCACTGACGCGATTGCCGCTCACAATAGCAATAGCAAGGGCCACGCGCCCACATTTCACTTTGCCGAATGCATCTCGATTTATTAAGGTTCGAGTGTTAATCAGGCTCTATTACCGCTCGGGCACATCAAACACAGGAGATTACGAAAATGGCATCAGCATCAGCGTCATTGGAGTCCGCGACTCGCGGCGCCAAGTCGAGCGCAGCGCTTGAGTTCCTCAAGAGCTCGCCCAAAAAACTTCTCATCAATGGAAAATGGGTGCCGTCAAAATCCGGCAAAACTTTCGAGACCCTCAACCCGTCCAACGAGCAAGTGCTCGCGCTCGTCGCCGAGGGCGACAAGGCCGACGTCGACGAGGCCGTAAAGCATGCGCGCAAAGCGTACGAGGAAGGCAAGTGGGCGAGCATGAGTCCGCATCAGCGCACCCATGTGCTGCTCAAGATTGCGGAACTGATCGACAAACATGCGGAGGAACTGGCCGAGCTCGAGACGCTCGACAACGGCAAGCCGCTGTTCGAGTCCAAGAATATCGACATCCCCGGCGCCGCCGAGACCTTCCGCTACTACGCCGGCTTCGCCACCAAGATTTACGGCGAGACCAATCCGTCCGACCCCTCGATGTTCAACTACACGCTGCGCGAGCCGGTCGGCGTGTGCGGACAGATCATCCCGTGGAATTTTCCACTGCTGATGGCGTCGTGGAAGATTGCGCCCGCGCTCGCATGCGGCAACGTCGTCATCCTGAAGCCTGCCGAGCAGACTCCGCTCACCGCGATTCGCCTCGGCGAACTTATCTGCGAAGCGGGCCTGCCTGAGGGCGTCGTGCAGATCATCACGGGCTTCGGCCCCGGCGCCGGCAGTTCGATCGCCGAGCATCCCGATATAGACAAGGTTGCATTCACCGGCTCGACCGAAGTCGGCAAGCTGATCCTGCAAGCCTCGACCGGCAACTTGAAGCGCGTCTCGCTCGAGCTCGGCGGCAAGTCGCCCAACATCATATTCCCCGACGCCGACATGCCGTCAGCGGTGTTCGGCTCCGCGCTCGGCATCTTCATGAACCAGGGCCAGGTCTGCTGCGCCGGGTCGCGCGTGTTCGTGCAGGAGAGCGTTTACGATCAGTTCACCGATTCGTTGTCGAAGATGGCCAGCGGGCTCACGCTCGGCAATCCGCTGGACCCGAACACCCGCATGGGACCGCTCGTTTCCAAGGAACAGCACGATCGCGTCAAGGGATATCTGAAGACCGGCAAGGCTGAAGGTGCGACCGCCAAGACTGGCGGCGAGCCGGGCAAGCAGGAATCCGGCTATTTCATTCAGCCGACGGTTTTCACCGGCGTAAACAACCAGATGAAGATCGCGCGCGAAGAAATCTTTGGGCCGGTCGCCTCGGCGATCAAGTTCAAGGACGAGGCCGACGTCGTCTTCCAGGGCAACGACACGACGTACGGGTTGGCGGCGGCGGTGTGGACCAAGGACATCAATCGCGCGCTCGGAATCGCGCGCAAGCTCAAGGCCGGCACGGTCTGGATCAACACCTACGGCCAGATCGATCCGATGTCACCGTTCGGCGGCTACAAGCAGTCGGGCTTCGGCCGCGAATTGGGTAAGTACGCGATAGATTTGTACACGCAGATCAAGTCGGTGTACGCAAAGATCGGATAGTCGAGAACAGTTCGAATAGCAGGAGGGGGCGCCCAATCGGGCGCCCTTTCTTTATCTAATGTGAAACCCACCGTGGGTTTCACACTTCTTTGGGCAGGGGTGACCCCTGCACCCAGTACTAATCGCAAAATGGCGAGGACGCCCTTTTTGCTCTCAGGTTCTTTTTCCTGTCTCGCCTTCTTCTTGTGTCATTCAGAGCCCTTCGACTCCGCTCAGGACAGGCTCCGCGAAGAATCCCGGCTGCTCCTTGGCTCGTCTGTCCGTGCGCCAGCGTAAAGAAATCACAAATTCAGGACATGACAGTGTTTCGCTTGACGCTTTGATTCCTTATTATTGACGGCAGTGAGCCAGTGGTGGTTGGCGTCGAGCCGCTTAACGATAGCGGTGGGCGCGCGTCTTAAGGCGTGAGGATGAGCTGTCCCGCGGGGACGGCATTAAGTTGGGTGGTGTGAAATCGGCGTCGCCGTGGGTTCGGCGGCGCGGCGGGGTTCACTGATGGCGGCCGAGAAGAACGACGATCCGATCGAGGCGATGCTCTCGTCGCCGACGCCTGATCGTGCGCCGCAGTCAGCCACCCCCGAAAATCCATCCGAGACGCCTGCCGAACAACCGCCTGCCGAAGAAAAGCCCCCGTCAGAAAAACCCAGGCGCGAACCACGATCTCCCCCGCTGCGTCCTCCAACGCATTCTGCCTTAGAAGCGCGGCTCGAAGTTCGTCCGATCGGCACGCCATTGGGGTTGCGCGAACTTGCCGCGCTCCACCACCGCACCTGGAAAATGCTGAACGTGCAGGAAAAGCGCGTGCACGTGCTGCTATGGCCGCTCGCGATCCATTTCGGCCTGTACAATGTGGGCGCAGGCAGCGAGCGCCGTCGTCCGCCGCTGATTGGCGCGTTCTGGGCGCGATGCCTGGCGGACGCGCCGCTGACGCTCGGCCATCTCTATCCGGCGCCGTTGTTCAAGGGGATGCTCGCGTCGGAAGTGTTCGAGTTCGGCGGGATGGTGATTGACCCGACTTACCAGGGCAAGGGCCTGGTCAAGATGATGTCGGACACGGCGCGACTGTTTGTTTTTTCGCGGCGCCCCAAGCTGCTGATCACAAATCCGATCGAGCCGCTCTACGAGATGTACAAACAGCTGGGTTTGAAAACGGTGGGCCGCGAACCCGTCGAGCATCCGCACGCATTCAACGTGAAGGTGTGGCTGATGTACGGCAGATTCGACGAGATGGCGAAGCCGTACTTCATGTAGTCAGCTGGTTTTCACCTAGCCTTCACGCCGATTACGATAACAACGCGCATTCGCGTCGTAGGTAACCGCTATGGCATCAACTGATCAGTTCCAGCCTCCGCCAACCACCCGTCGCGGTGACTTCCGCGAAATTCTGCATGGCGTCGAAGTGCCGGATCCCTATCGCTGGCTCGAAGATGGAGCCGCGCCGGAGACACGCGCGTGGCTCTCCGCGCAAAAGGAATATGCGCGGCCGTTTCTGGACACACCCATCCGGGAACGCATCCGCGCGCGCCTAGCCGAGTCGATGAAGATTGATGCGATGGGTTTTCCGATCGAGCGAAAGGGTTACTACTTCTACGCTCGCAGACGTGCCGGCGAGCAACACGCTGCGATCTGCCGGCGTCACGGACTAAACGGCCAGGAAGAAATTCTGGTCGACGCAAACACCATGAGCGCAGATCAGATGACGGGCGTTCATATCGTCGGTATTTCCCGCGATGGTTCTGTTCTCGCCTACGGCGTGCGCCACGGCGGTGAAGACGAGTTTTCGATCAATCTGATGGATGTCGCATCGCGCCGTGACTTATCCGATCAGCTTCCCAGGGCGCGCTACAACAACGCGTCATGGAAACATGACGGCAGAGGTTTCTACTACGCGGTCAGAACCGATCAGGGTCCGCGCATCAGATTCCATCGCATGGGCACCGGGATTTCCGAAGACCGCGAAATAATCGGATCAGACTGGGGTCCCGAGCGATGGGCTGGCGCGTTCGTGTCGGACAACGGCCGATACCTGATGATCGGCAGCGGTTACCGAACTGCGAGCACCAAGAGCGGTGATCGCAACGACCCGTATTTTCAGCGGCTCGACCCCGAAGGCGAGATCATTCCAATAGCCGATGACCTCGACGCCTTCTCCACTGGTTCCGACGCCGGCGACGCGTTCATCATGCTGACCAACTGGCAAGCGCCTCGGCGCCGCGTCATTCGGGTCGAGTTCGCCAATCCGTCGCGCGAGAACTGGCGCGAGATCATTCCTGAGGGACCCGCGACGATCGAAAGCGTGGCGACCGTGGGCGGGAAACTGGTCGTGGCATCTCTGGAGGAGGTGCGGTCGCGGGTTCGAGTGTTCGAACCGGACGGAACCTTTGTGCGCGAGGTGGAGTTGCCGGGCGCCGGCACCGCGGCAGGATTCACCGGGCGATGGGAACGCAGCGAATCGTTTTTCTACTTCAGCTCGTTCGACCACGCGCCGACGATCTATCGCTACGACCTGGCGACCGGAGAGCGCGACGTTTGGTGGCGTCAGCAAAATATTCCCGACCTCGCGCAATTCGAATTGCGGCAAGTCTGGTATCCGTCGAAGGACGGCACCAGGATTCCGATGTACCTCTTCCACAAGCGTGGGCTTGTACTCGACTCCGCGCGCCCGACATTGCTGACCGGCTACGGTGGGTACAATCTCAGCATGCTGCCGGCTTACTCGACGATGGCGATGGTTTGGGCAGAAGCGGGAGGGGTATTCGCGTCGGCTAACATCCGCGGCGGCGGCGAATTCGGCGAGGAGTGGCATCAGGCTGGCCGGCGCGAGCGAAAGCAGAACGTATTCGACGACTTCATCGCAGCCGCGGAATGGCTCGTCGCCAATCGCTATACGCAATCGTCGAAGCTCGCGATTTCGGGCGGAAGCAATGGCGGGCTGCTAGTCGGCGCCGCTCTGACGCAGCGTCCCGATCTGTTTCGCGCCGTCATCTGCCATCGTCCGGTACTCGACATGATGCGTCATCACAAGGACCCGTTGGGTCCCTACTGGATCGGCGAATACGGGTGCGCTGACGATCCGAAGGACTTCCGGTACCTGCTCGCGTACTCGCCCTATCACAACGTGCGCGGCGGCACGCGGTACCCCGCAGTGATGTTCGTCACGGGAGATTCGGACACGCGATGCGATCCGATGCACGCGCGGAAAATGGCTGCGATGCTTCAATCGGCGACGGCGTCAAAGCATCCAATCGTGCTTCACTATCGCGCCGAAGCCGGGCATATGGCGACTCTGCCAATGGACGCGACGATTGATGAGCTCGCGGATCAGCTGGCGTTCCTGTCGCGCGAACTGGATGTAGCCTTCTAGGACTTCGCCTTCCGCTCTGCCTTGGGGCTGCCGCCCATGAAGGTTGCCGCGCCTTGCATGACGCGAGTGCCGACGCTCAAGAGCGCGTCGGTGACGCCGGGGAATAGCGATGCGAGTTTTTCGGCGACTGCGGCGCCGGGAGGGACGTCCACTTCGGTGAGGCCGAACGCGGCCGCGGCCAGTACCGCCCACGTTACCCATCGCGCCGGCATCGCCATCATCGCGGATACGCCTTTCAGCGAGTCGTGCTTGAGCGCATTGCGCGCCATCGGAGTGTCGATCACCCCGGGCATCACCAGCGACACTTTTATTCCGGTGTTGAACAGCTCGACCCGGAGCGCTTCCGTCATCCCGACCAGCGCGAACTTGGTCGAGCTGTAACCGCCGAGAGGGCTGACGCCCCGGCGTCCCGCCAGTGACGAGATGTTCACGATGTTGCCCGACTTGCCCTTGCGCATCACCGGCAGCACCGCCTGCATCGCATTGAGCGCGCCGAAGACGTTCACCGCCATCATCTTTTCGAGATCCTCAGGCCGCAGCTCCTCGACCGTTTCCGCGATGAGCAAGCCCGCCGAGTTGATCAGGATGTCGACCTTGCCGAAGGCTTCCTTGACCTGGTCGATCGCCCAGAAAACGCGCGCGCGATCGGTCACGTCGCAATCGAGGGCGAGCGCTTTGCCGCCCGCCTTGTTGATTTTCGTCGCGAGTTCTTCGAGCTGCACGCGCCGCCGTGCGAGCAGCGCGACCTGCGCGCCCTGTTCGCCGAAGGCGAGCGCGACGTCGTGGCCGATGCCGCTCGACGCGCCGGTGACGACCACCGATTTGTCGAAGAAGTATCCGCGCACTGGTCCTTTGGATTCCCGCTTGGCTTCGCTCATTGCCGTCACCTCGCTCGGGCGCCGTTGCAGGGAAACTGATGGTGTTGGGCGTCGCGACTGGCATTGTGCGCCGGTCGCCCGCGCACGCGCAAACCCTCGTCGATGGTCAGTGCGCCTGCTCGCTCTGGCAGACGGTGCTCAGTACCGCGAAGCGATTGATGGAAGTCGAGTAGAGAGTCTTGCCCGTGGTATCTGTCATGATTGACTCCGAATCGGTGGTGACGGGCGGCCGCGCCGGCGAGAAGAACGCAAAGCATCCTCGCGGCGATTCTTCGGTCACCAGTTTCCACGAGCTATGTTGTTTGCCGGTTCCGTCTGGTGTGACCGAATAGCCGCCAGACACCATCTTCAGCTTGCACGTCAAATCGAGTCCGGGTGCCTGGATATGATGAACCCAGGTTCCCTCGGAGAATTTGCCTTTGCCGTCGGCAACGACATGAAGATCGCCGGTCGCGGCAGCTTTGAAGGGATCTTTGATCGTGGCCGGCAACGGAAACGCCGTGAGAGTGCAATGATACGGGCCCTGGATCGAGCTGTTCGTGAAGGTCGGGGGGAGCAGGGCGAGACGTTCATCCGCCGACATGAAATCCAACGGGATTGACGGCTTCCCCGTCATCAACTCCTCGATGTTTTCCTCGACGCGTTCGACCAACTGTGGCGCTGCCGGGTCCTGGTTGTCACGATTGTAGAGCACAACTATCGCCCGATCCTGACCGGGATTGAATCCAGCCAGTGACCGGTATCCGCCGGTGCCTCCGCCATGGGAGTAGGATCCTGTTTTCGGATTGAAGATCCAGGCCAGCGCTATCCGGGTATTGCCGTTAACAGTGACGTTCGCCCGCACTTGATGATCCAGCGCGACTGCGGCCGGCAGAGTTGCCGCCGGTGAATCGGCGGCAGCGCCGGCTGCGTACTTGTCCGGATGCAGGTGCCCGTCGAGATAAGTGAGCATATCCGCCGCCGTCGATTTGATAGCACCGGCACCTGCGAACGCGTCCAGATCCCACGGACCGGTCGGGTCGAGGTTCGTATCGTAACCCTGGATCAGCCGCGAGCGCTGCGCCGGCGACAATGTGACGCCAGTGTCGCTCATGTGCAGTGGGCCGGTGACTTCGGTTGAGACCAATTGTCCGTACGGAATGCCCGCACGCAATGAAAGCCCGTAACCGAGCAATCCGAAACCGAGATTGCTGTAGAGAAAACCAGCATCGGCGGGTTTGGCGACGCCGTGTTTGGCAATGAACTCCTGCAATTGCGCGGCGTGGTAGTCGACATATGGATTGACCGGATTTTGCGGCTTGAAGTTATCCGGCATCCGCGGCAACCCGGAATGCTGCGTCGCTAGGTCTACGAGCGTGATTTCCGCGCCGTCGGGCTTCGCAACAAGGCCTGCCGGCAGCAGTGTCCGAATGGGAGTATCGAGCGTGACCTTCTTTTGCACCACCATCTGTGCGAGAACGAGCCCGGTAAACGTCTTGGTGATCGATCCGATCTCGAAAATCGAATCCGGCTTTGCGCTGCCGTAAGCGAAGATGCGCCGATTGCCGTGATCCATCAGGCCGATCACCAATCCACCGCCGCTCGGCTTGCTGAGCAATCCATGTTCGAGGACGGGAGCCAACTCGCGATCCAGGATCGGTTTGAGATTTTCCAGCGCAACGGGAGGCATCGCGGGCGCCGGCGTTGGAGTCGGCATCGCAGTTGGCGTAGGTCCACCAGTTTCGCGAGTGAGTAACAGCGGCAGCGGAACGCCTTGGCTCCATGTGCCGCTTATGCTCTTGCCATCGCTGTCGAGCGTTCCCGTGTAAGTGCCAGACACAGTAGGAATCTCGAAGCTGAAACTGTTGCCTTTGAGCACCGCGTTGCTGCCCTGCAGACCCATCGCGTTTTGATCGAGACTGTCGAGCGTGACACTCAACTTGCCTGCCGCGTCTCTGCTCACGTGCAGGGCCAGGCGCAACGAGCCGCCTCCTGCTTGCAACGCACCGCTCCAATCGCCGACGACGTCCTTTGGCTGAGCGGGCCTTTGGCGAGTGAAAACGAGAGGCAGCGGACCGCCCTGGCTCCAGGTGCCACTGATACTCTTGCCGTCGCTGGCTAGCGTTCCGTTGTAGGTCCCGCTCACAGAAGGAATAGCAAAACTGAAATCGTTGCCGTTGAGCACGGCATTGCTGCCTTGCAGGCCCATCGCGTTTTGATCGAGACTGTCGAGCGTGACGCTCAACTTGCCTGCAGCGTCCTTGCTCACATGCAGGGCCAGCCGCAGCGAGCCGCCACTCGGTTGCAAAACACCACTCCA
>NZ_DATDGQ010000047.1:0-2310 GCF_036522015.1 Binatus sp. (SeqCode)
GGAGGAACACGAAGGCGACCAGCGCAGTTGTAACAATCGTGCCGATAGCGATAGCCGCGATTCTCAGAAAACGCCGCATCAAGACTCCTTGCTCGTCAGGGCTGCCGACTTGCGCCTCGCACAATATGGCCGGGTGCCGCGAACGGAACAACTAGCCATCGAGCTCACGCGCGGTGCATAATCGCAGGTTCCAAGGAGCACCAGATATGACGTCTGACACCGCCGAAATGCCCGCGAAGGAAATGAGCTGAGTCCTATGAGTGCTCCAGGCATCGTCGCCGAGCAGAATCCTCCAAAAGCCTGGATCGAAGCGATCGTGCGGAGGCTGCGCAACTACAATACCGCGGCCACCGGCATCGTCGAGTTCTACCCGGTGGTGTTTCTCGTCAAGGACACTAGCAATAGCGTCTCCGGCGGCCTCATCGGAAATATTGTAGGCGGGTGGTTGCACATACGATCCTTGTGGGTCGATAAGATGTGGCGCGGGCGTGGCTATGCGACCCAGCTCATGGCCGCCGCCGAGCGATACGCAATTGCAAAAGGATGCGTCGCGTCGTTTCTTCAGACCGCGAGCTATGAGTCCAGGCCGCTATACGAAAAGCTGGGCTACCGCGTGTTCGCCGAGCTAGGTGACCATCCATCGAAGGGCCACAATCGCTACTTCCCGGCGAAGCAAACGTTGTCCGGAATCGATGATGGCGGCGCTCGGCGCGATCGCGCGAACATCGTGATGCAGCCCTATGCTTCCGGCGACGTTATGGAGACCGTCAGTCGCGGCATCCAGACCCACGCCAGTGCGGCGATAGGTCTGCCAGAGCAGATGTGGTTTGCGGCGAATTTTTTTCTGAGAGACGAAGACGGTGAGATCCTGGGTGGCGCGCTCGGCAACACCTGGGGCCTATGGCTCTACGTTTCCGACGTATGGGTCGATCCTGCGCTGCGCGGAAAGGGTTATGCGACCAAACTGATGACTGCGATCGAGCAAATGGCAATCCAACGTGGATGCCTCAACTCCTATCTCGACACGTTCAGCTTCCAGGCGCGACCGCTTTACGAGAAACTTGGCTACAAGGTCTTCGGAACGCTGGAGAATCATCCCAAAGGCCATAGCCACTATTTTCTGAAGAAGACGCTTTGACCTTGGCGACATGAATTGAGCGAGGAGTAATCGACTACGAAATAGTCTTCGCCCTGCCCGATCGGCATCGCAACTTTAGGAGATAATTAAATGGACAAGACCGCTGGCGAATATCATTTCACGCGGCTCGAGACTGTCGTCTTCGGCGTCGGCAAGGTTGAAGCACTCAGCCGCGAATTGTCGCGGCGCGGAGCGAAGCGCGCTCTGATCGTGACCGGCAAAACGCTCGGCCACTCGAAACTGCTGGACAAGGTCAAGAGTGCGGCGGGTTCCGCGCTCGCGGGAGTATTTACCGGCGCCGCGCAGCATGTGCCGTCGCAGACTGTGACCGAGTTGGTGGCAGAGGCGCGCCGCGTCGGCGCCGATGCGATGGTGAGCTTCGGCGGTGGCAGTCCGATCGACACGGTGAAGAACGCGGCGTGGCAATTGATGGGCGGTCGCGCCGGCTCGCGCACTATCGATTTCGCCGGCGGCGCAGCGGAGGGTGTGGGCGGCGGTGAGATTCTGCATATCGCGATTCCGACCACGTTGTCGGCCGGCGAATTCACGCCCGCAGGCGGCGTCACCGACGAATCGACCAAGGTGAAGGGCGGCGTGGCCGACCCGCGCTTGCAAGCCAGGGTGGTGATCCTCGATCCGTCGCTGACTGCGGAAACTCCGGCATGGCTGTGGGCGTCAACCGGAATGCGCGCGCTCGATCACGCGGTCGAAGGTTCGTACTCGACGCGGCATCAGTTGGTTACCGACACGCTCGCGACGAAAGCGATCGCGCTACTGAACGCGCATCTGCTGCCATCGCTGCAAACGCATGGCGATGACGAACTGGAGCATCGCGTGCAATGCCAGCTCGCGGCGTGGCTTTCGATTTTCGGCATGTCGAACACGCGCGGCGGAATCTCGCACGCGCTGGGACATCAGATCGGACCGATGTGGAACGTCCCGCACGGCGTCACGTCATGCATCACGCTGCCGCACGTGATGCGCTTCATGGCGGGCGTCGCGGCAGACCGCTTCGCGCCAATCGCCGACGGATTCGACGTGCGCTTCGACGCGAGCAGTCCAGGGTCGGCGGCGATGGAATGCGCCGACCGCACGGCCAGGTTCATCGGCAAGTTCGAGGTGCCATCGCGGCTGCGCGACGTAGGCGTGCCACGCGAGGAGATCTCGCGAAT
>NZ_DATDGQ010000048.1:0-4059 GCF_036522015.1 Binatus sp. (SeqCode)
AATCGGCGCGCCAAAAGGAGGAAATAGGCGCCGAACTGTCGATGGTGTCTGCCGAGCTCTCCGCTGGCAGCTCGCTCGGGCAGGCACTCAAGAGTTTCGCCGATCGCACCGCGGTCGATGACGTCAAGCCGCTTGCCGCTACGCTGGTGCAAAGCGAAAAGCTCGGCGCGCAAATCGGCCCCGCTCTGCGTTCGATCTCGGACACGATGCGCACCACGCGCCGCCTGCGCGCCGAAGAAGCCGCCGCCAAAACCACGGTCAAGATCCTCTTTCCGCTCGTGCTGTTCATTCTGCCCGCGATGATGAGCGTGATCGTCGGCCCCGCGATGATTCAGATAATGCGCGCCCTCACTTCAGTCCACACGCAGTAGCCAACCCTCGCTCTTGACGCGCGCGCAGCAGCACAATAACCGATCGATCATGGCTGATTCGGAACCGCGCACCCGCGCCCTCGAATTGTGGAACGAGGCGATGCGCTTTCACATGAACCATGATCTCGAGCGCGCGGTCGAGCTCTACACAAAATCTATCGAGGTCTTCCCGACCGCCGAGGCCTACACATTTCGCGGATGGGCGTTCGAGGGAATGGGCCGCATCGACGACGCCATCGCCGAATGCCGCCGCGCCATCGAAGTCGATCCCGCGTTTGGCAATCCGTACAACGATATCGGCGCCTATATGATCGCCAAGGGCGATCTCGACGGGGCCATCCCGTGGCTCGAGAAAGCCAAGACTGCGCCGCGCTACGATCCGCGGCACTTCCCTTTCATGAACCTGGGTAAAATCTACGCTGCCAAGGGAATGGTGAAACGCGCGATCGACGAATTCGAAGGCGCGCTCGCGTTCGCGCCCGGCGATCCGACTTGTGCGTCCGCGCTGGCGCAACTCCGCGCAATGTTGAATTGAACCGTCGCGCACTGGTTCAGTTTTAAAGCCTGACTAATTGGGCTGGAAAGCAGCTCGCGATGAACTACGATGATCAATGGCGGAGCCTTCGGAGACGAAATCGTCTATGGTGGTTGCTGCTCCTGGGCTTGATACCGGCAATCATACTCATCGGGTTTGCATTGGATTCGCTATCTCCCGGTCTCGCGGAACGCAGTTCTCCGACGATATTCTTTGGCGCATGGATGGCGGCCTTTGCTGCGGCAACTATCTACTGGGGAGAATTTCGCTGTCCACGATGCGAAAAGCGATTTTTCCGAACTAGGCTTGGGGGTGTCAACGGTTTTGCGCGACATTGTCCTCATTGCGGTCTGCGAAAATGGGCTTCCAACGAACAAACTTCAAACTGAACCAGTGCCGAATCATCGACCGAATCGAACCGGGTTGATTGAGATGATCAAAGTCGGAGAGCCAGCGCCTGATTTCACGCTCGCCGCGCACGACGGCGGAACGCTCTCGCTGGAAAATCTTCGCGGCGCCAAGGTTCTGCTGTGGTTCTTCGTCGAAGCTAATACGCCCGGCTGCACGCTCGAGGGCCGCGGCGTTCGCGACCATCAGTCGTACTTCGACGAAAACAACATCCGCGTCGTCGGCGTGAGCTTCGACTCAATCGAAGACAGTGCTGCCTTCGCCCGCCGGCACGAATTTGCATTCACGCTGCTGAGCGACCCGGATCGCGCCGTCGCGCTTGCCTACGGCGCTTGTTCGGATGCGAACGCGAGATATCCCGATCGCGTGAGTTTCCTCATCGACGAACACGGTGCGATCGAACGGGTTTACGCCCAGGTCGATCCTCGCGACCATCCGGCCCGCGTCTTGGCCGACGTTCTTGGCATTTGATCGATGCCGCACCCGCCGATGAAAGTCCGCGCCGTCATCTTCGATCTCGACGAAACGTTGATCGAAGAAGAAACCTCCAACGACGCCTCCGCGCTGGCCGCCGGCGAGATTGCGCAGGTTCGCCGCGGCGTCGATCGAGTCGCGCTGCTGGCCGCTTTGCGCAAGCGTTCGCGCGAGCTGTTTCTCGCCGGCCCGCTGATCGACTACTGCCGCGACATCGGCATCAGCGCGCGCGAAGCGCTGTGGGGTTCGTTCAGCGGCGACGATCCCTCGCTCGTGCAGCTCCGCCAATGGATGCCCACCTATCGGTTGCGTTCATGGTCGGCTGCGCTGGCGGAAGTCGGCATCGACGATCACGCACTAGCCGCTGAGCTCGCCGAATTTTTTGCGATCGATCGAAGCCGCCGCCACGTCGTGTTTGCGGAGTCGGAGCAGGTGCTCCATCACTTAAAGAAAAATTTCCGGCTCGGGCTAATCACCAACGGCGCGCCCGATATCCAGGGCGCCAAAATAGCCGGTTCGAACCTCGCCAGCTTTTTCGAAACGATCGTCATCTCAGGCGATCATGGATTCGGAAAACCCGACCTCAGGATCTTTCAATTGGCGTTGCAACGGTTGCAAGTCGCCGCGCACGAAGCAGTAATGATCGGCGACAGCCTCAATCGCGATGTCGCCGGCGCGCGCGACGCCGGAATCCGGACAATCTGGATCAATCGCTACAATCGGACGCTGACCGACAGTCATCCAGTTCCCGATTTTGTGCTCACCGACCTGCGCGATTTGCCCACGATATTGCTGCCCGTTGACTAACCGGCAGCCAGGTAGCGGCAAACCAATGTCGCATCCCGCCCGCTCTTTGGCGCCGAGTTGCGGTATCCACCCCCCGCGGGGTTGCCTGCGCGTCTGTGCCTATTGCAGACAATCGTTCAGCGAGTGTGCCGAATCCGCGACGATGGCCCATCCTTTGCTCTGAACACAGTCATTGACCTGCCATAGCAGGCCGAAGACGGAGGATTGGTGCAGTACGACGACACTCAGCCGGCCCCAGGAACTCAGCCCGCATCACCGACTGCCGCCAACGGAGACGGCCCAGGCGAGATGGTGTCGCTCGCCCACCTCGTGCACAGCGCGGACCGGCTCGGCGGTATGGTCGTACGTTCGGCGCAGGTGCGCAAAGTCCTCAAGTCGGTATCGCAACTGAGTCCCTACAAGGCGACCGTGCTGATTTCGGGCGAGTCGGGAACTGGCAAGGAACTGGTCGCGCGCGCACTCCATACGTTGGGGCCCGTTCCAAACGGTCCGTTCGTGACGCTGAACTGCTCTAATCTGGTCGAATCGCTGGCCGAGTCGCAGTTATTCGGTCATGTACGCGGCGCCTTTACCGACGCGCGCGACGAGTCGCAGGGCTACTTCCGCTCGGCCAACGGCGGCACGCTGTTCCTGGACGAGATCGGCGAGTTGCCGCTCAAGCTCCAGCCCAAGTTGTTGCGCTCGGTCGAGACGCACGAAGTTCAGCCGGTCGGCTCGTCGCATTGCTACAAGGTTAATCTGCGGCTGGTCGCGGCGACCAATCGCGACTTGCGCGCGATGGTCAAAGCGGGAACGTTTCGCGACGACCTTTACTTCCGCATGACCGCAGCGGCGATCTTTATTCCGCCGTTGCGCGAGCGCCGTGAGGCCATTCCGGCCTTCATCGGATATTTCATCGAACAATACAATCGCCTGTTCGGCAAAGTCGTCTCCGAAATCTCCCGTGCTGCCATCGACGTTCTATGCGCGTATGAATGGCCGGGAAATGTCCGCGAACTCTCCAACGCAATCGAAAGCGCAGTTATTTTGAGCGAGAACAACCGTATTGTTATCACCGATCTCCCCGAACAGGTCGTGGACGGGACCGGCGCCGAATTGTTGAACCGGCCAGCTGAATCGCCCGCCAACGGTCACGATCCTGCGCCGGTCGCGCATCACACGCCGCAGATAGATTTCGGCTCGGAGCCGCTGGGGTTCCTGCTCGATGACGTTATCAAGAAGACCCTCGTCCGCTCGCTCGAAGAGACTGAAGGAAATCGACGCCGCGCCGCCGACTTGCTCGGCGTCTCACGCTCGACGCTCTACCGGATGCTCACCCGGTACGGCATCGCTGAGAATCCGCACCGCCTCTCCGTCCAGCCAACACTCTGATCCGCGCCCGCTCTGCCACTGGCAAACTCCTATCGCTTCGTTAAGAATTCGTTCCGATGAAAGCGCGCGCGCGACTGTTCGCGGCGATTGCCG
>NZ_DATDGQ010000049.1:0-13043 GCF_036522015.1 Binatus sp. (SeqCode)
GATCTTCAATCAAACGACGATCAACAGTCGGACCTGGGCCGTGGATGAAGGCGGGACGGCGCTGTCGGATACAGTGACGAATCGATGGCTGGCGGAAAGCTGCACGCGCAAACCGTCAGACGGCGACGTGGACGACCGCAAGCTGTTCAAGAACGGTCCCGCGCTGCAATAGTCGGAAACCACTTTCGTTGTTTTCAAAGGATGGCGCGATTGAAATTTAATTTACCAATAGTCGCGCTTGGCGCGCTGCTGTTATGTACGTCCGCTGCTCCGGCTGTCGCCCAGGCGCCGACGCAGGTGTCGGTCTCCTCTGATGACGCGACCGCGTCGGTGAAAACGATCATCGATCAGTCGATCGTCGTGTTCAAGGATCAGCAGATTTCCGCGCCCGATCGCGAGAAGAAACTTCGCGGGATTGCCGAAAGCCATTTCGATTTTGCCGAGATGTCGAAATCGGCCATCGGATACCATTGGAAAACCCTGACGCCCGCGCAGCAGACCGAATTCGTACAGCTGTTCACGACCTTTATCGAGGATGCGTACCTGTCGCGGATCGAATCGTATTCGGTCGAGAAGATTAACCAGCAGATCCAATCTTCGATGATTCAATTCATCAAGCAGACCAGCGAGGGCCCCGACTACGCCACGGTGTACAGCACGGTGGTGTTGCAGGACCGCAAAAATCCGATCGCGGTGAACTACCTGATGCGCGACGACGGCAGCGAATGGAAGATTTACGACATTACGATTGACGCGATCAGCGTAATCGCCAACTACCGCAACCAGTTCAACCGCGTCCTCAACAACGACGGCTACGACAAGCTCGTCAGCCTGCTCCGCCAGAAAATCCAGGGCCTCCAGCAGCAAGCCACCAACTAGCAGCAAGCACCGCGCGCGTGATTGTCCCCCTTCCCTCAAGGGAAGGGGGCGTTACTGCTTGCCCTCCTGCCCCATCTTCATCGTGCCGACTATCGGCACGCCCATCGGACCTACCGGAATATATACTTCCGTATGGTTGGGTGAGTTGACCATTTTCTGCTGCGCCTGGATCGCTTCGTATTGAACGTAGAGCGGCGTCAGTTTCTGGTTGATCGTGTCCATCGCCTTGGCGACGCCTTCCGCCTCCGCCTCTCGAATCTGCGCCTTGGCTTTTGCAGTCTGAATTTCGATGGTCGTCTGCTCGAGCACCTGCGTCGCCGCCAGTTTATTCGCCACCGACTGAGCCACCGTTTCGGGATATTGAATGTTGCCGATGACGACGCTGATGATTGTGAACGGAGTGTCTTTGGTCAGCTTCAAAATTCGGTCCTGCACCGCGGAGCCAATGACATCGATGTTGTCCTTGATATCCAGCCCGTCGTATTTCTGAACCTCGTCGCGCGTGTAAGTCCTGAATGGTTCCTTGATGAAGTTGTTGTAGGCGGAAGCGAGTGGATTCTCGCCGGTCTCGCCATACTTCTCGACAAAGACCTTGACGTTCTCAGGATCTATCTTCCACAGCAGGTGGGCCTGGAACTCTATGTGCAGATTGTCCTTGGCGAGCACGGCGGTCGGACCGACAAACTGCTCGGTGCTCGTATTCGGCGTAACGGAAATGTTGGTGACCTCGAGCATCCAGCCAAGGCCGGTCGAAGTCGGCCCGGTTTGGAGTTCGTAGAATCGCGCGGGCATCGTGTACGGATGCTTGGTGACGTAGCCGACGTAGCCCGCCGGCGTGGATGGATTCGTGCATCCGATGATTCCAAGAGCCAACACCGCAAGTAGTCGTCGCATTCTTGTCCTCCCTCTGAGTCCGGCAAAGGCTCCCGCCGGCGACTACCGCATAGTATGCGAAACCCGCTGTGGGTTTCAGCAGGGGTGACCTCCTTCGGCTTCGCTCAGGACAGGCTCTGCGCCCGAGGTTAAGACGAAGATGCGGGCTTCGGGATCACTTTCCGGAGCCGGTGGCCGTTACGTTCTTTGACGGGTGCTTCGGGTCGTCGCTGATGATCGTCAGAGTTTGTGGAGATGTCGCGCCTTTGGTGGTCGGCTGAAATTTCACGGTTACGTTTTGGGTCTTGCCCTTGGCCAGATTGAAGGTGCCGTTGCCGGCGACGGTGAACGGTGCAACGAGAGTTCCAATCGTTACCTGTAGCGGGGCCTTGCCAGTGTTTTTAACCTTGAGCTTTTTGCTCGGGCTCGAGTTGACCTTCACCGTGCCGAAACTCAGGTTGCCGGAGACGCTCAAGGTTCCGAACGGCGGTGTGGGAGTGGCAGTCGGCGTCGCAGTCTGAGTTGCGGTGGCGGTCGGTGTTAGCGTTGCAGTGGCGGTCGCAGTCTCAGTCGGCGTCGCGCTCGAGGTTGGGGTGGCTGTGTCCGTGGCAGTCGGAGTTGCCGACGTAGTTGGAGTTCCTGACGCGCTCGCGGTGGGCGAGGCAGATGCGGTCGGCGTTGCCGACGTGGTCGGCGTCGCGGAAACCGTGACGGTCGCGGTCGCGGTAGTTGTGGCAGTGGCCGTCGCAGTGGGCGTAGCGGTCGCAGTCGCGGTCGCAGTCGAGGTCGGAGGCGCGATGACTCGCGCCTCGGCGATCGACGTCCCCCAGTTAAGTCCTGTCGTCGCGCTCGTGGCGTACTCTGCCGCCACCCAAATCGCAGTTTGATCGCTTGGATCGACTCCGGCGCCCGAATAGTCGCCCCATCGGAAGGGCCCTTTAGTGGTGTCGTTGCTGTTGTAAGCCTTTGCACCCGCCTGAAAAAGCACCGGCGTTCCGAGCGTGTTCATCGGATCGCCGGCGAGCCGCCCGTCAACGTAGGCCGACGGGAACTCGGCCGAGGACGATTGGCTGAAGGAGGTGATCAGGTCGTCGGAGCTGTCGAGATCGACTGAAGGATAGTAGTCGAAGAAATTCTTGGTGCCGAATGAGAAATCCTGGTTCAGCACCGGGTTGACGCCGCCCGTCAGCACCTCGAAGAATTGCAGGCAACTCCGTATCGTAGTGTCTCCAGTCGGCTGGCAGGTGTCGTTTCCCGACGTCCACAACTGCCCGTCGCGAAAGACCGCATCCAGCAGACGCGAATCTCCCGTATCGATATTGTGGGATCCGTTCTTCTGCGGCGCGCTCGGCGGATCGGTAAACGAGGTGACCGCTATAGGAGAGTTGAATGCCATGCTCCCCGGAGGAACTCCCGTAACGGACCAGATGTTCATTGTGCTCTCGAATGCCGAGACCATCCAGAGCGTCGAAGTTGACGAGCGGCTTTTGGCCGGAATGATTGGGAAGCCGCTGTCGTCCGCGGCCGGCGCAGTGAAATCTGTGTCAACCATCGTGTCGCCGGCGAGCAGCTCGCTCTTGTTCCATACCAGGAACTCATTGCCTTCGTATGGCCCGGTGTTGCAGTTGGGACTGCACGAGAACGCGTTGCCGCCGGTAACGATCTTGTCGTCGTTAAATCCGAGCGACGGCTGATCCGGAAAGTCATTGCCGGTGGTATCAATCGCGTATGTGTTGAAGCCGTCGAGCGGATTCGAATCGTTCGAGACCGCAAGGTTGAAAAATCCATCCGAGGCGGTGGTGATATCGGTAGAATTGAGAATCACCATCGAAACGTACCATCGGTTGGCAATCGTGTCGTACTGAATTCTTGGATCGCTCGAGAACAAGTCGGGATTCATATTGAAAAGGTGATTGAGATTGAACGTCGCCAATATGGTGCCCCCGCTCTTGTCGTAAATCTTTCCGGCGACGTTTATCACTTCGAAAATCTGGGTCGGGCCTGCCGCCACCTGCGTGTCCGGCGGCTCGCAGTCGGGACCGCATTGCGAGTCCGGAAATCCAAGGCCGGTGAAACTGTTCGAGAAGGTCGGCGTGGTGGTCAATGCGAGTGTCGCGATTGAGGGAAGGTCGGGGAGCATCGCGCCAGTGTCGATCGCAGCTTTGCGTTGGCGATAGGCGGCGGGATCAGCGACGCGGAAGGGTCGCAGATGCCGGCTAACGGTCGCCGTCGCCGGCGGCAATTCCAGTGGATATACAGTTCCGGTGCGTATCGCGAGCAGATGTTGCGGCTGCCTCGCCGCCGGGAGCGATTGAATCGCGGCGCCGCCCGCGCGCGCTGGAAGCGAGGTCCATGACGCGACGAAGGCGAAAAACAGGACGATCGCGAACGCCGCAACGGCTCGTCGCGGCGTCAAGACGGGTTTTCGACGGTCACTCATCAACTACCAAGCCGATATAATGTATGCGATAGCAGGCGGTGGCTACAATCGCTTTTCACCTTAAACGCACCGCGAAGTGAGGTTACGCGATGATTTTGAAAGTTGCACGTCTCGGGTTTCCGTCGCTCAGGACCGCGTCCAGCCCGGTGCCGGCCGATCGGATCAAAACCAGGGAATTTCAGCGGCTGATCGACGACATGATCGAGACGATGTACGAGTACAGCGGCGTCGGACTCGCTGCCCCGCAGGTCCATCTGCCGATTCAACTTGCCGTGCTCGAGGTGCATGACCATCCGCGGCATCCCGACATGCCGGACGTGCCGCTGACGGTTCTGGTCAATCCGATCGTGAAGATTCTCGACCAGGCGTTGGTCGAAGATTGGGAGGGATGCCTGAGCGTGCCGGAACTTCGCGGCCGCGTGCCTCGGTTCAAGCAGCTACGCGTCACGGCCCTGGGGCGCAACGCGGAACCGATCGAGATTGTCGCGTCCGATTTCCACGCACGCGTGATACAGCACGAGACCGATCATCTGAAGGGCGAAGTTTACCTGGACCGGATGCCGGATCTGCGCGCGCTGGGGTTCTTGCAGGAATGGCAGAGATACATGCTGAAGCCGGAGCCGACCGAGGATTGAGTGCGGAACTCGATAGGGACCTCTACTTCGCCGGCGGCGGGATCACCGGCATCTTGCCGGTGGCCTTGAATTCGGCGATCGCCTTGCGCATCTCCTCGTTCTGGGCGGCCAGGATGCTTTGCTCGTTCTGGACCTTCGAGAGCTGCGCCTTGAGTTGCTCGTTTTCGCTTTGAAGCTTGAGCAATTGGTCGTTGAGCTGCGAGACCTGCTGCGTCTGCTGGTCGATCTGTGCGCGATAGCCGCTCGAATAGAAGTAGAACAGCAGCGCAGCAACTATCGCGACGATCAATCCGCCAATCAGCAGTCGTCCCATTTTTTTAACCGCTCCTGTGACGTCAGAATAGCCGATTGGCCCGCGAAAAAACTGAATTGACTTCCCTGGTCAGCCGTCTCTAGAATGCCGTGGATCGATTGGAACACACTTCTTGCCGGGCGCCATTTGCAATAGATTGACAGTTATGCACGATACCGGCGCCAGTGAACGCGGGATGGGTGAAGTTCGCGCGCGGCAGGGCTAAAGCAGGCTTCATGATAGAGGTCCAGGAACTAACCAAATATTTCGGCGCCACCCTCGCCGTTAACCACGTTTCGTTCAAGGTCGAGAAGGGCGAGATCATCGGATTGCTGGGCCCCAACGGCTCGGGCAAGACGACCATCATGCGGATCCTGACCGGATTTTTTCCGGCGACTTCCGGACGCGCGATGATCGGCGGGCTCGACGTCGCCGAGCACTCGCTTGAGACGCGGCGGCGAGTCGGCTACCTGCCGGAGAACATGGTGCTGTATCCCGACCTCAGCGTCGATGCGCTGCTCGAGTTCGGCGCGCGCGTGCGTGAGATCGATCCGAAAACGACGCGCGACCGAATCGAATATTCGCTCGATACCTGCGGCCTCAGCGACGTGCGGCGCAAGCTTATCGGCAAACTGTCGAAGGGCTATCGGCAGCGGGTCGGAATCGCGCAGGCAATCCTGAGCGATCCCGAAGTGCTGATTCTCGACGAGCCGACGGTTGGACTCGATCCGCGGCAGGTGGTGGAAATTCGCGAGCTGATCCGTTCGCTGGCGGGACATTCTACCGTGCTGCTCTCGACGCATATCCTGCCCGAAGTGAACATGACCTGCCGGCGAGTGGTGATTATCGATCGCGGCCGAATCGTCGCACAGGACACGCCCGAGCAACTGACGGCGAAATTGCAAGGCAGCGATCAGACGCTGATCACGGTGGCGGGTCCGTCACCGGCGGTGCGCGAGGCGTTGACCGGCGTCATGTTTGTGCAACGGCTCGAGGACCGGCCGGTCGAGGCCGGCTCGAACGGCGTGTGCTCGTTCGTCGCGTATTCGAGCGGGCATGGCGACGAAGTGCGCTCGGCGCTGGCGGCGTGCGTCGTGCAGCATGGATGGAGTCTGCTCGAAGTCAAGGCGATGGCGCTCAGTCTGGAAGATTTGTTCATGCGGCTGGTCACCAAGGAAGAGCGGGTTTAATGGCTAACGGTGCAGCAACGCTGGATGTAACTGGTTCGGCGACGGAGTCGCGACGCGCGGCGATCCGCGCGGCGGGGACGGGATTTTCGATCGGCCGGATGCTCGCGGTGACGCGCAAGGAATTGCGCTCGTACTTCGCCTTTCCGCTGGTGTACGTGCTGTCGGGCGTGTTCCTGGTTCTGGCGGGCTACTATGCGTACACCGACCTGGTTTTCTTCGTCACGATCGCGTTCGCCAAAGACATCATCCAGAATTACTGGCAGCTCTTGTTCTCCGACATCCGGCTCTGCCTGATGCTGACGCTGCCGTTTATGACGATGCGGCTGTTCGCGGAGGAGCGGAAGCTCGGCACGATCGAACTGCTGTACACCTATCCGCTGCGCGACGGCGAAATACTCGGCGGCAAGTACCTGGCGTCGGTCGCGATCTTCGTCATGATGCTAGCGCTGACGACGCTCTACACGGTTTACATTTACAGTATCCACTGGTTCCCGCTGTTCCCGTTGTTCGCCGGCTACCTGGGCTTGCTGCTGATTGGCTGCGCTTTTATCGCATGCGGCGTGTTCATTTCGTCGCTGTGCGAGAGCCAGGTGATGGCGGGGATGGGCACGATCACGCTGCTGCTGTTTTTCTGGATTCTCAACTGGAACGAGGCGGCGTTTACCAACTCGTGGCTTGAATTGCTGCGCGCGTTTTCGCTGTTCGATCAGTTCGGCGGCTTTGCCAAGGGCGTAATCGATCTCGATCACGTCACCTACTTTATTTTCTTCATCATCTTTTTCCTGTTTCTCACGCAGCGCTCGATGGAGGCACGCAAGTGGACGGGCCGGCGCTAAAAGATTCGTCGTCGGCTCAGCGCCGCTCGATCTGGATAAACTACGCGGTGCTGCTCTACACCGTGATCGCGTTTGGCGCGGTGCTGTTCGTCGCCAATGCGATAGTCTCCACGCGCAACATCCGCTGGGACCTGACGCCGCAAAAGCAATACTCGCTTTCGGATTTCGACAAGCGCGTGCTCGGCGGACTGACGCACAACGTCAAGGTGATGGCGTTTGTGCGGACCGAGGATCCCGCCTACCTGGAACTCGCGGACCTGCTGTTCCAGGCGGCCGCGTTCACGCCGCATCTCACCTACCAGGTGATCGACGTCAACAAGGCGCCTGGCCTGGCGCGCGAATACGGCGTGTCGAGCTATGGCGAGGTGATCGTGGAGTCGCAGGGCCGGCGCCGCGATTTCGATAATGCGCGCTCGGACGAGCTGATTCCGGCCATTCTGCAAATCTCCGCCGACGCCAACAAGCACGTCTATTTCACGATCGGGCACGGCGAGCGGGACCTGTTCAACTCCGATCGCCAACTCGGCTACTCGGAATGGCGCGGGCAGCTCGAGCAGAACAACTATCAGATCGATAACGTGTCGCTGTTCGCCAGCGGCGTGCCCGACGACGCAAAGGTGGTTGTGTCGCTCGGGCCGCAGAAGGACTTCCTGCCCGAAGAACTGGCGGCGCTCGCCAAGTACCTCGGTCACGGCGGGCACTACATCGCGATCATCGATCCGTATGGATCGCCGACGCTGGTCGAGTTCCTGAAAAAATACTACCTCGATTTTATTCCGCAGGTGGTTGTCGATCCGGCGTATCGCCTGACTGCCGGCGAAATTCTCACCACGCAGATTCCGTTGCGCTCCGAAACCAACCCGATAAGCCGTTCGATGACCGCGCCGGCCGTATTTTCGCTCGGGCGCGGCGTGATGGTGACCGGTGCGGTCGGCGCGACCGCGCCAGGCGATTTGAAGATCGCGGACGAGGACAAGTTCCTCTCGTCGTCGCATGAGAGCTGGGCGTCCGGCGATCCCAATGCGTTAACGACCGGAATCACCGAGTACAAGGCGGGCCGCGACATCAAGGGGCCGATTCCGGTGGCCTCAGAGATCGACTTCACGCCGGCGTCGAATCCGCATATCCCGCTGCAGCAGATGACGCGGCTGGTGGGAATCGGCAGCAGCGCGTTCGCATCGAACCAGTTTGTCGAGATGCTGGGGAATCGCGACCTGGC
Source organism: Binatus sp. (SeqCode) (assembly GCF_036522015.1). Lineage (GTDB taxonomy): Bacteria > Desulfobacterota > Binatia > Binatales > Binataceae > Binatus. Next base: position 8,365 of record NZ_DATDGQ010000049.1, read on the forward strand.
GGTGAGCCTGATCAACGAGCTTGCGGGCGACGAGATGCTGATCGCGAGCCGCGAACGGCTCAACAAGAGCGAGACCGCCGCTTTCTATATCAGCGATCAGGAGGCGCGCCACGTGCTGGTGCTGGGATCGGTGGTCGAACCGGCGATCCTGTTCCTGATCGCGATCACGGTGATGGTGCGCAGGAGGTTTTTTGCGTGAGCGTGCGTCCTGCAATCTTCTACACGATCGCGTTTTTTATCCTGCTGCCGATTTATTTCTGGATTCAGCCGAGCATCAAGCCGGCCGGCGCGCTCGAGGAGAAACAAGAGAGCCTCTTGAAGCTGAACGGTATCGACGCGATCACGGTGACGAGCGGCGCCGAATCGCTGCGCTTTCAGAAGGACAAGGACGGCAAGTTCTATAACCTGGTCGCGCCGCCAGGAAAATTCGTGCCGCACGACTTGATGGACGCGATGGCGTCGCTGCTGACGAATGCGAAGTCAGTCGAAGTGGTGGCGGAAGATACCACCGATCTCGCACAATTCGGACTCGACCATCCGAAGTCGGAAGTGACTATCGAGGGGCCGGGCCAACCGCAGCCGATCAAGATAGCGTTCGGCAACGAAAACCCGACGCATACGGCGATCTACGCGCAAATCGAAGGAATCCCGAAAGTGTTTCTACTGGGCCAGAACATCGAGTACTACCAGTCGCTGATGTTCCAGTGGATCGAAGGCAAGCAGGGCAAGAGCGCGTAACTCTTTTCTGTGCTCTCCATCCTTGTGTCATTCTGAGCCGCCGCGGCGAAGAATCTCGACGGGCGTTCTTACGACCGGCGCTCGCCTGTAAGCGCTACGCGCGAGATCCTTCGCTGCGTTCAGGATGACACAAAAAAAACGACGGCGCAGAGACGCGCGTGCATTTGCCGAGTTAGTGCGCGAGGCCTTTTTCGTCGAGCAATCTTTCCAGCGCGTGCAGGAAGTGATCGTAATATTCGCCGTGATCGGAGGTGCCGTCGCGGGCGCGGATCCGGTCTGAGGCGCGGACTTCGGCGATCAGGCGATCGCGAAATTCGTCCCAGGTGAAATGCCCCGCTTGGGAAAGCTGCAGCGCGATTGCGAATGCGCGCGCTTCCCACGGGGCGCTGAAGACATGGTCCCGGTCCAGGCGCGCCGCTTCGATTAACTCGTTGAGCGCTGCGTCGCTCATGCGCGCGGCGCCTCGACCTTCGCCACTCCGACCATCGAGTCTCGCGTCACGATTGCAGCGAGTTCGCCCTCGCTCATCTTCGCGGTCCCCTTCGGGCGCTGTGGGATCACCAGGTAACGAATTTCCGCGCTCGAATCCCACACCCGGATTTCGACATCGCCTGGCAGCTCGAGGCCGAAATCCTCGAGCACGCCGCGCGGATCACTGACCGCTCGCGAGCGGTACGCGAAGCTCTTGTACCAGACCGGCGGCAAACCCAGCACCGGCCACGGGTAGCATGAGCACAGGGTGCATACCACGAGATTGTGAATGCGCTCGGTGTTCTCGACGGCGACCAGATGGCCGCCCTCGGGACCGGCGAATCCCAATTCCGCAACGGCGCTGGTCGCGTCGGCGAGCAGGCGCTTGCGATACGCGGGATCGGTCCATGCTTTTGCGACGACCCGCGCGCCGTTGCGCGGACCGACGCGAGTCTCGTAGGTGTCGACGATCGCGTCGATCGCCGCGGGATCGAGCAATCCCTTTTCCGTGAGCAGGGCTTCCAGAGCCTTCACGCGCGCGGCCGGCCCGCTATCGTCGGTATTATGATGATCCTCACTCATTTTTTTTCAGTGTCTACCCGTCTGTCCCGCCTTCTTGCGGTTCGCGGTTTTGGCATTCGACTTCGATGCGAGCGGTTCCAAATAGTCTTCCCACAAATCTATGAACACCCGCTCGCGGCTGCCTGCGGGTTTGCCCCACAGCTCGCGCGCGTCGAACGAGACCGAATAACAATGTTGCGGCTTGGTGCCTGCGTGATGCGCGTTGGTGTCGGGGAAAACGAATACTCCCCAGTCGCGCGCGACGACGCCGGCCTTGCCGCGCGCGTAGCGCGGCAGACGCGTGTGTCCGACAGGATTCAGGTTGCGCGCGCGGACGCGAGCACCTTTGACATAGCGCGCTCGCTGCGGCTTCGCTGTGCTCTTAACCGGGCTCGGACCGTGCGTCGCGACGCCACTCGCGATCAGAGCCGGGTCGATCGACGCATCCTGCAGTGCGAGCAGTTCTTCGCGCGTCACCACCCCACGCTCGACGAGGATCGTCTCGGCCGCCGCGAGCCATCGTTCATAATAGCTCGACGCCAGATAGCGCGCGGGCGGAATCCGCTCGATCGCGTGACGGAACTCGTCGAGGTTGACCTGCGCGGAGCCCATCACGGAACCCACGAGGGCATACATCCGGCGCTCCCAGTCGGCGTGAAAGACGGGTTCATTCGGTTCGGGAAGGACCGGTCCGAAACCGTCCATTCCGCCCATGTCATGCACGCCGTTCATCGCGGTGATTATCGTGGAGACTTGCCGACGCGGGCAAGGGCAAGATAGAACGCCTGCGCTGAATGCGTCGCTGCGTGGTAATTTAGCTTCTCTTGTTAGCTTTAGTATAGCTCTGATAAGCTCGCCGAACAGCCGATGAAATCAAATCGTCAATCCGATCGACTGCAAGCTGCGTGGCCCTTCGACCTTCGGGTCTTCGCCGTGATGGCCGGACTCTGGGGTGTGTGCCTTGCGATCATCGCGTCGATTCCTGCGATCGATGTGGACCTGGTCGATCCAATCGAGACGATATTCGCCGGCGTGCGATTCAACGGCTACGACGCGCGCCTGGTGCTGATGGTCGAAGCCGGAATATTCGCGGCGATCGCGGTCGGAGTTTTTTTTCGTCAGCGATGGGGACTATTGCTGGCGCTCTGCTACATGGTCGAAGTCGTGATGAGCCACCTGGTGTTCGTGATCGCGTATTTGCCGATGCGGTCGGAATGGGAGAATGTGCGCGCGGTCGCATCGCAGGGACCGATGATGGTGCTGATCACACTGTACCTCTGGATCCGCGCATGCGATTTGATTTTCGACCCGACTGCGCCGGATGAGCGTCCGCGTCCCGCGCCCGGCGTGAGTCGCGCGAATACCGGACGCGGCGATGTCGCCGCTTTGGCGGGCGGCGGAAAATAGCACGCCGCGCTCGCCATCAGTTGCCGACGGCGAAGAGAGTCGCGTTCTGGATCGCGTACACTGTGCCGTCAACCCCGATGACGGTCGGCGTGTAAGCCTCATCGAGGCCCGTCGTCAGCATCACCGGCGTTGACAGAACATTGGCCGACAGATTCCAGCGATACAGGTTGCCGTCTTCGCTGTTGACCATGATCGAGCCGCTGACCGGATCGACCCCTGCCGAGTTGATGCACCATTCCTTGACGCCCGGGCCGTCCCCGTCAGGCGTCGGTCCCAGGACGGTCTGGACTTCATTCATCACCGTCACCCCGGTCACCGGATCCGTTTCGGTGGCATTGGGATCGAGCACCGCAACCTTGTTCAATCCGTCGCCGCCGGCACCGGAGTAGTTGTTGTACTTCGTCGCCAGCAGATAGCTCGAGGTGCCGCTGTAGGCCGGGATGGCCGAGCTCGGAACTACCGAGGCTGTGGTGTCCCAGCCGAAAGCGCCGGGAGTCTTCGATTGCGACAGCGTGGCGTTGAAGTGCAGCAACCATCCGCGGTTATGATTCTCGCTACAGCAGGGATTCTCGAGCGTTCCGAAATAAACGTCGCCATCGGGACCGACGGTGGGCGACGCCGAGCTGCTGCTGGGGATGCTCGCGTCGTTGCCGGAGTCAGGATCTTTAAGCCGCACGTTGGCGATCGGCGCGAGCGTGCGGCTATTTAGCGCAACCAGGTAACCCGCGCTGGCGCCGGTGACGGTGACATAAAGAGTTGCCAGGTCCGGGCTCAGCGCAGGCGCGCTATTCAACGCGACGCCGGTCGCGGTCTGATCGCCGGCCGCGACAGTCGCCGCAATCCACGTTCCTTGCCCGCCGGCGTCGATGCGGGCGATACCGCTCGTCAGTTTTTTGTGATGAAGATCGCGCAAAGCGCCCGACTTTCTGAGCACCAGAAAGCCGAAATAGAGGTTGCCGGCTGAATCGGCGGTGAGCGGGGTATTGATGATGACCCAGGAGTTAAATTTCTTGCGATGCTTTTGGTAGTTTTTCTCCCCGAAGAAGAAGAGCTGGCTCCGACAGTTGCCGGAGCCTGAACAAACCGCGTCCGGACTGTCGCGAAAATAAACGGTGCCGCCTATTCCGGGAAAATAGAGTCGCGGTTGCGAAGTCAGCACCGGGCCGAAGATCGAAATCTGGGCACTCGTGGGCAGAACGTAGTCGGTGGGGAGCGTCCAAATCAGACTGCCGTCGGCCGCGGCTCGCGCGTCGACGCGGAAGCCGCCTGTCGCGCCGGTCTTAACCGGCACGATCACCGTGTTCGCGGCGGTAACCATCGGACTGCCGTAGTGCGCCGTGATATTGCCGCTGCTCTGCGGTTTCAGATCGACCGGGGTCGTCCACGTGATTTGGCTCAGCGTTTGCGACGCGACCGGCGAATTCGCACTGTGCTGAGCATCATGCGCAAAGCCGTTCCATTGGGCGAAGGCCGGCGCGGCGGGGAAGAGCGCAGTCGCGAAC
>NZ_DATDGQ010000050.1:0-32666 GCF_036522015.1 Binatus sp. (SeqCode)
GGCGCCGAAGCGCCTGGATTCGCGCGCGCGCAAGCGCTCCAGGCGAATAGCAATCGGGACGTACGAAAATATCACCGAATCGAAAAACGGAACGATGGGACTACCCCAGCTGTCGAGCGATCCGCTCAGTACCCAGTCCGATCGATCGAGGAACACTTCGCGCATCAGCCGCAGTCGATCGGCGACCTCGCGCATTTCGCGATAAGGCGGATTCGTTGGCCGCCAGAAATAATCGTCCGTGTCATGATGCGAGATCGCGAGCGCATCGGCCAACGCGCGGCCGAGACTTGTGACACCGGCGCCAGAAGCTCCCGTGATGTGGATGCGGCAAGTCTTCACGGTCTAACTACCCGTGCATCGCGATGACTCAGTCGATCACATCGGTTCCAGAACGATCACGGGAATCTGACGCGTGGTGGCCTTCTGATATTCGTTGAACGCCGGCATAAGCTTGGCCTGCGCGTCGAACAGGCGCTGACGTTCGGGATCCTTGGTAATAGTAGCCTTGGCCTGGAATTTTTGGGTGCCGATCTCAATTGTGGTCGTCGGATGAGCCTTGAGATTGTGGTACCAGGCCGGATGTGTTGGGAAGCCGCCCTTCGACGCGATTATCACGATTCGCGCGCCATCCCTCGTGTACACGAGCGGAGTGGTAAAGGGCTTGCCACTCTTCGCGCCGGTCGTCGTTAGCAGCAGCAGGGGCGCGTTGACGAACGGGCCACTGATCGCCTTGCCGCCGTTGGCGCGAAACTCCTTGATCAAGCCCTGGTTGAATTCGTGCATTGCTTTTTCATTGAACTCGGGCATGGTGGTCTCCTTTTTCTGCTTTCCCTCTCCCTGCAAGGGAGAGGATGAAGGTCAGGGTCCGGGTTAGGATGTCGCGTTCCGCGCAACCGATTATCCGCCTCGCCCGCCTCGGGAGAGGCCGCGCCGAAGGAGCGGGTGAGGGCTTTTACAGTGCGTTCTTTCCGCGCGGGATTCAAGATTCTTTTTCCGCAGATAACTGAGTATGCCGACTGGCAACCTAACCCCTAACCCCTTCCCATAGTGGGAAGGGGAACCGGATGAAAAAAATCAGATCTCGGGCCACTTGTTGTTCCACGGGCGCGCTTGTTCGTACGCGTACGACGCTTGCAGCACGAGATCTTCACGATGGCGCTCGGCCACGATTTGCAGTCCGCATGGCAGGCCAGCGTCGGTAAGGCCCGCGCGCACCGACGCGCCGGGGTGGCCGCTCATGTTGAACGGATACGTGAAAACGACGGCATCGAGCGGATTTTTCAGCGGTTTGCCGTTGATCTCGGTCGGCATCGGACCCTTGGCGGGAAACGCCTCGGTCGGGAGCACTGGACACAGCAGCAGGTCGAAGCGCTCAAATACGCGTCGGCACCAATCGTTGAACTCGCGGCGCCGCCGATACGCCGCACCCATGTGTTTCCACGTGACGCGAACCGCGCCCTCCGTGCCGGTAGCGAATGCGCGGCCGAAGTCATCGTGATGCTTGTCGAGCCATTCATGCAGCATCGCGTAACCCTGTCCCGCGCCGACTTGCATCCAGGCGCGGCCGGTGTCGGGCACCGGATCGTCGATAGTCGTCACGTCGTGGCCGAGGTCCTTGAAGACGGCGGCGGCTTTCGCAATTTCGCGCGCCACGTCGCTCTGCACGAGCTGGCCGAAGTCAGGATGAAACGCGATGCGAAGTTTTTTCGGCAGACCCTCGAGAATTGCCGCATAGGATATTCCCGGATGCGGCAGCGAGTCGGGATCGGCCGGGTGATACCCGACGACCGCGTCCATAAAGATCGCCGCGTCGCGCACGGTCCGCGTGATTGGACCGTGCACCGAGGTGTCGTTCCATCCTTGCATCCCGAACGTCGGATCGTTGGGAATTCTGCCGTAGTTCGGCTTCAGCCCGTAGCATCCGGTGTAACAGGCGGGGATTCGCACCGAGCCGCCTCCGTCGGAGCCGGTCGAAATCGGCACGACGCCGGCCGCGATAGCCGCCGACGTGCCGCCCGACGATCCGCCCGGCGTGCGCTCGAGATTCCACGGATTGCGCGTGGGCCCGAAGAGCAGGTTCTTGGTGAATGCGGTGTAGCCGAACTCGGGCGCGTTGGTCTTGCCGATCACGATCGCGCCGGCCGCCTTCAGCCGCGCGACCTGGATTGAATCGGACGTGGACAGGTTGTCCTTGAACGGCTTCGATCCATGGCTGTTCACCAGCCCGACCGTATCCTCCAGATCCTTGACGCCAAGCGGCAACCCGGCCAGCGTGCCGACCTTATCCCCGCGCGCGATCCTCTCATCAAGCGCGCGCGCCTCTTTCATCGCAGCGTCGGCGCGCAGCGCAACAAACGCATTGATCTTGGGATTAGTCTGTTCGATTCGCCTGATCGTCACGTCCATCAACTCGCTCGGCTTGAGTTCGCGCTTGCGAATCATCGCAGCGAGTTCATGCGCCGGCTTCCAGTACAGTTCGGTCATGGGCGGATACCTCCCCGGGCAGGACGGAGCTGTCAGGGAAACTTACTACGATGAGGGCGGAGTTATAAAGCGAAAATGGATTGTAGTACTCTGACGACCAGCCGATTCCTTAAGGAGCAGCGCGTCGTGGAAAAGATGCATTTTACCCGGATGGACCAGGGCAGCGACGAGGATTTTCAAATCCTGAAGCACGTCCATGAAAAGACGCTGGCCGAGCAAAAGCACTCTAGTTTGACTCCCTAACACACGTTAGATAGATTTTTGGCAGGCATAGTGAGAAGCGTTTCTAAATATTCGGGGGCGCGCGGCAGCGCGAAAGTCGTTGATCTGCGGCGGCCTACTGACACGCGCGATCGCGTGCTGCAGGTGGCGCAGGTCCTGTTTGCCGAGCGCGGTTATCGCGGCACCAGCCTGCGCGACATCGCCAAGAGAATCGGAATCAAGGCGCCTTCGCTCTTGCACCATTTTCCGTCGAAGCAGCAGCTCTACCTCGCGGTGCTCGACAAGATGTTCGAGAGTCTCGAGGACGCGGCCAACCGGATCGCGTGGGGGCGCGAAAGCCGGCAGGAGCGGATGCGCCAGGCGGTCGGCGACGCGCTCGATTTTATCGCGAGCCATCCGGATTTCGTGCGCATCATGTGGAAGGAGATGGCCGACGAAAGCGGAGTCGGGCGGCAAGTCCTCAAACGTCGGTTGCCGCCGCTGTTTTCCACCGCGGTGAATTTTATTTTTCGCGGACAACGCGACGGCGAATTCCGCGCCGAAGTCGATCCGTTGCATTTCATGTGGAGCCTGAACTCGATCACGATTGGCTACTTCACGACCGCGGCGATGATCCGGCGGCTGTGGAGCATGAACCTGCTCGAGCCCGCGATGATCGAGCGGCGCAAGCGCGAAGTGATCGACATGGTCGAGCGCACGCTGTTTACGACAGATGCACGGACACCCGAAAACACACGCGAATAGATACTGAAAAAACAGGTACTGAAAAAATGAAGTTGGGAACTTTTTATGAGCATCAGCTGCCGCGGCCGTGGAAAGAGGGCTCGGAGCTGAAGCTGTTCAAGGACGCGCTCGACCAGGTCGAGCTCGCGGATAAGCTTGGCATCGATCATTTGTGGGAAGTGGAGCATCACTTTCTCGAGGAATACGCGCATTCGTCGGCGCCGGAAATTTTTCTGGCGGCGGCCAGTCAGCGCACGAAGCAGATTCGGCTCGGTCACGGAATCACGCTGCTGCCGCCGGGATACAATCATCCGGCGCGCGTGGCAGAACGCATCGCGACGCTCGATTTGGTGAGCGGTGGACGCGTCGAGTTCGGCACCGGCGAATCATCGGCGGAGCTGGAACTGGGCGGATTCAACATTCCGCGCGCGGACAAACGCGAGATGTGGCAGGAGTCGCTCGGCGCGATTGCGCGGATGTTCGTCGAGGATCCTTTCCTGGGTCACGAGGGCAAGTACTTCTCGATGCCGGTGCGCAACGTGGTGCCGAAGCCGGTGCAGAAACCGCATCCGCCGCTGTGGGTCGCGTGCTCGCGGCGCGAGACGATTCACCTGGCGGCCAAGCTCGGAATCGGCGCGCTGACGTTCGCGTTCGTGTCGCCGGAAGAGGCGCGGCAGTGGGTAAACGACTACTACACGACGCTCGAGAACGAGTGCGAGCCGATCGGATACGCGATCAACGCGAACATCGCGATCGTCACCGGCTTCATGTGCGACGAGAACGCGGAGCTTGCGCACAAGATGGGCGAAGAGGGGCTGAAGTTTTTTTCCTACGCGCTCGGACATCATTATGCGTTCGGCAAGCACCAGCCGGGCAAGACCAACATCTGGAACAACTTCAAAGCAAGCCCGTTCACTTTGCCGGGCATGGACGGCACGAACTCATGCGTCGGATCGCCCGACCAGATTCGCACCCGCTTGCGCGAATTCGAGGAAGCGGGCGTCGACCAGGTCGTGTTCATCTCCCAGGCGGGCAACAACAAGCATGAGGACATCTGCTCGTCTCTCAACCTGTTCGCGGAAAAGGTGATGCCGGAGTTCAAGGAGCGCGAACAAAACCGCGCGCATCAGAAGGCCGAGCGCATGGCGCCGATTCTCGAGAAGGCGATGAAGCGCAAGCCCGAGCCGAAAATTCCGAAGCACGACGGACCCACCGTCGTGCAGGCCGGGATGCTGGTATAAATTCGCGACAACGGATGAAAGGCCGTCCCCGTGGGCGGCCTTTTTATTTTCGCGCCGTCAATCTTTGACCGGCTCCGTCGGCGCGGGGCCGACGCGGGTGAACGTCACCGGGAATCCATGGCAATCTTTTGGATTGACGAGTTCTTCGCGAAAATTACTCGCGTCGCTGACGATTATTCTTGCCTGAATCCATCGCGCCTGCAGGAATCCGTGCTCGGCGCAAATCTGATCGGCAATCACGATGCCCGGCACGTTTGGATCAAGTCTTCCCTTCCACACGACCTGACCCGGCGGAATACTTTTGTTGCCGTCAACGAGAGTCGCAATGTAATTGCGGCCGCGTAGCATCTGGTCGACGCCGATCACCACTCGCAGCGGACCGCCGGGATACGTGGCCATCCAGTTTCCATTGAGTAGCCGCGCTACGTTCATCGGCGGCGGAGGCGGCTGCTCGGGTGCGGGCGGAGGCACTGGCATCGACGGTCCCGATGATTGTTGGAACGACTGCGAATTGCAGGAGGAAGTCAGGCACGCGAACAGAAGCGCGAGCACCGCAACGAGGGCAGGCGAAGTTAGTGAGTAACGGCGGATCGGACGCGGCATAGATTCCTCCAGCGGACGGATGGTCGCAGAGTATAGACTGCGCTGCGGCGCAGCACACTATGCCGCGAGGGACGAGGGCAGCAGATCGAGCGGGCGTCGCCGCTAGCTACATGAGTTGGTAAGCCCGTGCGACGTTTTCGCCGAGGATGCCGCGGCGTCCCGACTCCTTCATCGGCGCGATCATGCCCTTCAACTCCTCGAGATAGTTTCCCGGATGATCGGGATGCGGATAGTCAGTCGCCCAGAAAAATTTATCCTCGCCGACAATTTGCATCATAGCCGCAATAGTACGTTCGTCGGGATCGGCTGAGATGTAGCACTGGCGCTTGAAGTAGTATGACGGCTTCTCTTTGAGCCGGACTGTCGCACCGAGCGTGGTGCCGTTGAAGATAGCGTCGCCGCGATCGAGGAAGTAACCGATCCATCCGGCCTGCGACTCGAGCACTACGACGCGCAATTTCGGAAAGCGATCGAAAACCCCCAACTGAAAGAACGTGCCGAACGCATGTTGCACGCCCTGGCCCGCGAACAGATCGAAGTACCACGCGGCCCAGCTGAAATTGTCGTAGCGATGGTGGATGCCGAAGCTGGCCGGCTCGAAGGTCGGATGTATCGCGAGCGGGACGCCCAGATCCTGCGCTGCGGCGAAGACCGCGTCGTGACGCGGGTCACCGTGCGGGACGCGGGTGATGGTGAACGGGCAGACGAACGCGCCTTTGCATCCGTCCTTGACCGCACGCTCGAGCTCGCGCGCCGCTTCGGCGGGATCGCCGAGCGACAGATGCGCAATCGGGATCAAGCGTCCGCCGGAGTCGCGGCAAAAATCGGCGATCCAGCGGTTGTAGGCGCGGCAGTATGCGGCTGAAAGCTCCGCGTCGAAAAGTTCGGCTTCCCACAGCAGGCCGATTGTAGGATAGAGAATCGATTTCGCCATCCCCTCCTTGTTCAGCAGCTCGAGGCGTTCCTTCATCACCATGGTTCCGAAAGCTGCCCCCTTGAGGTAAGTGTTCTCGGGTTTCGGCGCGAGCATCCGCACTTGTTCGGGCTTGGCGTCGCCGCGCATCGCGCTCTCGCGCAGCTTGCGCGCGTCCTCGACCTTCTTGCCCATGCCGCCGAGCGAGCCGAGCAGTCCCGGCGCCGTCATCTTGGCGCGCTTGCGATCTATTTCGAGATACTCGAAGCCGTCATCGCCGACGCGAATGCGCATCGCGCGCTCGCGATACTTTGGGTCGAGATACTTTTCCCAGAGATCGGGCGGTTCGAGGATATGTCCGTCGCAATCGATAATCAGTTCTTCGGTTTTCATAGTACTCACTCCCACACTGGTCATTAGTCACTGAGTAATCAGAAGATCGCGAGCGGATTTACCGGAGAAGCGGTGCCACGCTCTAGAATCAATGGAGCCATCGAGAACATGAACTCATTGCGGCCCAACTTTGCGCAAGTCGATGACACCGCGTCGAGGTCGGCGTTATCGATCAGATGTATGCCCATCGCGACCAGCGTGCCGACGTGAATCGGAAGCATGATACCGTCGTAGCCGCTCGGCGCGACGTCGCTGACTGCATCGCAGCCAAGCACCGCGATACGCCGCTCGTGGAGCCATGGCAGGCATGCGGCGTCGAGACCGGGGAGTCCGACGCGCATCGGGTCCCATCCACCTTTGACCTTGCGCATCGCGGCGCGGCCGGTGCGAATCATCAGCACATCGCCTTCCTCGACATGAACCTTTCGCGCTTTCTCGGCGGCGTCGAGATCCGCGGGCAGGATCTTTTCACGGGGTTCCATCCATTGGATCTTTTTAAGGAGAGGCAGGTCGAGCAGGACGCCGCGGCTGACGACACCGTCGCGAGTGACGTCGATCGCGCACTTCTTCGCGCCATGCGATCCTACTTCACTGGCGTCGAAGCCGTTGTACATTTTGTTGTTCCAGAAAACGTGACAGAGCGCGTCGAGATGAGTATTCGCCATTCCATGCGGCGCGATCGCGAAGTAGTCACCGGCGTAGGGCAGCGCCTGCTCGTGCGAGTCGTGGCCCGCCTGCACCATCAAGTGAGTCACGGGAGACGGATTGTCGGGCGCGGGAATTGTCGCGAGCGGCAGCGCCATCGAGACGCACTCGCCGGTTTGCACGAGGCGGGCGGCGGCCGCGCGTTTCTGATTGGTGATGAAGTTGAGCGCGCCGCGCTGGTCTTCCTTGCCCCAGCGTCCCCAGTTGCTGAGCTTCTCGAACATCCCTTTCACGTCCGAAGGCGTAAGTTTGTCCGCCATGATATTCTCTCCCGAAAAGCAGGGTGACTGGAAACCCGTATAGCACGTCCGGCGGCGACCCTGTCAATTTGAACGATCGGTATGTGTTCGCAGGAGTGAGAGTTGGGCAACGAGTACATCGAAGCGGCGCGCGTTTTTCACGAGATCACCAAGCATTCGTACACCAGCGTGCGTTCGTCGCCGCATTTTCTGGACTGGGACAACAAGCCGCTCCCGTACAAGATTTATCCAGGCGCCGCGTCGATCCCTTTGCCGCGCGATCTGAATCTTTCCCCGACGCCGGCGCTGGCCGCGCTGTCGTCGTACGTGCCGGCTGATTTTTCAGCGCCGATCGATACGGCCTCGCTCACGCGCATCCTGTTTTGTGCCGACGGCCTGACTCGACAGAAGCGGGTGGGCGACGACGACTATCATTTCCGCGCGGCGGCGTCGGCGGGTGCGTTATATCCAATCGAAATTTATCTGGCTGCGGGCAGTGTGGAGGGCCTCGAGACCGGCCTCTACCATTTTTCGCCGGCCGATTTGCGGATGGCGGGGCTGCGGCGGGGCGATTGGCGCAGCTATATCGCAGACGCGGCTGCTCGCCGGCCTTCGATCTTGCGCGCGCGTGCCGTGATCGCGATGTCGGCGATCTACTGGCGCAGCGAATGGAAATATCGCGCGCGCGCCTACCGCTACTGCTATTGGGACGCGGGCACGATTCTCGCCAATCTGCTCGCAGCGGCGGCCGCCGAGGAAATCTCCGCCGAGGTAATTACTGCGTTCGAGGATCCGGCGCTCGAACGATTGCTCGGAATCGATGGCGATCGCGAGGGCATGGTAGCGCTGGTCGCGCTCGGGCACACCGACGAACCGGCGGCGTCATCGCCCGCGGTCGAGCCATTGACGCTGGAGACGATTCCACTTTCGTCGAACGAGGTCGCGTACCCTGACCTGGTCAAGATGCATCGCGAGTCGCGGCTGGTTTCCGCCGATGAGGTCGCGGCGGTGCTCGGCGCGAAACTGGATTCAGCTCCAACTCGATCCTTGTCGAGCACGAACGCGCTTCATCTCGAAACCATAACGTCGGAAGAGTCCGCGGGACTTGGCGAGACGATTTTACGCCGCGGCTCGTCGCGCGCATTTGCCCAGGAAGCGATTGCCGCTGAAGAACTCGCGACGATCATGGCCGCTTCGAGCGAGCATCCGCAGGCCGACTTTCCGCCGTTGACCGACACTTATCTGATCGTCAACGCAGCCACTGGGATGGAACCCGGCGCGTACTACTACGACCGGCGGGCGCGCGCGTTCGAGCTGCTTAAACCGGGCAACTTCCGCGGTGAGGCCGGGTACCTGTGCCTTGAACAGCCGCTCGGGATGGATTGCTCAGCGCTCGTCGTTTACATGGCCGATCTCGAGCGCGCACTTCGAGCGTTCGGAAATCGCGGCTATGGCGCCGCGCATCTCGAGGCGGGAATTCTCGGCGGACGCGCATATCTCGCAGCGTACTCGCTCGGGCGCGGTGCGACCGGACTCACTTTTTACGACGACGACACGACCAAATTTTTCGAGCCGCACTCTGCTGGAAAAAGTCCTCTACTGATGGTCGCGCTAGGAGTTCCGAGCTCGCGGATGAAGTCTTAAGCAGCCGACTCCGTCCGGCTATGTTCACCTGATTCGATCTGGCTATTCTTTCGCAGAGGTTGATACCCGCATGAATCTGCCTGAGTTCCAGAATTTGGACTTGAGCATCGCTCGAGCCCGAATTGCTCTGTCGCTCATCGCGATGCTGTCCCTGTACGTCGATCCGAGCACCGCGGGTGGCCTGTTCCACCTGAACGCTTATGCGTTGACAACCCTGCTGTGCCATTTAGCGTACAGCGTGGGAATGTATGCCGCGCTCAGCCGCCGATATGCGGACTGGAATCTTCAGCTGCTTTCAACCTGCTTCGACCTGTTCTTCGCGACCGCGGTCGCATTTATAACTGAAGGGCAAACCAGCGCTTCGTACGTATTCTTTGTCTTCGCGATTATCGCCGCCGGAAACCGCGCCAAGTCGCGCCCGATAGCAACCGTGACGGTTTGCAGCGTCGCGCTCTACTTGCTGGTGATAATTCTGACCCAGGGAATTACCAGCGTTTACGATATGCGAGCGGTCTACCTTGCGATCGCAGGATATTTGATCGGCTTCTTCTCGCAGCAACGCGCGTTGTTTGAGGCCGAGGTACGCGAGCTCGAAACCCGCACCGAGCGACAATCGATCGCCCGCTCATTGCACGACGGCTACGTGCAGGCACTCGCCGGAGTAAATTTGCGCCTCGAGACCTGCCGCGCGCTGCTGAACCGGAATCGTCCGCAAGACGCGCTCACGGAAATCACCGATCTGCAAGCCGGCGTCGCGCGCGAGTACGACGCCGTCCGAATCTATCTGCGCTCTCTCGCCGGCATCGAACAAAGACCCGCCGCGGAATTCGCCGCGCGAACTTCTGATCCAAGCTTTGAAGTTCGAGCCGCGTTCAGTGGTGGCAGTCTCCTCGGCGAGCATATACTGCAGATCATGCTTGAAGGCCTCCGCAACTCCCGCAGCCATGGATTGGCGAACCTGGTAAGGATTGACGTGCGCGAGGTCGAGGACAAGGTTTCGATCACTATCGAGGACGATGGCGTCGGCTTGTCAGACTCGTCGTCGCGGCCATGGGCTATCGCCTCGAGAGTCGCGGAGCTGGAAGGGCACATGAGCATGCACAGCGACGGCAGCACGCGCTTGCAAATCGAGCTTCCTAACGGCTAGGCGCGCGACCCCGATGCGTCTCATCATCGCCGACGATCACGCTCTATTCCGCCAGGGCCTCAAGTCGCTGCTGCTGCTTCAACCCGACACCCAGGTCGTCGCTGAAATAGAATCGTCAGACGATGTAGCTCCGGTCGTTTCTGACAGCGACAGCGACATTCTTCTGCTCGATCTGCAGATGGACCGCTGGATGATGGAAGACATCCCGCAACTCAGCCACCTGACAAATGTGATCGTGCTGACTGCGAGCGAGAGCGCCGAAAACGGAGTTAGAGCTTTGCGGCTCGGCGCCAAGGGTGTTGTGCAGAAGCGATTCGCGATCGAGACCTTGATGATGGCGGTGCGCTCTGTCGCCGACGGCCTGGTCTGGATGCCGCCAACTGTCCAAACGGAATTTGCACGACAGGAAAGTTCGAGCGGCAAGGAATTGACACGGCGCGAGTGCGAAATTATCCGCTACGTCGCCTCTGGCATGAGGAATATAGAAGTCGGCGAACGGCTCTCGATAACCGAGAGCACAGTCAAAACTCACCTCGATAATATTTTTCAAAAACTCGGCTTGCGTGATCGTCTCGAACTCACGCATTACGCGATCAAGACAGGAATGGTCGCGGTGCTCGATCACAATCGTTGACCAGCGGTTCCGCTCGGCAGTGATGCACGTATGACAGGCATCGCCGGTCGATGAGGCATGGTCATTTTCAATCGAATTTCTCGCGTCAGCAAAAATAACTGCTAGTTGACGAAAATTTGAAACCTATGGTGGATCGCTCACTCCATCGATAGGTCTACAAATTGATTCATCGTCGGATGGACTCCCGATCATCCGCGTCGAGGCATACGTCTTGCTCCAAGAACAAGCGGCGCGATCATGCGTCCGTCGCGCCGCGCGGAGGCGCGCAGGCCAACGCCAAAAATCTACTTTGGAGGGAGACGATCGATGTACTCAGGAGCAACGGGATTGTGGGACAGAATCCGCGAGAGCTGGCGAGACCCGATGGTCCGCCGCAATGCGGGTTACCTGATGGCCGGCAAGATGATCGGGCTTGGGCTCGTACTTCTGCTGATTTCGAAATGGTACCTGCCTGCGACGGCCTACGCAGACGCTGCGCCGGCGCTGCCGCCACCGCAAGTCAACGCGATCAACACCGTCTGGACGCTGGTCGCCGCTTACCTGGTTTTCTGCATGCAGGTCGGCTTCGTCATGCTCGAGTCGGGATTCGCCCGTTCGCGTGAGACGGTAAACATCCTGGTCGAAGGAATCGCCGACACCTGCATCTGTGGCGTGACCTTCTGGTTGTGGGGCTTTGCCTTCATGTTCTGCCCGGGGACGCCGTGGATCGGCACCACCGGCTTCATGCTGCACGGCCTCGCGCCGACCTACGGCACCACCGGCGTGCCGCTGCTCGCGTACTGGGTCTTCCAGTATGCGTTCGCCGACACCTGCTCGACGGTCACCTCGGGCGCAATGATCGGTCGCTGCGACTTCATCGGCGACCTGCTCTACAGCGTCGGCGTGACAGGCTTCATCTACCCAATCATCGGACACTGGGCATGGGGTCCGGACGGATGGCTGGCGAATCTGAACCCGGTCAACTTCCACGACTTCGCGGGCTCGACGGTTGTGCACACGATCGGCGGGACGATCTCGCTGGCGGGCGCAATCGCCCTCGGACCTCGGCTCGGCCGCGTGTTCACACGTGATGGCGGTGAGCCGATGAAACCGCATGACCTTATCATCGGCGCAACCGGTGGACTCATCCTGTGGTTCGGATGGTACGGATTCAACCCGGGCAGCACGCTGTCCGCGATGGACGCCCAAGGCATCGGCCGCGTCTCGTTCAACACGACGATCGCCGCATGCTCGGCCGGCCTGACCTCGCTTTTTTACTCATACTACAAGGCCGGCAAATGGGATCTCGCGCTGACGGTTAACGGATTCCTGGCCGGCCTGGTCGCAATTACCTGCCCCTGCTACTGGGTCGATCCAGAAGGCGCGTTCCTGCTCGGAATCGGCGCTGGAATCGTAGTGGTCTGGGGCATCGACCTGCTCGAATACCTGCGCATCGATGATCCGATCGGTGCCGTCCCGGTGCATATGATCGCAGGAATCTGGGGCACGCTCTCGCTGGGGCTCTTCGCCGCCGGCAAGTACGGTGCTCCTACAGCGACCGGAGCGGACACCAGCAGCGTCGTGACCGGCCTCTTCTACGGCGGCGGCATGGGCGTGTTGAAAGCGCAAATGATCGGCAGCTTTTCGATCACGATCGCGACGTTCGTGGCCTCGATGGCCTTGATGTATGCGGTCAAGTACGGCTTCAGACTGCGCATTCCGACCGAGGGCGAAATCGAAGGGCTCGACCTGAGCGAGCACGGCTTCCCCGCATATCCGGAATACGTTGTCACCGGTGACGACGGTTGCCCGAAGTCGATCGACGATGTACCTGTCGGCAGACGCACCCTGGCACGGCCGTCCAAAGCCAGGAAGGTCGCTTAGGAATCTGCACGATGTGGACCGCAGCACGGAGACTTTACGGGAGTCATCCATGCGCACGGAACAAACGGGTCGGCCTCAGTCGGAATCAGCCACCGACTCGGGGCCGGCCCAGAGCTTAAAAAGTTGGGACCGGACGGTGATAAGCGCAGCGAAAAGATTTGCCACCTGCCTCGAGGCTTGCTGATGACTGCCTGATAAGCGGTTGCCTGTCGTTTAAGCAGACGCATTGCATTTTTCATCAAGATCTATTCGATTTTGAAATGGCACTTTTCCTGCTTTAGGCCTCCACATGCTCCCGCCCGTAACGGGAGCCATACGCGTGCGGCGGGCAACCACCTCCGCCGTAAATCGAAGGAGGCAAGATGGCTGAAGAACAGAAAAAGATGGTGCCGACCCTCGGCTTGACCGGAGTCACGGTCAACGCGATGGCGCTCATCGCCCCGGGAGCTTTCCTGTGGATTACATTTGTCCAACAGGCGGGTTACGCGTTTCCGTCGGGGATGGCAATGTGGGCCGGAATTTTCGTGGCGTTGATGCTCGCCTACGCCACGGCGCTTTCGTACTCAGAGCTGGCCAAACTTTATCCGGGCGCAGGCAGTTCGTATCTGTTCGCGGAACAGGCCTTCCTCAGCCGGACCAAGGCGTTCAAGTTTGCGCGTGTGGCGAAGTTCGTAATCGGATGGTCGTCGCATCTTTATTACTGGATGTATCCCGGCGTCATGGTCGCCACCATGGGCATCATGATCGGCTACATCTTCGGCACCATCGCGCCAGGAACGATGAACGCCGGAATCCCCGGTCCGGTTTTCATGGCGCTTATCGCGATCATCTTCGCGTACGCCGTTGCCTGGATCGCGTTCCAGGGCGTCAACGGTTCCACGATGGTCAATATCGCCATCAACGGAATCCAGATCGTTGCCCTGCTGTTTTTCTCCGCGCTGGCGATTGCTTACCGCGCCGCGCATCCTGCCGGCTCGATGGGTCTTGGCCTCGATGCGAATGGCAACACTGTCGCGGCAAAGTTGGGAGAATACGTCATAGCGGGCGACCATCCGTCGCACGCCAGCGCACTCTCGGTCATTCTGCCGCACAGGTTTGACTGGGTGATGCTGCAGGCGACGGTCGCGATTCTGCTGCTGGTCGGCTTCGAGTCGGTGACCTCACTCGGCGAGGAAGCGATCAACCCCAAGAAAGACATCCCGCGCGGCGTTCTGCTGTCGCTGACGATCCAGGGGCTGTTCTGCTACCTGATCGAATATTTCGCCGCCAACTATTTCCTGAACAGCGCATACAGTCTAGCGGAGGCCAAAGGCTCGGCGGCCCCCCTCGGCGACATGATGACAATTATCGGCAACGCGCTGCTCGGCGGACACGGCACGGCGTTCATGTTGATGGAAGCGCTGACTGTTTTCCTGGCGCTGATCGGCACGACGCTTTCCTGCATCAACACCGGCGCGCGCGTGACCTACGCGATGGGCCGCGACGAGGAAGTGCCCGAGCACTTCGGCTTGCTGCACGGCGAAAACCTGACCCCGCATCGCGCTATCTGGGTGCTCGCGACCATCTCTGCCGTACTGGGCGCATACGCTGCGCTGTTCTACTTCGCCGGCGGCTCGGCGCCTGATGACAAGACGATTGCGACTCTGCCGCACAATATGTGGTACGCGATGGGGATGAGTTCAAACGCGTCGCTGTCGGCGTTGCCCAACGGCTTGCTGCTGGTGACGCTGACGTCGAACTTCGGAACGTTCCTGCTCTACGGGTTGACGAACATTGTGTGTATCGTCGCCTACTCCGAGCGGCACGAGTTCCACGGCTTCAAGCACATGGTGGTGCCGATATTCGGCGCGATTGCGAACTTCGCCTGCCTCGCGTTCTACATCATCGGACCACTGGAGGGACTCGGCAGTGTGAAGGAACCGCTGATGGCGGTCGCTATCTCGGTGATTTGGGGCGTTTACGGCGCCTGGTACTTCATCCGCAATTCGAAGAAGAAGGGTAAGGAAACGATTCTCGTAACCAAGCCGGCCTGATCCCGAACGAGCTGGTCTGGCGAATAAATCCCTGGGGCGAGCCGCGAGCAATCGCGGCCCGCCCTTTGGCCGTTGAACGGACTTGACTCGCGAGCGTGTTAGCTGGGTAGTTCACTGCAAATGGATTCGCCGCCCTCCGCTCCTCCTTCGGTGGAGCAGGCTTTCGAGCTGGCGCTGTTGTCCGACGTCGGTACGACGCGCCCTGACAATGAAGACTCGTGTGGGCATTTCATCGAGAGTCCCGAGAGCGCGGTGTTCGCGGTTGCCGACGGCGTCGGCGGCTACGAAGGCGGCGAGGTCGCCAGCCGGATGGCGATCGACATCTTGCTCGAGGCGTACCGCGAGAGCCCGCCGGATTGGGGCGCCGCCAAGCGGCTCTATCGCGCGATCACGCGGGCCAACATCGGGATCCACGACAAGGCGCTGACCGTGCCGGAACTGTCGCGCATGGCCACTACCATGACCGCGGTCGCCGTCGAGAAAGGAATCCTGTCGGCGGTGCACATCGGAGATTGCCGGTTGCATTTGATTCGTCATAGCCAAATCTCGGTGGTCACCAAAGATCACACAATGGTCGCCGACAAGGTTCGGATGGGCGTAATGACGGCCGCGCGCGCCAAAACTCATCCCGAGCGCGGAATGCTCCTGCGCAGTCTCGGACGCGAGTTGATAGCTTCGATCGATCGAATCACGATGCCGCTGTTCGAGCGCGACCGGCTGATATTGTGCAGCGACGGACTATACAACACGCTCGAGGACAAGGAACTCGAATCGCTCTCGCGCGACGTTGACGCGGAGACTGCATGCCGCAAGCTGATCGATACCGCCAACCAGCGCGGCACGCACGATAACCTGACCTGCGCAGTCTTCAGAATGACCACGCACACGGGGCATACGCTGGCCACCGGCGGATGGCGCGAGCGCCTGCGCGGACTGTTCCGGAGATGATGCATTCGAGCGGCGACGTCCTCTTCCATTGCCGCGGCGCCGGATGTTAACGTCCGCTGACTCTTTCGTCCCGAGACGGTCCAGAAAATGCGCGAGGTCAGTGTCGGTGAAAACCTCGATCAGTACAAGTTGATCGAGGTGATCGCGCGCAGCGGGATGGCGTCGATCTTCAAGGCCATCGATCAAATCGACGGCAAGACCGTCGCCATCAAAGTCCCCTACATGCAGTTCGAGAGCGACGTGATCTTCTACGGCCGCTTTCAGCGCGAAGAGGAAGTTGGACGCCGCCTCGACCATCCCGGCATCGTCAAGGTCCTCACGCCCAGGAAAAAAAGTCGCATGTACATTGCGATGGAGTACATCGAGGGCGACTCGCTGCGATCAATGATGCGGGAACCCGGATTGCCGCAGGAAAGGGCGCTGGAACTCGCGCGGCAGTTGGCAGAGACGCTGGTGTACATGCACGGCGAAGGTGTCGTGCATCGCGATTTGAAGCCGGAAAACATCCTGGTGACGGCTGAAGGCCAGACCAAGATCATGGACTTCGGAATCGCACTCGACGAATCGGCGCGGCGCCTGACCTGGTCCGGGCTGTCGTCGACCATCGGCACTCCCGACTACATGGCGCCCGAACAGGTCAGCGGCCGGCGCGGCGATGTCCGCACGGACATCTATTCGCTGGGAGTGATTCTCTACGAAATGTTAACCGGCCACCTGCCGTACTCAGGCCCCAACGTTTACAACGTCATGCGCGCGAAGACCGCGGAAGATCCGCAGCCGCCATCCGCGTTCAAGCCCGATCTCGATCCGCATCTCGAGGAGATCGTGCTGCACGCGATCGAGCGCAACCCGCGCGACCGCTATGCGAGCGCAGGCCAGATGCTCGTGGACCTGCGCGACCCCGCTCAGGTCATTCCGCAGAATCGCGCGGAGCGCCTTCATCCGCGCAGCCTCGCGATGCAGAACATGCGCCGCCGGCTTGGTTACGTGCTGTTTTTTACGTCGCTCATCGGGGCTTTTTTGTTTTTGATCTGGCTCGCAAACCGTTACCCGGCGGCGAAGGGTCCTCCGCGCCGGTCATATCGAGGGCAGATGAGATGATGCCGAGACGATCGCAACTCGGATTGGCCGCGGCGATTTTTGCGGCACTGGCGCTGTTCTCGTTTCCGATGCTCGCAAGCGCGCAAACCGCCGCGTCATCGCCGCCGCTGGACAATTCGCTGAACCTCGCGTGGCTGCTGATCGCCGGTTTCCTCGTGATGTTCATGCAGCTCGGATTCGCGATGGTGGAGACGGGCTTCACGCGTTCGAAAAACGCGGTCAACACCATGGCGATGAATCTGATCATCTACCCGATCGGCATCATCGGTTTCTGGCTCACCGGTTACGGCTTCATGATGGGCGGCGTCGCGCACTGGCCGTCGCTCGGGATGGGCGCGATCGGTCATCACGAGTTATCGATCACGATCGGCGCACATTCGTACGGCATTCTCGGATTCAGCAAATTTGCGCTGCTCAACGTCAGCCGCGATCCCGCCAGCCTCGGCATGTTTCTGTTCTCGCTGGTGTTCATGGACACCGCCGCGACCATTCCGACCGGCGCGATGGCTGAACGGTGGAGGTTCAAAGCGTTCTTCATCTACGGACTGTTCATGTCGATGTTCCTGTACCCGCTGTACGGCAACTGGGTGTGGGGCGGAGGTTGGCTCTCGCAACTCGGCGTCAACCTGGGACTCGGCCACGGCCATCTGGATTTCGCCGGATCGTCGGTCGTGCACATGACCGGCGGAGTGACCGCGCTCGCCGGCGCGTACATGGTGGGTCCGCGCATTGGAAAATTCCGGCGCGACGGCGCGATCGGCGCGCTGCCGGGACACAACCTGCCGATGGCAGTCAGCGGAACTTTGATCCTCGCGTTCGGATGGTTCGGCTTCAACTGCGGCTCAACGCTCGCTGCGTCCGATCCGCGAATCGCGATCATCGCGGTGAACACGATGCTCTCATCGGCGGCCGGCGCGCTCGCGTCACTGCTCTACCTGTGGCATCGCTACAACAAGCCCGACATCGCGATGGCCAGTAACGGGCTGCTGGGCGGACTCGTCGCGATCACAGCGCCGTGTGCGTTTGTAACGCCTGCGGCGGCGGTCTTGATCGGCACAGTAGCGGGTCTGCTGGTCGTGTGGGCGGTGCTGGAACTCGAGCGCCGCTATCGAATCGACGATCCGGTCGGCGCGATCGCCGTCCACGGGGTGTGCGGAATATGGGGCGCGCTCGCGCTCGGCCTGCTCGCCGACGGCACCTACGGCGATGGATGGAACGGCGTCGCAGGACCGGTGACCGGCTTGCTCTACGGCGACGTGGGCCAATTTTTCGCGCAACTGATCGGTGTTTCTGTGAACATCGTGGTGGTCTTCGGTCTGTCGATGCTGTTCTTCAAAATCGTCGAGCGCACGATCGGCAATCGCGTGCTGGTGGAAGTGGAATGGTCGGGGCTCGATGCGTTAGAGATGGGAAGCGACGCTTACCCGCATTCGTAGAACACGTCTGCGGTTAGGCGCAAACGGCGCATCGCCTGAGCGATCGGGGCTCCAGCCTCATATCGCAATATAGGTAAGCGGGTGATCATGCTTCCGACCTGCATTTCGTCGGCGCGCGCCTTGTTGACCTGAACAAACCAATGTTTTATTATATAGCCACCTTATAAACACTTGACACAATTTTGCTTTCCTTCTATCTTTATCGCCACTCGACGAGGATAACCTTATGAAATTCGGCGGAGATTCTCCCGAACTCGACGCTATTGACCTGCAGATTATCGCCCTGCTGCAGGAACACGGCAGGATTCCGCTCGTCAAACTTGGAGAGCAAGTCGGGCTTTCGGCGCCTTCGATCAACGAGCGCGTCAAGAAACTGGAAGACGGCGGCGTCATCATCGGCTATCACGCCACCGTTGACGCGACGCGCCTCGGCAAGGACGTCACTGCATTTATCGGCGTGTCGATCGCGCATCCGAAAACCATATCGCTGTTCGAGGAATCCGTCGCGTTGCTCGACGACGTTCTCGAATGTCATCACGTCACCGGCCAGCACACGCTCATGATGAAAGTCAAAACCGAGAACACTTCGTCGCTCGAGCGGCTCATCAGTGCGATCCGCTCGATCGAGGGAGTGGCGCGGACGGAGACGATGGTAGTGCTGTCGACGCATACCGAGCGCGGATTGATTTCGCCGCACACCAATGGCGACTCGAGCGAGCCGACCAACGGCCGGCGCCATCGTCATGCCTCCGCGAAATCTGCGCCCCCGGATCCAAGGCGAGTGTCATGATGCATAACTACCGAAGCATGCCGAAAAAGCAGGGCCTCTACGATCCCGCGCATGAGCACGACGCGTGCGGCGTCGGCTTCGTCGTCAATATCAAGGGCGAGCGCTCGCACGACATTGTGGCCAAGGGCCTGCAGGTGCTCGACAACCTGACGCATCGCGGCGCTTGCGGATGCGATCCGCGCACGGGCGATGGCGCTGGAATCCTGTCGCAGATTCCGCACGAGTTTTTCGCGAACGAAGCGACGCGGCTGGGATTCAAACTGCCCGCGGCCGGCGAATACGGTGTCGGCCAGGTTTTTTTTCCAGTGGACGCGGTGAAGCGGAAGGAGTGCGAGGACGCATTCGAGAGAATCGTGAATGAGGAAGGGCAGCGGCTGCTCGGGTGGCGCGACGTGCCGGTGGTGGAATCCGCGTGCGGCGATATCGCGCGCCGTGGGATGCCGGCGATCCGGCAAGTCTTCATCGCGTTCAGTCCGGAAGTGAAGGGCGTCGAGGCGATCGAGCGCAAGCTGTACGTGATTCGCAAGCGCGCTATGACCGAAGCGGAGAGACTCGGCCTCTTCGATCCCGAACTATTTTATTTCTGCAGCCTCTCGGCACTGACCGTCGTTTATAAGGGTCAATTGATCTCGACGCAGCTACCGCAGTTCTTCCCCGATTTACTCAACGACGCGTTCAAGTCTGCGCTCGCGATGGTGCATCAGCGCTTCTCCACCAACACTTTCCCGAGCTGGGACCGCGCGCATCCGTACCGCTTCATGTCGCACAACGGCGAGATCAACACGCTGCGCGGCAATATCAACTGGATGGTCGCGCGCGAGAAACTCTTCTCGTCGCCGCTGTTCGGCGACGACATCAAGAAGCTGCTGCCCATAGTCGAGCCCAACGGCAGCGACTCGGCGACCTTCGACAACTGCCTCGAGCTGCTGATTCGCACCGGCCGTTCGATCCCGCACGCCGTGATGATGATGATTCCGGAAGCGTGGCAGAACGATCGGCAGATGAGCGACAGCAAGCGCGCATTCTACGATTTTCATTCGTGCATGATGGAGCCGTGGGACGGCCCCGCGTCGATCGCGTTCACCGACGGAATCAGAATCGGCGCGGTGCTCGATCGCAACGGCCTGCGTCCATCGCGCTATACAGTGACCAAGGACGGGCTGGTCGTGATGGCGTCGGAAACCGGAGTGCTCGACATCGCGCCGGAAAACGTCGCGCACAAAGGGCGCCTGCAGCCGGGCAGAATGTTTCTCATCGATACCGCGCTCGGCAGAATCGTGCAGGACGAAGAGATCAAGGAGTCGATGGCGGCGCGGCAGCCGTATCGCGAATGGCTGGACAGCAGCCTCGTCACACTCGAGTCGCTTCCCGAGGCAAGTGGCGCCCCCGCGGTTGACTACTTCGAGGGCGACGAGTTGCTCAAGCAACAGCAGTCGTTCGGCTATACGATCGAGGATCTCAAAATGATTCTCGCGCCGATGGCGACGAACGGGCAGGAGCCGGTTGGCTCGATGGGTACCGACACTCCGCTCGCGGTGCTCTCGAACAAACCTCAGCCACTCTACAACTACTTCAAGCAGTTGTTCGCGCAGGTGACGAATCCGCCGATCGATCCGATTCGCGAGGAGCTGGTGACCTCGACCGAGACGACGATTGGGGCCGAAGATAATCTGTTCGAGGAATCGGCGCGTCATTGCCGTCAGCTCCAACTCAAGCAGCCGATTCTCACCAACGAAGAACTCGAAAGGATCAAACGGCTGGACATCGAGGGCCTGCGTACCGTCACGCTGCCGACGCTGTACCGCGTGGCGGACGGTGAAGCCGGACTTCGCGCTGCGCTCGACACCCTTTGCAGAAGGGCCTCCGACGCGATCGAATCCGGCTACACGATAATCGTGCTGTCGGATCGTGGCGTGAACGCGGACCAGGCCGCGATCCCCGCTCTGCTCGCGACGGGCGCCGTGCATCATCATCTGATTCGCGAAGGCACTCGCACGCGCGCCGGGATCGTCGTCGAGTCGGGAGAACCGCGCGAGGCGATGCATTTTTGTCTCCTGGTCGGTTACGGCGCAGGCGCCGTGAACCCGTACCTCGCGTACGCGACGATGGCCGGGATGATTCGCGACGGCCAGCTCCGCGACATCGACGAAGACACCGCGGTTCACAACTTCGTCAAAGCCGTTGGCAAGAGCATCACGAAAGTCGCGTCGAAGATGGGGATCTCGACGACGCAGAGCTATCGCGGCGCGCAGATTTTCGAGGCGATCGGATTGGCCGAAGACGTGATCGACAAGTACTTCACCTGGACGCCGTCGCGAGTGGCCGGCGTCGGCCTCGACGCGATCGCGCGCGAGACCGCAGAGCGTCACACCTACGCGTTCAAGGTGGCGGTGAATCTCGACGGCGATCTCGACGTGGGCGGTCAGTACCAGTGGCGCCGCGCCGGCGAGTTCCACATGTACAACCCGAACACGATCGCGCGTTTGCAGCATTCAGTGCGCTCGGGAAATTTCCGGCTGTTCAAGGAATACACAAAGGCTGTTGACGAGCAGAGTCGGTCGCTCGCCACGCTCCGCTCGTTGCTCAAATTCAATTCCAGCCGGCCCCCTGTGCCGCTCGAGCAAGTCGAGCCCGCCAGCGAGATCGTCAAGCGCTTCAAAACCGGCGCGATGTCGTTCGGATCGATCGGCAAGGAGGCGCACGAAAATCTCGCCATCGCGATGAACCGCATCGGCGGCAAGAGCAACACCGGCGAAGGCGGCGAGGATCCCGCGCGATTCGTGCGCGATGCCAACGGCGACTTCCGCCGCAGCGCGATCAAGCAGGTCGCGTCGGCGCGCTTCGGCGTCACCAGTCATTACCTGGTCAACGCCGACGAACTGCAGATCAAGATGGCGCAAGGCGCGAAACCGGGAGAGGGCGGCCAGCTTCCCGGCCACAAGGTTGACGACTTCATTGCGAAGATTCGCTACTCGACACCGGGCGTGGGATTGATCTCTCCGCCGCCGCATCACGACATCTATTCGATCGAAGATCTCGCGCAGCTCATTCACGATCTGAAAAATTCCAACAATCGCGCGCGCATCAGCGTCAAGCTGGTCGCCGAGGTCGGCGTCGGCACGATCGCCGCCGGAGTGGCGAAAGCCAAAGCGGACGTCGTGCTGATCAGCGGTTACGACGGCGGCACCGGCGCATCGCCGCTACAATCGATCAAGCACGCGGGAATTCCGTGGGAGCTTGGACTGGCCGAGACGCAGCAAACCCTCGTGATGAACGGCCTGCGCGGACGAATCCACGTCGAGACCGATGGCCAGCTCAAGACCGGCCGTGACGTCGCGGTCGCCGCGCTCCTCGGCGCCGAGGAATTCGGTTTCGCGAGCGCCGCGCTCGTCGCCTCGGGATGCATCATGATGCGCGTCTGCCATCTCAACACTTGCCCTGTCGGCATCGCCACGCAGGATCCAGTGCTGCGCGAGAAGTTCTCGGGCAAACCCGAGCACGTCGTGAATTTCATGATGTTCATCGCGGACGAACTGCGCGAATACATGGCGCAGTTGGGCTTCCGCACGCTTGCTGAAATGGTCGGCCACGTCGAATGCCTCGATGCCAACGAAGCGATAGCTCATTGGAAAGCGCGCAACGTCGATCTGGCCAATATTCTTCGACGTCCCGACGTCGGCCCGGACGAGCCGCTGCATTGTATAGAGCTACAGGATCACGGCCTCGACAAGGCGCTCGACAACCAGATCATTGAGCTCGCAAAGGATGCGCTCGAGCATCGCAAACCGGTCGAAATTCATCTGCCCATCCGCAACGTGAACCGAACCGTCAGCACGATGCTGTCGGCGGAGGTGTCGCGGCGCTTTGGCGCGGAGGGATTGCCGCCATACACGGTTCAAATTCATCTGAACGGCTCGGCGGGTCAGAGTTTCGGCGCGTGGCTCGCGCCGGGAATCGCGCTCCATCTCGAGGGCGATGCGAACGACTACTGCGGAAAGGGGCTGTCGGGTGGTTTCATATCAGTGCGCCCGCCAAAGGAAGCGACGTTCAAGGCCGAGGACAACATCATTATCGGCAACGTCGCGCTGTACGGCGCGACCGGCGGCGAAGCGTTCTTTCGCGGCGTCGCCGGCGAGCGATTCGCGGTGCGCAACAGCGGTGCGCATGCCGTCGTCGAGGGCGTCGGCGACCATGGATGCGAATACATGACGCGCGGGTTGGTCGTGGTGCTCGGCAAGACCGGCCGCAACTTCGCGGCCGGGATGAGCGGGGGAGTTGCCTACGTGCTCGACGAAGACGGCTCGTTCGCCTCGCGTTGCAATCCTGGGATGGTCGAGTTGGGTCCAATCGACAGCCAGGACGAACTCAAGCAGTTGCACGCGCTGATAGTGCGGCATGGGCAGTACACCCAGAGCGAGGTCGCGCGGCGAATCCTCGACAAATGGGACGAGTACACGAGGAAATTTGTGAGAGTATTGCCGACTGAATATCGGATGGTGCTCGAACGGCAGCACCTCAACATGGATTCCGACCTCGCGCGGTTGGCCGCGGTTTAGCCGAGTGAGTAATCGACTGACTAATCAAGACTGACCTGAATCGGGAGAGCACGGCTTCGATGGGCAAGATCACGGGCTTCATGGAGATTAAGCGCGAGATTCCTTCGCGGCGTCCGGTCGGCGAACGCCTGAAGGACTGGCGCGAGTTCGATCTCAAGATGCCCGAGGACAAGTTGCGCGCCCAGGGTGCCCGGTGCATGGATTGCGGAATCCCCTTCTGCCACAAGGGATGCCCGCTCGGCAACATCATTCCCGACTGGAACGATCTCATCTACCGCGGCAGGTGGCGCGAGGCGATCGACCGTCTGCACGCGACCAACAATTTTCCGGAATTCACCGGCAGGATTTGTCCCGCCCCATGTGAAGAAGCCTGCGTCCTCAACATCAACAACGATCCCGTCACGATCAAACTGATCGAGAAAAACATTATCGATCATGCGTGGGCGGAAAAATGGATCAAGCCGCTGCCGCCCGCGCGCAAATCGGGCAAACGCGTCGCGGTCGTCGGCTCGGGACCGGCAGGCCTGGCCTGCGCGCAGCAACTCACCCGCGCCGGACATTCGGTGACGCTTTACGAGCGGTCGGATCGTGTCGGCGGATTGCTCACTTACGGAATTCCGGACTTCAAGCTGGAAAAGTGGATCGTGAATCGGCGCGTCGAGCAGATGAAGGCCGAGGGGCTCGAAATTGTCACCAACTGCCGCGTCGGAATCGATATCCATGCCGACGAAATGCGCTCGAAGTACGACGCAATCGCGCTCACAATGGGCGCGACCAAACCGCGCGACCTGCAGATTCCCGGACGCGAGCTCAAGGGAATCCATTTCGCGATGGATTTCCTGCCACAGCAGAACAAGCGCAACTTCGGCGACGCACTCGAGCCGGCCTCCGAGATCACCGCGAACGGAAAGCGCGTCGTAATACTCGGCGGCGGCGATACAGGCTCAGATTGCCTCGGCACGTCGAATCGCCAGGGCGCAATTGTCGTGCATCAGTTCGAATTGCTTCCGATGCCGCCGGAGAAACGCACCGATGACATGCCGTGGCCCGACTGGCCGATGATCATGCGCACCTCGAGCTCGCACGAAGAGGGTGTGCAGCGCGACTGGAGCGTGAACACGAGCAGGTTCTCCGGCGAAAACGGCGCGGTGAAAAAGCTTCACGGCGTGCGCCTCAACTGGAAGCCGGACAACGGCCGCATGGTGATGGAACAAATTCAGGGCACCGATTTCGAAATCGAGTGCGACCTCGTGCTGCTCGCGCTTGGATTTCTCGGCCCCGAGCCCGACGGCATAATCTCGGAGCTCGGACTCAAGCTCGATCCGCGGAGCAACGTGCAGTGTGAGAACTACATGTCGAGCGTGCCAGGAGTTTTCGCGGCCGGGGACACGCGTCGCGGACAATCGCTGGTGGTGTGGGCGATATGGGAGGGACGCGAAGCCGCGCGCGCGGTCGACGCCTATCTGATGGGCGAGACGTTCCTGCCTTCGAGTCCCGAACTCTGATGATTCGCCTGTACGACTATCTGATATCAGGTAACGGCTACAAAGTTCGCCTCCTGCTGACCCAGCTTGCGATTCCGTTCGAGCGGATCGAGCTCAACATCACGAAGGGCGAGACCCGCACGCCGGAATTTCTGCGCAAATTTCCGAACGGCAGAATACCCGCCGTCGAACTGGACGATGGCGAACTGCTGTTCGAGTCGAACGCGATCATCGCCTACTTTGCGGAGGGCACGCCGTTCATGCCGGTCGATCGTTTCCAGCGCGCGCAGGTTCTTCAGTGGCTCTTTTTCGAACAGTACAGTCACGAACCATACATCGCGAGCGTCCGCTACCTGGTGATGCATCCCGACGTGGCGGATCCTCGTCGCGCGATCGTCGACACCATGATGCGTCCGCGCGGATATGACGCGCTCGGGGTGATGGAAGGGCATCTGAAGTCGCGCGACTGGTTCGTCGGCGACAGTTACTCGATCGCCGACATCGCGCTCTATGCTTACACGCATGTCGCCGAAGAAGGCGGCTTCCAGCTGGGCGACTATCCGGCGACTAGGGCGTGGCTCGAACGCGTGAAATCCCAGCCTCGGAATATTCCGATCACTCAGAGCTGAATTTCAGCGACGAAGGCCCTGCGCGTCGAGTTTGCGGATCACCCACTCGATTCGATCCTCGCCCCAGAACGGTTCGCCGCCTACGATGAAGGTCGGCACACCGAAGACCTTGTCGCAATCAGCCTCGGCGAAGCATGCCTCCAGATCGGCATGCGCTTCAATGTCGGCATAGCGGACAAATTCGGCGGAATCGAGACCGACTTCGGCGACGATCGCTGAAATCGCGTCGCGACTTTCCACATCGAGCTCCTGTTTCCAGAATCGATCGAACACCCGATCGGAGTAGGGCCGGAACTGTTCTTTCTTTGCCGCGTAGAGGCCGCCATAGAATGCAAGGCGCGCGCTGAAAATCTTCTTCGGTGGATAGATGACGAGACCGCGCTCCTTCGCGATTCGACGCGCATCGATGTAAAGATAGCGAACCTTGCGCCGATCAGCGTCTTCACGATCGAGCGGCCCGTAAACTTTTCGGATGTTCACGCCGTAAGGAATGAAACGCACGCGCACGCGATGCGACAGTTCAAGGTCGCAGGCGGGTTGCATCGCGAGGTACGAGTACGGACTCGTATATGCGAAGTACAACTTGATTTCGGAGAGCGTCATTGGGACGCGATGGCGAGAAAGTCCGCCAGATGGACGACTTTGATTTTCGATCCGCGCCGGCGAAGTTCGGCGGCGATCTGAAACTCGCATCCGGGGTTTGCCAGCACAACGTATTCGGCATTTGTCGCCACGATGTTGTCGGCTTTCCGCCGCGCCAGTTCGCGCGCCATTGCCGGCTCAGTCAAATTGTAGGAGCCGGCCGAGCCGCAGCAGAGATCGGACTCCGGCATCTCGACGATCTCGACGCCCGGAATCGAAGCGAGTAATTTGCGCGGTGCTTCGCGCACGCCGAGTCCGTGCGCGAGGTGACAAGCGTCGTGATAGGTGACGCGGCATCGAAATTCGCGCTTTGGATTTGCCGGCGCGTCGAGCAGCAAAGCACTCAAGTCCCGGACTCTGGAGGAAACCGCGCGCGCATCTTCGGAGAATTCCGGTTCGTCCTTGAGCAGTTCACCGTATTCGGCGATTGCCACCGAACATCCCGACGCCGCCGATACTATTGCGTCTGCGCCGGAATTCTTCAGCGCGCGAACATTGGTGCGGGCGAAATTGCCGGCACGCGCGGCGTTACCCGAATGCAGATCGAGCGCGCCACAGCATGAGGTCGGTTCGATCTGTACGACGCGATATCCCGCGGCAGCCAGCAGACGCTCAGTGTTCAGGTTTTCCGAATTCGCGACCACTTGCGTGACGCATCCGTGATGCACGACGACCGTGGATGCGTCCGCGCGAGGTGCGATCGTTGTTCCGCTGGCGAGCGGGCGCGAGCCGGGTTCAAGCGGTGGAAGAAGATCCAGCCAATCGCGAATCGTACGCGGCATGACGGCTCTCAGAGCGGACCTCAAGCCCAGACACTCGACCAGCTTCAACGGTGCGAGCAGCGTTTGGAGACGATTTGGGTACGGGAAAATCGCACTGACGGCGCCTCGCTTTACTCGATCGACGAGCCCGCGGCGATGCTCCTGCTCGACGAACGCGCGCGCGCCTTCGATCAGGCGGCCGTAGTGAACGCCGGACGGGCAGGCGGTCTCGCATCCGCGGCATCCGAGGCACAGATCGAGATGGCGCGCGGCATCGTCAGCGAGCTCGATACGACCTTCGGCAAGCGACTTCATCAGATAGATTCGCCCGCGCGGCGAGTCCATCTCGCATCGCGTCACAATGTAGGTGGGACACGCCTCGGCGCAGAGCCCGCAATGAACGCAGTCGAACAGCAATTCGTAGTCGCAGACATCGCGAACCGGATTCGATGAGGTGACGCTCGGCTCGGCCATCAGATGCCTCCGACGAAGCATCCGGGGTTGAAGATGCCGGCCGGGTCGAAGGCGGCCTTTAGCCGGCGCATGAGCGATAGCGCGCCGGCGTTGGGAGTGTCGAAAACTTCCAGCGAATCACGAATCGCAGGCGTGGCGGCGAGCAGGCGAAGAGTACCGCGCGCCGAGTGCGCGGCTTCACGCCATCGCGCGACTGTCTTGACCGCGCGTTCGGCAGAAGGTTCATCGGCCAGCAGAATCTGGGCGACGCCGGAGCCGGCGTGGGCGCGAAATTCAATATCGTCGCCACATGCTTCAAGCGCGCGTCCGAGATGCGCAAGTGGAACCGCGATTTGCGCGGCCAGCGGAGCCGAGCGAAAATCGAGATCGCGCAACAACCCGTAACTCCTGAGAGCGGCTTCGTCGTCGAGAATCTCGCCGCGAGGACCTACCAAATCGCGAATGCGTTCCGCCTGGTAGCCGATCTCGAGTGGACTTCCGGAGAAACCGGCCAGCAGAAGAAACTGCAAGGTAGAATTGAAGCGCCTTGCGAAAGATGGACTTAGTATATCGAGATTACTCAGTGGCAGTGCGTCGTTGACTATGCGCGCGGCGGCGAACGCATCTGCGGCGCGTGCACAAGGAATCACGGCGACCCAGTATTCAGCGGGAACCGGCCGCACTTTGAACGTCACCTCAGTTACTATTCCAAGCGTACCGAACGAACCGCCCATCAGCTTCATCAAATCATAACCGGCGACGTTTTTGACCACGCGGCCGCCGCCGTGAACGAGGTTGCCGCCGTGACCGACGAAGCGAACGCCGATCAGCAGGTCGCGCGAGGTGCCCTCCGAGAGACGCAGAGGCCCGGAATGTGCGGCGCAGACCAGCGATCCGAGAGTTGTCACCGAGGGGTTGCAAGGATCGACGGGAAGCCGCTGGCGCGCAGACCCCATCGCGGTATTGAGCGCGCCGACTGTGATCCCCGACTCCGCAACAATCGTCATGTCGTCGGGTTCGTAGGCGACAATTCGCGCGAGGCGTGCCATCGAGATGCCGAGTGCGACGGGCGAAGGGCGAATCACGGCGAGCGAGCGCGCCGCGCCCATAGGAGCCAGCGCGATTCGATCCGCTTCGCACATCCGGACCAGCTCGCAAATTTCCTCGACCGACCCGGGCTCGACGATCGTATCCGCGGCGCGCGCCTCGCTATTGGTTGGCGCGCGTACATGGCCGGTCCCAACGATCGAGTCGAGCCGGTTCGCGAGATTTGAGGATGTAGTGACGGCCACGATTTCCGTTGCGGCGACTAGATCGGTACCTGGCGGCGCGGCGCGGCAACCTCGACGCATGTGCCCGGCTGCGGAATCACTTTGCCGGGATTCGATCGCTCGAGTGGATCGAACACGTGACGCAACTCGGTCATGACGCGAAGATCGTCGGGCGAGAACATCAGCGCCATCTCCCCAATCTTCTCGACGCCGATTCCGTGCTCGCCCGTAAGGCTGCCGCCCATCTCGATGCAGGCTTTGAGGATTTCGCGGCCGGCCTCGATTGCCCGGCGGACCTGATCGGGCTCGCGCTCATCGTAAAGAATGATCGGATGCAAATTTCCGTCGCCGGCATGGAACACGTTGCCTATGCGCAAGTCGTAGCGGCGGCTGACGTCGGCGATCACGCGGAGAATCCGCGGCAGGCAGGTTCGCGGCACGACGCCATCCTGCGTCGCGTAGTTCGGCGCGAGGCGGCCGACCGCTCCGAAAGCCCGTTTGCGTGCCTTCCACAACAGCGCGCGCTCCGCTTCGTCACGCGCGAGCCTTATGCTCGACGCGCCCGCCGCCAGCGCCGTCTTCGTTACCTCGTCTGCATGCGAGGTCAAGCCGGCCTCAAGCCCTTCGAGTTCGATGATGAGCACCGCGCCCGCGTCGAGTGGGAGGCCGACGTTGAACGCCTGTTCGACGGCTTGAATGATCAGCTGGTCCATCATTTCGAGCGCGGCCGGCACAATCCCCGAGGCGATTATCTTCGACACTGCGTGCGTCGCGGTGTCGGCGTCGGGAAACGTGGCGAGGAGCGTGCGATGGTTCTCGGGCTCGCGCATCAGCTTGAGCGTTGCGCGCGTGACGATTCCGGTGGTGCCCTCCGCGCCGACGACCGCGCCGACCAGGTCGTAGCCGCATCGCTCTTCGGTAGGATCACCAAGCTCGACGACGTCGCCCTCCGGCAGGACCAGCTCGAGGGCCAGCACGTGATTGGTGGTCACCCCGTATTTCAAGGTGTGCGGCCCGCCGGAATTTTCCGCGATGTTGCCGCCGATCGTGCATGCGACTTGCGACGAAGGATCGGGCGCGTAGAAAAATCCTTTTGCCTTGACCGCATTGGTGATGTGCAGGTTGACGACGCCACTTTCGGCCACGACGCGCCGATTGTCGAGATCAATTTCGACAATCCGGTTCATCTTCGACGTGCAGATCATCGCGGGCGCGTTCAGCGGGAGGCATCCCCCGGAGAGACCGGTGCCCGCGCCGCGCGGAACGAAAGCAACGCCGCGGCGGTGCAGCGCGGCGAGGATGGCGCTCAACTGCGAAGTCGAGCGCGGGAGCAACAGCACATCTGGGATACTCTTCTCGACGGTCCAACCATCGCACTCGTAAACTTTCAGCTCGGTCGCGCGCGAGACAATTCCGCCATCGCCAAGAATTTCGCGAAGCTCGTCGAGAAGTTTGCGGTCGATGCTACTCATTTCTATTGCCCGCGCGTTCAATCCTGCACTGTACCACGAGCAACGCTTTTGCGGTTGATCCTTCGCGGTCATAATAGCAAGGTTCGATTTGTTTTCAGGAAAGCGATACCGAGTCGGATTACCGTTTCCGGCGCAGTTGAAGGAGAAAAGAAGGTGGCGGAATCATTTCCAGAACTCAGGCCTGCGGCGCGGATTCTGCTCGGTCCAGGGCCGTCAAACGTAAATCCGCGCGTGATGAAAGCGATGGCGTCGCCGGTGGTCGGGCACCTCGATCCGGATTTTCTGAAGGTCATGGAGAATATCAAGAAACTCCTCCGCATCGTGTTCCGCACCACCAATGAGATCACCTTTCCCGTCTCCGGCACAGGCTCGGCGGGGATGGAAACCGTGATGGCGAATCTGCTCGAGGACGGCGACGAGGTCGTGGTCGGCGTCAACGGCGCGTTTGGCACCCGGATGGCGGAAGTTGCGTCGCGGCAAGGCGCAAAGGTTCACAAGGTCGAGGCGGAGTGGGGAACGATCGTCGAGCCAGCGAAAGTCGCGGCAGCGTTGAAGGCGGCGAAGAATCCGAAACTGGTCGCGGTCGTTCACGCCGAGACCTCGACCGGGATACATCAACCGATCGAAGAGATTGCCGAGATGGCGCATCGCCACGGCGCGATGATCGCAATCGACGCAGTGACGTCACTCGCATGCGTGCCGGTCGAGATTGATAAGTGGGGAATCGACGCGTGTTACAGCTGCACGCAGAAAGGAATCGGCGCGCCGCCGGGGCTTTCACCGGTGACGTTCAGCGAGCGCGCGATGGACTCGGTGCGCAAGCGCAAAACGAAGTGCCGCTCGTGGTACTTCGACGTCGCGTTAATCGAGCAGTATTGGGGGCCGGACCGGCTGTATCACCACACGGCGCCGATCACGATGAACTACGCGCTCTACGAGGCGCTGCGAATCGTCGTCGAAGACGGGCTGGAAGCGCGATGGCGGCGGCATCGTGTCAACGCGGCTGCGTTCCAGGCGGGAGTGCGAGCTATGGGTCTGCAGCTTGCCGCGCAGGAAGGATACCGGCTGCCTCAGCTCACGACGATCGCTGTACCGGCGGGAATCGACGATATGAAGGTGCGCTCGGAACTACTGCGACTGTTCAATATGGAGATCGCGGCCGGGCTTGGACCGCTCAAGGGCAAGATCTGGCGCGTCGGCCTGATGGGAGAAGGCTCGCGGCGCGAAAATGTGATGCTGGCGCTGAACGCGCTGGAAGAAATCCTCGGTTCGATGGGATTCGAGATCGCGCGGGGCAGGGCGCTGACCGCTGCCGATGATGCTTACAGTGCCGAGGGGACGGGGGCAGGAGAACCGCCCGCGGAAGCCTCATGAAGATGTACGACTTCACGCTCGCGCCGAGTCCGCGGCGAGTGAGGATCTTCCTCGCGGAGAAGGGGATCGACCTCGAGTTGGTGCAAGTCGATATCATGCGCAATGCGAATCGCACACCGGAGTTCTACAACAAGAACCCGTCCGGCTCACTGCCGATTCTCGAACTTGACGACGGCAGTTGTCTCTCGGAGAGCGTCGCGATTTGCCGTTACTTCGAAGAGATCCAGCCGGCGCCGCCGCTGTTTGGCGTTGGCGCGCGCGAAAAAGCTCTGGTCGAGATGTGGAATCGCAGAATCGAGCTGGAAATCTTCGCGCCCGTCGGACACGTATGGTCGCACCTGAGCAAGGTCGCAGAAGGCCGCGGGCGGCGGATCCCCGAATTCGGCGAGATTCAGAAGCGTGCGGCGATCGAGCGCATCGCGTGGCTCGATGCGGAGCTGAACAATCGAGAATTCATCGCGGACAACCGATACTCCATCGCGGATATCACAACACTATGCATGATCGACTTCGCGCGGACCGTAGATATCCGGATTCAGCCCGAACAGACGAACCTGGCTCGGTGGTATAGTAAAGTGTCTTCGCGGCCCAGCGCGAAGGCATAGTCAGTTACTATTAGTCTGACTATTTGCCAATAGTTAGTGGACTAGCTACTCGTCCGATTCTTCCGCGTCACCGGCGCCATTGGAACCGTTGCCGTTAGTGTCATCCTCGTCGCGTTCGGCCATCCCCGCTACAGCGCGAACCCGTTCGCCGCCCTCGAGCCGCACCATGTGAACGCCCTGCGCGTTGCGGCCGGTGATGCGCACGCCCTTGACCGCCAACCGGATCACCTTGCCACCGTCGGTTATCAGCATCACCTGGTCGTCGATTCCGACCTGGCGGACGCTAATCACCTTGCCAGT
>NZ_DATDGQ010000051.1:0-18333 GCF_036522015.1 Binatus sp. (SeqCode)
GCGCGCGCAGAGCCGCTACAACGCGCACATGGCGCTGCCGAACGTCGATGCGGAAACGATGGAAGTGCTCAAGGCCGTCACCAAGGACGAATCGTGGCATCTGTCGTGGATCGAAAAAGAGATGCACGAGATTGCCAAAGAGCAGGGCCACGAAGAGCAGGCTGAAAAATCGCTCGATCGCTATCGCAAGATCGATCGCGAGGTTTACGCCACTATCGCCGCCGACGAAGCCGAGCTGATGCGCTCCTAGCCGCGCGGCTCGCCTGGTCCAATCATTGTGCGTTCATTCCAGTCCGCTCGCGGAGCATTTCTGGCAGCACTCTTCCTGCTCGCCGCGTCGAACGCTCATGCCGGATGGGTAAAGGGCGAGTTCGCCTCGGTTGGCAAGCCGGTCACTGAATATCATTGTGTGCCGAATGGCGCCGGACCGTATCCTGCCGTCGTGATGCTGCATGGAGCGACTGACCGCAAGGACGCCGGCAACGCAGAGTACGAAAAGATGTGCGGCGATCTCGCCGGCCTCGGCTACTACACCGAATTCATCGAGTACTACAGTCAGACCGACGCGGTCGGCCCGGGACAGCCCGTGCAGATGAAGGAAGACTTCCCGATCTGGCTCGCGGAGATCCATTCGGGCCTCGACGCGCTCGACAAGAATCCGTCGGTCGATCCCCATCGGGTCGCCATGATGGGATTTTCGCTCGGTTCGTTCCTTTCGCTCTCGACCGGCGCGATAGATCCAAACCAGATCGCTGCGATCGTCGAGTACTACGGCGGACTCCCTCCGGCCCTGCAGTACGGGGCCAAGACGATGCCGCCGACGTTGATCCTGCACGGCGACAAGGACGTACTGGTGCCGGTGGCGATGGCG
Organism: Binatus sp. (SeqCode); assembly: GCF_036522015.1. GTDB lineage: Bacteria > Desulfobacterota > Binatia > Binatales > Binataceae > Binatus. The sequence continues at coordinate 872 of NZ_DATDGQ010000051.1, forward strand.
CACGAGCTGGACGAGTTGCTGACGAAAGAAAAACGTCCGCACGAAATGAAAATCTACGAAGGCGCGAACCACGCCTTCAACTTTGCCGGGCTGCCCTTCTGGTACAACGCCGACGACGCGCAAGACGCGTGGAATCGCAGCACCAAATTCCTCGCCGCAAACCTGAACGGCGACGATAAGCCCGCCAAGTAGATCGAACCGCGTGTCCGCGGACTATGCTGTGTGCGCGAGGCTTTCCGTGCTGCGAGCAGCGAGAGCGGCATTGATCTGCAGGCGCATCGCCTCGGCGTATTCTGCCGCTGCCGCTATGGGCTTGGCGCTGTCGTTCTTTTTATACGCGTACATGAGGCTGCGGCTCGCGTTCACGATGAATCCTGTCCCGTCCGCGCGCGCCGACGCGACCGCGTCCGCTGCCGTCCCGCCTTGCGTGTCGTATCCGGGCACGAGGATCGTCGCCGCCGGCATCAATTCGCGCGCGCGCCGCGCCTGCACCGGGTATGTCGCTCCGACCACCGCGCCGACGGAGCTTAGACCGCTGGTGCCGACGAAATCGCCACCCCATCCATTTACGCGCTCCGCCACCGACTCCCAGATCGGGCGATTGGGTGCGTTGCGATCCTGAAACTCTCCCGACGAGGGATTCGACGTCTTCACCAGCACGAATACTCCGCGGCCATTTTTCACCTTCGCGATAAACGGCATCAGCGCGTCGCTGCCCTGATACGGGTTCACGGTGACAGCGTCGCAATTGAAGTCGCCTTCGCCGAGAAATGCCTCCGCGTATGCGGCCGAGGTGGTGCCGATATCGCCGCGCTTCGCATCCGCGATCGTAATCAAGCCAAGTTTCCGCGACAGCTTGATGACCTCGCAAAAAGCGCGCATCCCATCGAGCCCGCGCGCTTCGTAGAAAGCGAGCTGCGGCTTGACGGCAATCGCGGAACGCGCGCATGCCTCGACGATTTCGCAGCAGAAGCGCGCCAGGGTATAGCCGGGCGGGATTCCCGGCGCGCCAGGCGCATCGAGCTGAGGATCGATGCCGAGCACCACGACGCTTTCTTTTGCGCGCGACGCTTGTGCAAGGCGATCGGCAAAGTTCATTGCGCGCATTATTGCATACCGTGGCACGGAGGTCACATCGGGCGTTGCGTTTTCACATCCGTCGCGGGCATCCTTTGAAACATCGACAGGGAAAACCGCATGAACAACCTGACTATCGTTACCAAGCTTCGTTTCATCGCAGCGCTCGCGCCGGCGATTCTGTTGATCGCGGCGGTGGTGATTGCCGGCGCGTTTCACGTATTTGGCACATTGCCCGGCGAACTCCACGAGAACGAGAATGCAGCCGCGCGCGCAGCCCAGGGCATGGAAACCGCGCTCTACAAGATGGATTGGGGACGTACGCAGCCCGACGCCTCGCAAATCGTGGTCGATCAACAGCGCGGATTTATTTCTGAGATCGAGATTGCGCGCCAACACATTGGCAGCCCCGAGCAGGCCGAGCGCATCGAAAAAATCGCCAACGACGCACGTCCGCTGTTCGACGCGATGCGCACCGCATCGCCAGGCGACGACAGCCTCGAACCGAAGCTGCGCGATTTGCAAGGCGCGGTCGCAGACCTGATGAGCCTCGACGACGCGGCCCTGATAACGGTCGCCAACAGCGCGGAATCGCAGTCCCGCACCATGATCGCGATTACAATTGTGGCGCTGGTATTAGTCCCGTGGATTTGTTTCGTGGTGATCGCAAACCTGACCAGCACCCTCTACAAGGAACTAAAAGAAATGCGCCGCCGATTAGGCGACATCGCCGAGCACGGTCCAACTCCCTCCAACGACATCAGCGCCCTCGACGAAGCCCTGACAAAATTAGGCTTCCCAAAACCAAACCCAATGCTCGCCGAGTAACACCGCGTCCAAAGTCTTTGACGAGGTAGAGGAGGATTGAGATGCCCGCCCAGTTTTTAGGCGGTTGCGCCTGCGGCGCCATTCGAGCGGGCAGCCTCGACGATCCGAGCATCTTCCGGCCCGCCCAGGACATCTACACGGCAGCGCTCAACCATGGGACCACATGAACCCAAGCTTGCCGAAGTCCTAGAAGCTACCGGGTAACTGATCGTACACCACTATGATTCTACCGCTTCTTCCTCTTCGCGATTTTCTTCGCGCGTGGCTTCGTCCCTCCGTCGGGCAATACGATGTCGAGGCTGCGCCATAGGTACCATGCTGCCGCGGTTCTGTACGGACGCCATCGCTCCGCGTGCTTGAGTAAGCGCTTTCGATTCGGCCGTTGGCGCATCTTGTAGTGTCGGCGGATTGCGTTCTGGACGCCGAGGTCGTCGGCCGGCATCACGTCAGGGCGGCCGAGGTTGAACATCAGGAACATCTCGGCGGTCCATCTGCCGATTCCCTTGACCATGACGAGATGCTCGATGATCTCCTCGTCGGTCATCCTGTGGAACAGGTGGAAATTGAGTTTGCCGTCCCGAATGTGCGCGGCGAGGTCCCTTATATAGAGAGCTTTTTTTTCAGATAGACCCACCGCGCGCAGTTGGGGGACAGTTTTGGCAAGCACCTGCTCCGGCGAGGGAAATTCCACGCCGGGAAACAGCGCGACGAAGCGGCCGTAGATCGCGTTGGCGGCTGCGCCCGCGAGCTGCTGAAAAATGATCGCTCGCGCCAGTGCCTGGAAGCGCTCGCGCCGCGGCTGGATTCCTAGCGCACCGACCCCTGCAATAATCCGTGCGAGGATCGGATCAGCCTTGCTGAGGTGTATCCGTGCCCTGCGGGCATAATCGACTTTGTTGGTAGCCACTTTCCTGAAAAACCACTTTCCTGAAAAACCATTTTACTGAAAAGACGGTTCGCCGAATCTTGCACGCCTGCTAATGTCGTTCAATCGGTACGATGAGCGAAGACTTGAGACTCCCGATGTGCCCCGAGAATCTCCACGAGGGGATGCGGCTTGGGCCGATTCATTACGTCGTCACGCCGGAGCGGGCGCTCGCATTTTCAAATGCGGTCAAGGCGACGACTCCGGCGTTCATACTCTCGGCGCAGAATCCCGACGCGATGGTGTCGCCTACGATGCGTCTGCAGGACTACTCGCTGCTCATCGCCACTCATCTGAAGGGCGGCAAGGGCGGCGTCCACGCCAAGCATTGGTGCGAGTTTCACGAGCCGATGCGCGTCGGGCAGTCGGTCAAGACCGTGGGCAGGATTACCGCGACGTATCGCAAGCGCGGCAAGTTTTATTTCACGCTCGAATATGAATCTCGCGACGCGATGACGGACCAACTGCTGGTGCGGCAAGCGATCACGTCGGTGCTGCTGAACGACAAAGGGGAGATGCAATGAGCGCGGCGGCGGGCGAGATTCGAATCGGCGCGGAATTGGTTTCGGCGCCGTACCTGCTCGACGCCTCTGCGGCGAAGGCTTACCAAGACGGAATTGAGGGTCCTCCGCGACGTCGTCCGCCCCGCGGTATCCACGACGATAAGGACGCGGCGCGCAGGGCCGGATTCGTCGCGCCAATCGCCGGCGGCGAGCAGAGCATAGCGATAATCGCGCAATTTCTGGCAGACAACTTCGGCATGCGCTTCCTTCGCGGCGGCCGTATCGAAGTGTCGCTCACCAAGCCGGTGCTCTTCGGCGACACCTTGACCTCGCACGCGAGAATCGTTTCCGTCGATGCTAATTCGAATCGTGCCGATCTGCAGATCCACGTTGCGAATCAGCGCGGCGAACAGGTGCTGGCCGGCACCGCCGCAGTCAGGCTGCACGACGCATGAGCGCCGGGAGCAGTCGCGATTCGAACGCGCTGCCGCGCGACGACGCCCCGTCGGCTCGCGCTACGCCGCTCTGGCGCAAGGCGCTTCCGTATCTAGGGACACTGGCGATCTTTGCGCTGATCTTCTGGCGCATCCCGATTCGAAAAGTCGAGCAAGCGCTGTCGCAGGTGCCGATACTCGATTTCCTGGCAGTGTTCATGCCGTACTCGCTGTTCTACTGCGCGATCGATTCGGCGTGCCTCACCTGGGTAGTACGACGCTTCAACGCGCCGATGCACTACCGCGACATCCTGCCGATTCGCGCGAGCATGTACGTGCTGGCGCTCATCAACACCAGCCTCGCGCAAGGCGGCGTCGCATACTACCTGCATCGCAAGGCGGGAATCACGTTCCTGAGCGCGCTCAGCTCGGTGCTGTTCATCGCGATGCTCGAAATCTACCAGCTCTTTCTGTTCTCGACGTTGGGTGTGATTTTTTACACACCGGTCGGCGCCGCGCAGATAAGGATCGTCGCGATTCTTCGCCTCGTGTACATCGCGGCGTGGGCGATCCTCGCGGGAGTTATGATTTTCTTTGCAGTCGCGCGCCGCAGCGCGCGGATTCGCAACTGGGTCGAGACCGGGAGAGCCGGCGCATTGCTCGCGACCTTCATCCAGGCGCGTCCGCTCGATTACCTGGCGGTACTGGCAATCAAGGCGCCGACGTTTCTCGCCTCTGTCGTCGCGCAGTACTATGCGCTGGCGCTGTACGGAATCGCGATCCCATTCGTGAAGCTGATGCTGTTTCTGCCGCTGGTGTTCCTGGCCGCGGCGTTGCCGATCTCGGTGGCGCATCTCGGCACCAGCCAGGCAGCTTGGCTGCTGTTCTTCTCGACCAACGCGTCGCCGGCGAAGATCGTCGCGTACAGTCTGGCGGCGCAACTCACGTTCATGTTGTGCAATGCGCTGATCGGTCTGGTGTTCCTGCCGCGCGCCAGCCGCGAGTTGACGGCTCTGCGCGCGGAGGACGGAAGCGCTCCAGCGTCCGCGTGAGCTCTAGCGCACGCCGAGGACCGGGAATCCTTCGCGTTGAGCGGCTTCAGCAAGTCTCCGATCGAGAGTGACGAGTTCTAAAGATTGTGGATCGCCATCCGCGGCAACAATTGCGGCACCGAGTTGGAGTGCATCAGCTGCGCGTAGTGGATAATTCACAATTATGCGTTCGGCATGATATCTCGCAGCGGCAGCATCTTCGATTTCAACCCAAGTTGCGGCGGCATCTCGCACATTAAGGATCGCCTGTTTGCATAACTCGGTGAGGTCGGGGCGCTCCCGCTGCTTTCTAGCAATAGCGGACTTCAACTCAACTACCGTCATCATCCAAATCGTGACGCCGGAATCGATCGCCTGCCAACTTCGAACCTGCGGCGTTGAAATTTCTTCGAGGAACGTCGGAACCAGCGCGGAGGCGTCCCAGAATCTCACCAGCCGCTCTCACGCTCCTCCAACAGGGCCTGCACGACGCCGGCAGGGCCTCCCGGAAGCTTGATCGGCTTATGAGTCTTCAGCCAAGCGGCGAAGTCGCCGGTAGGGCGTTTGATCGCTCCCTTGGCTTCAAGGCGGGCGAGGCGCTCTTCGTCGAGATCTTTCTTGCTGTGGGTCTTGCTACGCTTGAGGGGGACGATCTCGGCGATTGGCGTGTCGCGATCGTAGATGACGACCGAGCCGCCCGCGCGGACGTGATCGAGATAGCGCGAAAGGCCGTTGCGCAGTTCCGCGATTTTGGCTTTTTTCATGACTCCTTGATTATAGCCAAGTTGGCGCTTTCGGGCCACTAAGTGCCGAGGCGCCCAGTGCGTGAATTCTCCATCAGGTCGAGAAAAGTTTTGATAGTGCGGCCGGTTCGAGGCGGATGCCGACGTAGAAGGGGCCGAATTTCGCGTATGCGGCGCTGGCCTCATCGAAGCGCATCTCGTAAACGAGTTTCTTGAACACGAGCGGATCGTCGGCGAAAAGATCGACGCCCCATTCCCAATCGTCGAATCCGATCGAGCCCGAAATAATCTGCGTCACCTCGCCGGCGAAACGCCGCCCGACAATGCCGTGATCGTGCATCAGGCGCTGGCGCTCGTCGATCGGCAGCCGATACCAGTTGTCGGCGCCGTCGCGCTTCTTGTCCATCGGATAGAAGCACAAGTAAGGCCGCGCCGGGATTTTCGGAAACAGCCGCGGGGAGATCTTTTCGCGCTGCCGGGAAATCTCGGTCTCGATTTCAGATTTCCATTGCGGCGAATGCGGCCCGATTCCCTGCTCGACCAGCTTGCGATAGAGCGCGACCGTCGCTTCGTACAGGCCAATCTCGATCACCGACAGGTACGACGTGGCCGGCTCCAGGTAATCGCTGAGCGCAAGCCTCGCGACCGCGTGTTCAGCCTGCGCGAGTTCCTCGAAGCTGCGCCGGAAGTGGACGATCAACAGATCGCCCTTGTGCCCGAGCGCGGAGAAGAGCGCGGTATCGCCATCCTCGCGCCGCGCCATCTCGCCGAAAATCTTCGACGCCTCGTCGATCGCCGCGTTGCGTTTCGCATCGTCGAGCGCGCGCAATTGGTGGCGCCGCACGCGGAACATCTGATGCAGGATGCTGTAGCCTTCGAGCGTAAGCGGCGCGGCGGGAAAATCGCCGGGAATCTTCGCGCGTTCCTTGCCTCGATTTTGATCTCCGCGGTCGCTGCTCATGGCGGCAATTCTAGACGCTACGCAGCCGGTTGTCTTGCGACATGCGAACCTGCGCACGACCGTACTAGCGCCTCCGCGACTCCGGGATTCGATGCCCAATGCGCGTGAACGTATGACGCGAGAACGTTTCCGACGCGATAGCCTTCGGCGAATGGAGCGCCGCCCCATCGCGGCGTCACGTTATAGACGGTGTCGATCCGATTGCCGGCACCGGCACCCTCGAGCGTCGAGTGGCGAAACTGATGACCGCGAAATCGCGTGTGCGCCGGCCCGAGAATCGAGTCGGTGCGCGTCTCGACCTCGACATAGCCCAGCGCCTGGAGCCTGTCCGACATCACAGCAACGCCGGGAATTATCGCAGCCATCGGCCATCGCCCGCCGTCAAGCGTTTGGATTGCGTCGCCGATGTACATCAAGCCGCCGCATTCAGCGTAAATCACTCCGCCGCGAGTCGAGAAACCGCGGATAGCCGCGAGCATCGCAGCATTCGAAGACAGTTCGCGCGCGAACGCCTCGGGATATCCACCGCCAAAGTAGAGTCCGTCCACTTCGGGCAACTCGCGATCGCGGATCGGCGAGAAATTTACAATTTCCGCGCCCAACGAGCGCAGCCGATTCAAATTGTCTTCGTAGTAAAAATGAAACGCGGCGTCGTACGCCACTCCAATCCGGCAGCGCGGCAAAACCGAATCGATTTTGCCCAGGTCAGACGCGCGATCACTTTCAAGTGTGGGTGCCGAACGCGCAATCTCGAGAATTGCGTCGAGGTCCAGCCATTCGGCCGCAAACCGGCTCCATCCGTCGAGCAGCCGTTGCGGCACATTCGATTCGTCCGCCATCAGCAAGCCGAGATGGCGCTCGGGAAAGACGAGCTCGGGGCTGGCGGGAAATCCACCGACAATCGGAATCTCGGGCGCGGCGGCGCGCAGCAGATCGAGATGCCCGCGCCCACCGACGCGATTGCAGATCATACCCGCCATGCGAACCGCGGGATCGAAACGCGCGAAACCCGCAGCCACCGCGGCGATCGTGCGGGCGACGCCTGAAGCGTCGGTGACGAGGAGCACGGGCGCGTCCAGCCATTTCGCAATCTGGGCGGTCGAGCCTTCATCGCCGGTCGGCGTCGCGGAATCGAAGAGACCCATCATGCCTTCGATCACCGCGATGTCCGCGCCGGCGGACGCGCGCGCAAAAGTCGCCACTGCCGCCTCGCGATCCGCCATCCAGCCGTCGAGGTTATGCGAGCGAACGCCGGCGGCGCGCTCGTGATAAGTGGGATCGAGATAATCAGGGCCGCACTTGAAGGGCGCGACGTTGAGGCCGCGCGCACGCAATGCACCCATCAGCGCGACAGTCGCTGTAGTCTTGCCGACGCCGCTGCCAGTCGCCGCGATGACGACGCGGGGAATTTTGCCCGAGGGAACCATCGCGAATGGCGATACTACCACAACGACAGCGGCTCTGCCGCCGCCTTTGCGCGGGCTAGACGTTCACGCGCGGCAGCACTTCGTTCACCAGGCGATCGAACTGGCCCCTCTGATCCCACGATGTGATTCGGAGCGCGATCGCCTTGGCGCCGTCGCGAACCAAACCGCGCAGGTGCTCCACGCAATCCGCCGGCGTGCCGGCCGCGGTCCACGCTTCGACCATCTGCGGAGCGAAGATGGGACCGTAATACTCATCGAGGAAGCGCCTGGACTCTTCGAGCGCGGCATTCCGATCGGAATTGATGTTGATATTGTGGTACGCGAGATTCGGGAACGCGGCCGGGTCTTTTCCTTCTTCGCGCAAGCATTCCGACAGCTTCGACCACAACCCGGCGAGCATCTTTGGAAATATCTGCACGGTCATCCAGCCGTCGGCAATTTTCGCGACTCGGCGCATCGGCTTTTCGGATTGCGCGGGCGGGGGATTCGCAGCGATCCAAATCGGACACGGCTGCTGCACCGGCCGCGGCTTGATCGTCACTCCTGTGAACGACCGATACTTGCCCGCGAAGCTGACGTCGTCTTCGCTCCATAGGCGCCGGCAGATCGCGATGTTCTCGGCCATTCGGTTACCGCGCTGCCCATCGGTGATTCCCCAGGGCCCACCTTCTTTCGCACTTGCGCCACCGGCCGGGACAATTCCAGTGCATGCGGCAAGAAGCATGCGACCGTTTGAGATGAGATCGAGCGTGGCCCATTGATACGCGAACAGAATCGGATCACGGATCGGGAAACTCGCCATGCATCCAACGCCGAGCTTCACGCGTGAGGTCGCAGCGGCGAGCGCACCCAGCAAGGAGATAGACTCCGGCCGCGGCTTCGCCATCACGCTGTCGCCGACCCATACGGAATCGAACAGTGGAATTCGGTCCGCTTCGGCGGCCATAGCAATCATCGCGGGCCAGGTTGCGATGTTGAAAAACACTCCGCGCTGCGGAATCGTGAAACCGAAACTAACTTTGCCGGCTGACATCGCAATGCTCCTTCCAATCAGGCGGACCTTATCCGCGCGCCTTGCAGAAGCGCCGGATCAAGCGCTGTCGCGCCGGCGGCGGCATTTGCGAGCACGACTTCGAACACAGATTGACCGTGCGCACGAATCCATTCTGCCAGCGGACCGTCCTGGGTTTTCGACGCGAGCAACTGCACTTCGTTGGGACCGATCTTGAAGCTGACGCCCGCGCCCTCGAGGTCTGCACGCTCGACCGGCACACCGGGACGCCGGAGCACGCGCGCATAGCAGCGGCTGGTAATGCCGGGATCATCAACGGCGATCGCGAGCGTGCGGATACCGGTCGCGCCGTTGCGATGTGAACGCTCACGCGGGACGCGCTCGTCGCGCGGCGTGTCGTCTTTGATCAGAAACGGCAGTTGGCCATTGAAGGGAGGCGCGGGAGTCGCGAGCAACCAACTCAGGTGATAGCCATCGGGACGATCGCGCGTCAGCGAATAAGGATCGCCAATCCTGGCGCCCGCTCGGCGCATCGCGTCGATATCCGCCGTGAGGTCGTCGGTGCACATGCAAAAATCGACGAGGCCGCCGCCCTTCTCGAGCGCCCTTTGCCACGGATGCCCACTGTTCGGTTTGAGGAATGCGATCAACTCGAAATAGCTGCCGTCGCCGAACGCGATTAAAGCATTGTGACTACCGATGGGATGCTTCCCGCCGCGAACCACGGTGAATCCTGCCCGCGAGTAACTCGTAATCGCGGAATCAAGTTCGCTAACGACGATCGCGACATGGTCGATGCCGGTGAACATGCAGTCCGAATTACTAGAAACCCGCACAAGCCGGCAAGCGAGAGCTATCCGCTCGATCGAACCTGTGACGGAAAGAAGATTCGCGGTGCGCTTGCCTGAACGCGGCGGGCGTAGCGAGCGCCGAGATCAAACCATTCCAGACCGGGAAGGCGGGCGATCGATCTATCGACGCCGGCTAAAAGCTCAACGCCGCTCTCGCCGGGAAACAGATAGGCGCACACGCGGCGCATCGCGGGATCGCCGCGCACGGTCACTCCCACCGGCGTCCAGAAATTGCGCACCAGTAATGCGGTTAGCCGCCGCGCGGCAGGTACGCGAAGGCGGCGGCGCGCCTGGTTGAAGTAGAAGGCAAAGTGCCGGCGCTCGTCTTTGATGATTCGTTCCAGAATTGTCGTCAGCAGCGGACGTGGGCTGTCAGAGCGGTCACGCGTGAAATCGGTGCGCCTGATCAACGCCTGGTAGCCGGTCAGCGTCGAGATTTCGTTGATCGCGCCGAACGTCATGTGCACAGCCGGAAAGTTTCGCGTAATCCGCGACAGGACCGCGATGCCGGGCCGGATTACTCGATCGGCGAAACTGGTTTTGCTGCGCAAATCGGCAAAGCGCTGATCCCCGATTGCGACTCCCTGCGTCGCGAGAAAGCGACGGAGCAGCAGCGAGTGAAAAAATTCCTCGTAGGCCCAGCACGACAGGAACGCGGTCACATCGTTGTCGCGCACGACGTGGGTCGACAGCAAATCGCGCAGGTAAACGATCGTGTAGGACTCGATGTCCATCATGTACGCAATCGTGAACAATGCGTCGTCGCCAAGCCGCGGCTGGGGCGTCGTCCAGTCGAAACACTCCGGCTTGGTGGCGCCGCAGACGCGCAGGTAACGATTGAGATCGAAGGCGGTTTCGTTCGCGTCCATACCCGAGATACGGGCGCGGCGCCAAATCGGATTGCGCGCGCGACTTTCGCTAGCGGCGGGGAAAATCGCCCTTCAAGTACATCGCGCCCGTCGGCTCCTCGACTCCGCTGCTCGGCTCGAGCGTGATCGCACTCGCGAGCACCACCTCGCCCGGCGGCGGCAGATCGAGCGACACGATGGTGGCGCCGTGGCTCGAAGGCTCGAACAGTCCCGCCTTCAACGGACCCTGCTTCTCGCCAATCCACCAGACCTCGTACACCTTGTCGTCGGGCGTCGGTGGCAGCCCGCTGACTTCCAGCATCGCGGTGCCCTCAGTGCGATTGAGCGCGACGCTGCCGGTGGCCGAAGGGGAAGCCGGCAGTCCGGCCAAACGAACTACTTGCGAGTCAGGCCCCAGACTTGCCAGCGTCAGGTCCGTAGTCTGTGCGACCTTGGCCTCGAGCGCCGCCAGTTGGTTGCCCGTCGTATCGAGATTCCGCTGAACCTCGATGACGCGCGCAGTGAGCGCCGCGATCTCATTCGACACGTCGGACGAGTCGGTGCGCATCCGCGAATTGAAAAACACCACACTCACCACGATCGCGACCACCGCTGCGACGGCGGCCGACGCGAGCATCGCAAACCCGCGCCCGCGTGAGGGTTCACGCACCGTACGATACTCAATCCGTTGCGGCGGGCGGTCTGCATCAAGGCGGGCTTGCAGGCGGCTCCAGATGCGATCCGAGAGACCGTCACCGCCACTTTCCACGATGGCCATCGCGGCAAGTGCCTCGGTTAACGACGCAAGCTCGCGCTCGCACTCGTCGCATCCAGCGGCGAGATGCTCGTCAACCGCGCTCGCCTCATCACCGTCGAGGCGCGAGAGGGCCTTGAGCGGGATCAGGTCTTTGATTTCCGCGTGATCCATCTCGCCTACTCGATACTCCCTTGCAGCGCGTCGCGCAGCCTGATCAATCCGCTGCGCATCCTGCTTTTCACGGTGCCTAGCGGAAGGCTCGTGCGCTCGGCGATCTCGGACTGCGAGAGATCGGAAAAGTACGCCAGCCGCAGCAAGTCGCGTTCTCCGTCGTTCAAGGTTGCCAGTGCGCCCTCCACCTTGCGTCGTTGCTCGCTACTGTGAATTTCGCTTGATGGGTCTTCGGCCGCAATATGCTCGACAGGATCGCCGACGCGCGGCTCCCGCGCTTTGCGGGCGCGCAGTCGATCGATGGCGCGGCTTCGCACCGTCATCATAATCCACGCGCCAACCGAGCCGCGACCGCGATCGAATCGCGACGCCTCGCGCCAGAGCTGCCACAGGACATCCGCCGCGACTTCTTCGGCGTCGGCTTTGTCACGCAGAATTCTATCCGCGACAGCGCTGAGCGCGAGGCCATAACGTTGATTCAGCGTGGCCAAGGCGTCCTGGTCGCCGGCGGCCATGCCAGACACGAGTGCTTCATCGGAAATCCTGTTGTCGGCCGGCATCGCCACCTGGCTTCTACTTCAGGTACGTCGCGCGACGGGCGCTGGATTGGCGCCGCTAACCGAGGGCACGAGAAGCCACCAGTTCAGTGATTTGGGTTTCGCCGTAGCCGAGGATGGTTTCGAGGACGTATTGATTGTCCTGCCCCAGACTCGGAGCCATGCGGCGGACAGCGGCCGGAGTGCGCGACAGTTTTGCGCGAGGACCCTCGACCGTGAATTTGCCGAGACTGGGATGATCGAGCGCAACGAAATGGCCGCGATGCTTGAACTGCGGATCGGCATACGCGTCGGCGCTGTTCTGCACCTGGTGGGCGGGAACCCCGTGCGACTGAAGGCGCGATTCGATCGCGCCGCGATCGAGTGCGCGGCTCCATTTGGCGATTGACGAGTCGATCGCGTCGCGATGGGCAAGTCGGCCCGCGGCGGACGCATAGTGCGGGTTGCGCGCGAGATCGTCATCTTCCATCGCGGCGCACAGGCGGCGCCAATCGTCATCGTCGCGGCATACGATCGCGACCCAATTGTCGTCACCCGCGGCTGGATAAACGCCGTGAGGCGCGAAGTCGGTGTCGGAATTTCCGACGCGCTCTTCGACGCGGCCGTTCACCGTATAGTCGAGAATCGCCGGCCCCAGAAAGTGAATCGCGCATTCAGCCTGCGACTGATCGATGTACTGACCCGCGCCGGTGCGGCGGCGATAGTCGAGCGCTGCGAGAATTGCCATCGCGGTGAAACGCGGCGCCACGTAATCGGTGTACGCGCCGAAGACGCCCGAAGGAGGACGGTCGGGCCATCCGGTGAGATTGGTAAAGCCCGAAATTGCGGCCGCCATATTCCCGAAGCCGGCGATTTTCGCGAGCGGCCCCGTCTGCCCCATCAGGCACGAGCTCAACATGATGACGCCGGGGTTTATCTTGCGCAAAGTTTCGTAGTCGAAGCCCCACGCGCGCATTGCCTTGGGAGAGAAGGACTCGGTGACAACGTCGGCCCATCGCACGAGGTCGTGCACGACCCCGCGCGCGGCGGTATTGCCGAGGTCGAGCGAGATTCCGAATTTGCCGGCGTTGCAGTTGGCGAACAGTCCCGAGCTGTCGGGGCCGAATTGGTTCCCGTAGTAGGGCTGGAGCGTGCGCGCGGTATCGACGCGGGTGGGTGACTCAATCCGCACGACAGTCGCGCCGTAGTCGGCAAGAATCCGCGTCGACGCGGGACCGGCCATCACCCACATGAAGTCGCAAATCTTGACGTCCTTCAGCGGCAGGTCGTTGGGCATCAGATGATCCCCGCGCGGGTTAGATCGGCGATCTCGCGTTCGCTCAAGCCGAGTTCGTCGCGATAGATTTCGGAATTATGCTCGCCGACGGTCGGCGCTCGTCTTCGATATTCGATCGGCGTCGCGCTGAATTTTGCAAACGGTCCCGGATACTGGAACGACTCGCCGAGTTCAGGATGCGCGACGCTTTGGAAATAATCGCGCGACGCGAATTGCGGGCTCTCGACCACTTCGGCGATAGTGGTGAGCGGCGTGATCAGAAATCCGCGCTCGACTGCGAGCCCGAGCAACTCGGCCTTGGTGTGGCTGCGCGTGAATCTGCTGACGATCTGCTTGATTCGATCGAATTCTGAAAGCGGTTCGGCGCCGCTGAACAGCTGCTCGCCGTATGCGATCCAGTCTTTGTCGCGCGTGGCCTCGTCGCAAAAACCCTGCTCGCAAATGAACTGCATCAGCCTGGCGGTGAAAACGCCGAGCGCCGATCCGAACAGAAACGTCATCGCGACGTAGCCGTCGCTGGCCGGCCAGACCAGTGGAATCTCGATCGGACCCATTTTCACGCCGCCTGACATCCGTCGCGGTTCAATCGAGCCTAGCGCAGCCGCGAGAGTGTTCGACTGGGTCGCCATCGCAACCGATTGTACCGCCGCGACATCGACGTGTTGCCCGAGGCCGGAGCGCACACGTTCATGATGAGCCGCGAGCGCGGCCACCGCCGCGTCGGCCGAAGCATGCAGGTAGGCTTGCGGAACGCATAATCGCACGGGCGGGCGATCCGCGTCGCCGGCGAGGATCAGAGGTCCGCCGGCGGCCATGATGATCAGATCGCTGTCCGCGTAGTTCGCTTTCGGTCCGTCCTGTCCGAACGGCGTGATCGAAACGTAGATCAGCGCGGGATTGATTTTCGCCAGGTCGGCAAACCCGAGATTGTGCTGCGACATGTGGCCGGGATTGTGCGACTCGATCAGAAAATCTGCGCGCTCGACGAGGCGGCGCAGAAGGTCGCGGCCGGCGTCGCGCTCGAGGTCGAGCGTGATCGCGCGCTTATTGCGATTGTACGCCCACCAATACAGCGAGCGGTCGGGATGCGGCGCGTCCCGATAGAATGGCCCGATACTTCGCGCCGGCGATCCGCCGGGCGGCTCAACCTTGATGACATCGGCGCCCATGTCGGCGAGCATCTGGCCGCATAGAAGGCCGCGCTCGGTCGTAAGGTCGAGCACGCGATATGGACTCAGCACGGACATGAATGCTCAGCGCCGATTCTTACCACTCTCGGACGGGCAAGCGTCAACGGGAAATGCGATGCCGTCCCGGGCCGAACTCGCCGCCGATGAGAGGCGCGTCGTCGAACTTCACGATCGCCGCCACGCCATCTGGAATCACAACCTCGCCGCCGGCTTCGCGATCCAGTTTCACTTCGATGAGTCCGTGAGGCGTCGGCACGCGGCCTTCGAGATGCCTGAGCGAGCCGAACCGCGGCGCGATTTCCGCGCGCGAGTAGCCCGGCGCGGCCGGCCTCACGCCCAGAACCCAGGTCGTCAAATCGTAGGTCGGCGTCGCCGACCATGCGTGGCATCGGCTCCCAGTGCCCGCGCGCGCGTCCCAGTATTCCTCGAAGGCGGTATCGCCGCGCTCGATCTGCGGCCACCATTTCATGCATCGCGCGGGAATCAGGTCGCGTCGGCCCGCGCGGACGATCGCGTCGTGCAGGATGTGAGAGAAGAACGGCTGCGCCGCGACGACGTCGTGCTCGACGTCAAACTTCATGTGCTCGGCGGGATCCATTCGTTGTTTCAGGTATGCGGCAACGTTGTCCGCAATCGTCGGCGTGACGACCACGCGCGACTCATCAAGGACGTAGTCGAGCATCCGGGACCACCGTTCGCGCGGCGCGCATCCAGCGACGATTGCGATTGCGTTGGTCTGCTGGCTGACGCGCCGGTGCGGGCCGTTGCGATCGGCGGCGTCCACGTAAACACCCGCGGCTTCGTCCCACAGCAAGTCGAATGCGCGCCGGGTCCGCTCAGCGTTCGCGCGCGCGTCCGCAGCAGCACGCGAATCCGCCATGACGGCATCTGCCAGCGACGCGAAGTCTTCGAGCGCCGCGGCGTAAAGCGCATCGAGCGCCCCGGTTACATCCGATCGCTCGGTCATCGCCCAGTCGATAAAGATCCAGCCCGGCATTCCGCGAATCAGTCCGTCGGGCGCGCGATAGCGCTCGAAGGCGGCGATTACGCCAGCGGCCGTCGGCATCAGCTCGCGCACGGTGACGGCGTCGCCCGAATATTCGAAGTAGCGTGCGAGTGCGCGAATCCAATGCAGTGAGTAGTCGGGGATGGTGGTCGATGAAATCGAGAAGTCGCACGCAGCGGCCATCGCCAGCAGACCGTCGCCGCGCCGCGAATGCGCGCAGACTCGCAAATGACGGCGCACCAGGCGCCAATCGGTGTTCGTCGTGTACGTCAGCAGGGCGTGGATGTACGAGTCGCCGAGCCACGCGCGCTGCTCGCGGCCGGGACAGTCGATGAAGGCGTCGGTCGAGCATAGTTCCAGCGTGCGCGAACCGACGCGCCAGATTTTGTTGAGCGCGGGATCATCGCTCTCGAAATACGCCTCGTCACCGCGCGGATAGCGCCGCTCGATTGCGCCCGCCGATTCGATTTGCGCATCGCCGCGCGTGACGATCGACAGATAGCGGAACCCGACCGACTCGTACGACTCGACGCGTTCTGCCTCGCCGCCGCGCAGGACGTAGCGCATCGCAAATTGGCGCGGTTGCGTCTCCGCGCTGCCGTCGGCGCGCACATCCTCGCCGCAATACACATCGACAGTAGATCCTGCGGGACCGCGCACGACAGCCCACGGCGTCGCGAGCGTGATCATCCCGGCGTCGAAATTAGCGACAGTGTCGGGACCGTTTGCGGACTGCTCGGCCGTTGGATATGCGCCGCGCGGATCGTCGCTGTCGAGACCCGCAACCCCGCGTCGTGTTAGTTCTTTCACCGCGATCGGAATCGAAGTCAGTGGCGCGATCTCGTCGTGCTCAGGCGACGTGAAAGGTTCGACCGGAATTCGCGTGCGATTGTACGAAAAGGTGCCGGCCGACAATTCGACCGCCGGCTGCCATCCAGAATCATCGGACTCTGCCTCGTTCCATCCGGTGGGAATCGCCCCGCCGTCCAGGATTTCTGTTGGTGGCACCGGCAGTGCCGCGCCGCTCACCACGTCCTGCCGATACGGCGCCGCGCGTCCTTTCCACGAGGCATCTGAAATCACACCGATGGCAGGCGCTTCGAACGCAAACGATCCGAAGCCCAGCAGGAAACTCGGCGTCGCCGGCCGCCACCACGGACCCGGCACTCCGTAAAAGCGCACCAGCGACGCAATCGCATTTCGACCGGCATGAAGATACGGTGCGAGATCGATTTCCGTCCACGCCAGGCGCTCGGGTATCGAACGCGCCGGTCCGCGCGCGACTTCGACCCCGTTGACGAACATCACGAAGCGCGAGTCGGCCGTCACTCGCGCGGGAACCGCCGCGGGAATCGAATCGAGTTGCACCGTGCGCCGTAAATAACAGAACCGATTCCAGGTTTCTTTCGCGGGAATTCCGGCGGCGCCGATCGGCGAAACCGGCAACGGCGCGGGACCCGCCCAAATCCATCGCGCATCCCAGGTAATCGGCCATTTCGATCCAGCCATCTGAACTCCCCATCTAGTACGGGCGAGCAGCCTTGCCGATTATCTCGCGCGCGACAAGCGTCTTCATGATCTGCGCCGTGCCGTCGCCGATCTCGAGTCCGATCACATCACGCATTCGCTGCTGATGCGGCAGGTCAAGGCTGAACCCCAGATGCCCGTGTAGCAGCAGGCATTGATGCAGAACGTCAGCGGCCAGCTCGGGTGCGAGCCACTTCGCTCCCGCCGCCAGCCATCCGTGCGGCTCCGCGCGATCCTTCAGCCACAGCGCCTCGTAGCACAACAATCGCGCGGCGCGCAGCCGAACCGCCGCCTCGGCGAGCGGAAACGACACTCCCTCGAACCGCGCAAGCGGTGCG
>NZ_DATDGQ010000052.1:0-3497 GCF_036522015.1 Binatus sp. (SeqCode)
CAACAGCAACCAGTTCAGCGCTGACCATCCCGGGCTCGCGGTGAAGTTCACCGTGCCCACGGTAGCCAACGGCTCGGTTTACATGGGAACGCAGACGCAACTCGCGGTGTTCGGATTGTTCCCCGGTGGCAGAGGCGCTCCGACGCCAACCCCAACCGCGACTACCACCGCGACCGCCACGCCGAGTGCCTCGCCGACGCCCACCGCGTCCAGCACGACGACCGCTACTGCCACACCCAACCCGACGTTGACAGCCACGCCGACCGCGTCCCCGAGCCCGGTCTTCGCAACGCTCAACGCCAACCCGACGACGCTCTCGTTCTCGAGCCAGGTGGTGGGCCAGCAGAGCCAGCCGGCAAAAGTAAGGGTGAGCAACACCGCTAGGCTGCTTTCAGTGATCCTCGCACCCCCGACGGTGAGTAGTGGATTCGTCGTGACCTCGAGCGATTGCCCGTCGGTGATGCCCCCCCGCGGCTCATGCACGATCTCAGTCGCATCGGCTCCCACCGTGAAGGGAAAACAAAATGGGCGGCTGCAGTTGAGCAGCAACGCCATGTTCGGCGTGCGCTCAATCAAGCTGAAGGGCAAAGGCGTCGCCCCTAAGATGAAGGCGCACCCGAAATCGCTAAGCTTCGAACCGGTAGCAGCCGACGCCGTGAGCTCCGCTCACAGCATTACGCTGGTCAACGACAGTCCGGCGCCGATCTCGTTCACCACCGCGCCTGCAGCCACTCCGCCGTTCAACGTGACCGCAAACACGTGCACGACGCTTGCGGCGAACGGCGGAACCTGCACGATCTCCGTCGAGTTTGCTCCGCACAAACACGGCAAATGCCACGGCACCCTCGAACTCCAGAACGACGCCGCCGACAGCCCGCAACACGTAAAGCTCTTCGGCAGCTCGAAATAGAAAAAGCGCGGCCTCGGAGTCCGGCTTGCTGGAGGTTTCACGATCTGAAACCCTAGCGAATTGACGCGCCGCCTCGCGCGGCGCAGTCATCGCGATGCAGGCCGCCCAACCAAACAGCAGCTCGACTGAACAGCCGAAAGTAGCGTCGTGGATCCCGCGACCCCGGCGCTATCTCGCGGCACTGTTCGCGATGCTGATGTCGGCCACGATTTTCGAAGGCTACGACATCACCATCTTCCACCTGGCGACGCCCGAGATCGCGCGGACCTTTCACCTGGCCGATCCCGCCATCGGGCTGATGGCGACGATCGTGCGCTTTGGCGGGATGCTGTCCTTCTTCGTCGTAATCCTCGCCGATCGTTACGGTCGCAAACCGATCATCTCCGTGACCGTGCTCTGTTACACGGTACTTACTTTGTTCACCGCGCTTTCGACAGGCGTGGGCTCGTTTACGATCTTTCAAAGCGCATCCCAGATCTTCCTTGCCGCGGAGTTCGGGGTTGCGGTCACTATGATCAGCGAGGAATTCCCCGACGCGCGTCGCGGGCGCGCGATCGCGGCGCTGCACATGGTCGCATTTCTCGGCGTGACTGCCGCTGCTCTCACCTACGCGCTCATGGCGGAATCGAGCTGGGGATGGCGTGGCATGTACATGCTCGGGATCGCGCCCCTGGTGATGGTCGCGTTTTTGCGGCGCGGTCTGCGCGAGACTGCCCGCTTCAATGCGCTCGAACGGGCGCGCACCGCGGCCGGTCAGGCGCGCCCCAGGTTCTGGACGTCGATTCGCAATTGCCTGATTCCCCTCGCCGGGCCGTACCGCTCGCGCCTGCTGGTAGTGGCCGGACTTTGGAACTCGATCGGACTAATCGGCGGCCCGACGGTTACCTACTTCAGCCTCTACGCCAAACGCGATCATCACTGGAAATCGCACCAGGTCGCCGCGGCGATAATTCTGGCCTACGCGATGGGCGCGATCGGCAGCATGTTGAGCGGTTTTCTGATGGACCGGCTGGGGCGAAAGTTCACCACCAGCTTTTTCTATCTGTTGTCGGCGGCCGCAATGTACGCGCTGTTCACCAGCGACACTTACGGCGCAATCCTCGCGAGCGAAGTCGTCACGATGTTTGCCTACCAGGCGGCGCGCACCGCAACCTCAGCGCTCTCGACCGAGTTGTTTCCCACTGCGATCCGGGCAACCGGCTACAGCCTGTGCGTGCAGGTGATTGGGCAGATCTGCTGGATGCTGTCTCCGGTGGTTATCGGCCTGCTCTCCGCACAGCTCGGCGGTTTGGGCAACGCCGCCTCGATCTTTGCGGCCGGGCCGATCCTCGGTGTCGTGCTCGTAGTTTGGTTTGTCCCAGAGACTCGCGGCAAAACTCTGGAGGAACTCTCGCCGAGCGTGGGAGAGGCGCCGCCAATCACTTCCGACTAGATCGCCCGCCAGGCTCGCGCCCGAGTCGGGCGATGATTTCATTCACGATGGCTTTCGGAGTGGCTGAGACATCGACGACGATCGCATCGCGCGGCTCCTCGAGCGTGTCGAACTGGCTCTGCAGCAGATCCGGATTCATGAAATGACCGCCTCGATTGCGCAGCCGGTCGGCGATCACCTCTTTCGAACCCTTCAGATAGACGACCTTTACCGAGTTCGGATCCACGACTATCTCGTCACGGTACGATTGTTTAAGCGCGGAGCACGCGACGACTCCATTGCGACCCTCCGACAACATCACCAGGATTAACTCCCGAATCGCGCTCAGCCACGGCGCGCGATCGGCGTCATCGAGCGCGATTCCGCGATGCATCTTGAGCTTGCTCGCCGCGCTATGCAGGTCATCCCCATCGTGAAACTCCCACCCAAGCGCCGCCGCGAGCGCACGCCCAACCGTAGTCTTCCCGGCCCCCGTCACTCCCATAACAACTACGACCATCGCACTTCCTGAGGCGATCTATGTATCACCCGGCTCGCTGTTCTTCCCCTCTCCCTGTAAGGGAGAGGATCGAAGGTGAGGGTCCTTATACAGCGCGCTCATTCGCGCGCGATTCAAGATTCTGCCTCTGCTCTTTAATGCTTTCGATTCGCAGGATGAACTTTTCAGCCTGATGCGAGCCGACTCGACGTGCTACTTATAACCTATGACAACCGTCACACGTGCCCTTCGTTCACCCGAATTCGAGCGGAGCCTGTTTTCTTCAAAAACAATTTTTGACGGAACAAAACTACCCTTGGCGTACAACCGTCCCGAAACCACAAGTAATGGTATGAAAATGCTTTTCCGACTGTATTCGATCCTCCAGGAATTGCACTTCCATTTGACCATCGCCCACCGCGTGACCAGCCTGCGCGACCGAGTACAACGCTTCCTTGACAGTTCGCTGGGTCCGTCTAACATACGGATGTTAGCGATTCGAAGTGCCGCTTCGGAGGTATCGTAATGTCAGGCGCAAATATCAGCGAAATCAACGAACCCAACCGCTGGCGACTCGAGACTCCCGGGCATTCGGGATGGAAGCGCTCGGCGCGCCCCGACGACCCCGACAAGTACCTGATGGTCTCGGCGGACTGCCACTGCAACGAGCCGTCGAA
>NZ_DATDGQ010000053.1:0-6820 GCF_036522015.1 Binatus sp. (SeqCode)
GGAAGCCGTCGAGCGCCTGATCGAGGAACAACTAATCGGCGACGAGGCGCGCCATCTCGGCATCAGCATCAGCGACGTGGCGCTGCAGGATAAAATATCAAAAGAAACCGCATTTCAGCGCGGCGGCCAGTTCGACTTCGACACTTACCAGGACGTGCTGCGCGACAACAATCTGCTGCCGGCTGAATTCGAAAACGAAGAGCGCGACCGCATGATTGCGGACACGCTGCGCAATATGATCGACACCGGCGTGCAAGTGAGCGACGACGAAGCGCGCCACGCCTACAATATAGCCAACGAAAAGATCGGGCTGCGCTACGTCGAGTTCGCCTTCAGCGATTTCGCCGCAAAAATTTCGCCGACTGAAGCTCAGATCGCCGACTACTACAAAAAGAACACGGAACAATTCCGCGAGCCCGAGCGCATCAAACTCGCCTACGTGCACTACGAGCCACTGGTGCTCGCCGCGAAGTACACGCCGTCCGACAAGGAAGTCGAAGACTTTTACAAGCGCAACGCCAGCACGCGCTTCAAGCATGCCGACGAGGTTCACGCGCGGCACATCCTGATCGCGGTGCCCGCCGGCGCGTCCGACAAGGAGAAGGCCGCCGCGAAAGCCAAAGCACTCGACGTGCTGAAGCAGGCGCAATCGGGAGGCGACTTCGCAAAGCTGGCGGCGAAATATTCTGACGATACGTCGAACAAGCTCCAGGGCGGCGACCTCGGGACGTTCGAGCGCGGCCAGATGGTCAAGCCGTTCGAGGACGCCGCGTTCGCAATGAAGCCCGGGCAGATCACTACAGTCGAGACGCACTTCGGCTTTCATGTCGTCGAGCTCGAACAGTCCAGTCCGGCGCACATCGACACGCTTGCCGAGGCAAAGCCTAAGATCGTCGAAGAACTGCGCACGCAAGCCGGAGCGAAGCTTGGTCGCGCGGCGGCGCAGGAAGATCTGGCGTCGGCGCTCGCGGGCGGCAAGCTCGAGGACCTGGCGAAAAAGCGCGGTATCGACGCGGTCGAGACGCCGCTGTTCGCGCAGGGCGAACCGGCCGGCGGCCTCGAGGCGGACCGCGAGCTTGTAGCGGCAGCGTTCAAGCTCGAGGTGGGGCAGGTGTCGCTGGTGCCGGAGAAGGGCGCGCCATACGTTATCAAGCTGCTGGTGCGGCAGCCGTCGCGAATTCCGCCGCTGAAGGAAATCGAAGCACAGGTGCGTGACGCGGTGATTCGCACGACCGCGCAAGCGCAAGCGAGCCAGCAGGCGCAGAAGATTCTAGCGACCATCAAAAATCCGGCGGACTTCGACAAGGCGGCCGCGTCGAACAAGCTCGTGATTAAAAACGTCGATCCGTTCGTGCGCGCCGACCGCAGAGTCGAGGGGATCGGCGAGTTCCCCGAAGTGACTGACGCGGCCGCGGCCGTGCCGGCGATTCCGGGAATCATCGATCGCGTGATGGAGAATGGCGGCAACTCCTATCTGTTTGAAGTCACCTCGCGCGCCGAGCCGACCGACGCCGATTGGAAGACCGCGCAGAAGGCGTTCCTGGAGGAATACGTCCAGCAGCGCCGCGCGCAGGCATGGACGCGCTTCCTCGATTCGCTCAAGGATCAGGCAAAGATTCAAATCGACAGCGATCAACTCGCGGCCGGGTCGTCAACCTAAAGGAGCGCGCCGAGCGCGGCATAAACCAGGAATGAAATCCGATTCCGACGAGCCTCCATCGCGCCTCTCAGCAGGCGTCGACATCAACGAGTTTTTCTTTCCCGGTGCAGTCCCCGGTGCCGCAGGCGTCAGCGCGCTGCTGATTCACGGACTGACCGGCACTCCCTACGAGATGCGCTATCTCGGCGAGCGGCTGGCGGCGCGCGGCGTGCGCGTGCGCGGCGTAAAGCTGGCGGGTCACGCCGGGATGCCAGAAGAGTTGGGCGCTGTCGGCTACGACAGCTGGTACGAAAGCGTGGTCAACGGCCTCGAGGAGCTGCGCCAATACGGCGAGCCGATCGTAGTTGTGGGACTGTCGATGGGCGCGGTGCTGTCGGCGCGACTCGCGGCGGACCAGGGCGAGTCGGTTGCAGGCCTCGCGCTGCTGGCGCCGGCATTTTTTCTGCCGACGTCAACGAGCCTGGCGCTGCGGGGATTGCGCGGCCTGTTGGGTTCAATCATCGAAAGGATCTACCTGTTCAATCCAGGCGCGTCTGACATTCATGACGCTGCCGCGCGCTCGATCCATCCCAATTGCCGCTTGATGCCCTTGTCGGCGCCGCTGAAGCTGCTCGATCTATCGGCCGTCGTGAAGCCGATGCTCTCGCGTATCACGCAGCCCGCGCTGGTGATGCATGCGCGGCGCGATCACACGTGCCCGATGCGAAAAAATGTCGACTACGTGATGAAGCATCTCGGCAGCGCCGAGAAGCGCGCGATCGAGCTCGACGAGAGCTACCACGTAATAACAGTGGACAGCGAGAAAGAGCGCCTGGCAGATGAGGTCGGGGAATTCGTCGCGCGCTTTCGCGTCGCTCCGCAAAAGCGCGCGGTCGGCTAGAAAAAAATTGCGCGGCGCGGCGCTCAGCTCGACGCGTCGTAATATTCTTCCAGCAGGTACTTCACGTCGGGACGGCCAAGTACTTCGATAAAGCAGATCTCGTCGTTGGCGTTCAGATCGATGATCACCTGGCCTTCCATCGATTGCAGCTCGACATAGTTGGCGACCTTCACTTCAGCGGCCGTCGCGAAGCTCGCGCAGTTCTCGTCGCCGCAATCGCAGACCGACTCGATTCGCAAAGCCCGCAGCTTTGCTTCCAGCGGATCGGCGCCCTGCTGCTTGAGGAGGTAAACCATCTCCTCGAGCAGGTCGGGCAATACGTCGTTCATCATCGGTGCAGGCATAGTGTTTCGTTGATTCTCAGGGTAGTGGATTCGACGCGGCGATCAAGTGCAAATCGAGCGCGCACGAATAGCGCTCCCGGCGGCGCGGCGCTATCGTTGCGTGATGGGCGAAGAACTCGACAAAATTCTGGTCACCACGATGAACGATGTGCCCGGATACGACATCGTCGCGGTGTATGGCGAAGTGTTCGGGCTGATCGTGCGCGCACGCAACATCTTCTCAAATCTTGGCGCGGGCCTGCGCACTCTGGTCGGCGGTGAAGTCGGCGGATACACGACGTTGCTCAGCGACAGCCGCAATCATGCGATCGAGCGGCTGCGAATGGCGGCGCAGGAGAAGGGCGGTAACGCGGTGGTCGCGATGCGCTTCGATTGCAACGAAATCGCAAACCTGATGAGCGAAATCGCGGCCTACGGCGCTGCGGTCACGATTCGCAAGAAATAAACCTACCTTGACTGCGCACCCGGCCGTACTTATGTTCAAAGTGCGGCTGACCGCACAGGAGACAAGTCTTAGATGTCCAGCGACAAAATCGTTCACGTTACCGACGCGAGCTTCGACCAGGAAGTTCTGAAGTCTGACACTCCGGTGCTGGTAGATTTCTGGGCGCCGTGGTGTGGACCATGCCGCGCGATCGCGCCGATCCTCGACGATCTCGCGGGCGAATACTCAGGCCGCCTGAAGATTGCGAAGATCAACGTTGACGACAATCCGCAGACTCCCGGACGTTACGGCGTGCGCGGCATTCCCAACCTGCTCATTATCAAGGGCGGCCAGGTCAAGGAACAGATCATCGGCGCAGTGCCGAAGGGCCGGCTGGTGCAGGCAGTCGACAGCGCTATCGCGTAGGCGCGATCACTGCAAAATTCGGCAGCAGCCCTTTTCATTTCAAGGTCAAGATGCGCACCCCGCGCTCAGAAATTCCGCGCCTGCTCGAACTAAGCAGAGAAGGCGACTCCAAATCACGGCTCGACGCGGTTCGGGCGCTGTGTCCGTGCGAAGTTAAAATCCACGACGCCCAGATTTGGAATCGATTCATCGAGATGGCCGACGATCCCGATCCAAAGGTTCGCAGTTGGATTCTTCACGTACTCTGCGACGGGTCTCCGACGATCTATGAGAGTCGCATCCTTGGCGTGCTCGGGAAATTTCGGCACGATTCGAACGAGCGCATCAGAAAAAGGTCCCGCAAGGTCCTGGCCACCCACAGACGCTCGGGCACGCTTAACATCCTCTAGATTTCAGGGACTGACCGGTCACTTTGCGGCGGGCGAGGGCGACGCAGCCGGCGACGCCGCTGCCGGCCCGGAGTTGGCGACTCTCACCGCATTCTGGACCCAATATCTCATCAGGTCGTCGCGATTGCGCTCGTAGGCGAGTTTCGCGTCACCGGGAATGTATCCCACCAGTGTCTCATTGTACGCCAACAGCATCGGCACCAGTTGCGAGTTGTGCAGCAGCGCAGCGTCGGGCGGCATCACCGCCGCCATCAGCATCACCGCAATTCCCGCAAAGACTGCCGCGACTCCCGCGCCGAGCAGGCCGCCGGCCAGTCGATCCAGCGGGCTCAGGTGAACCACCTGCGTCAGACGGATCGCAGATGAACCGATAATTTCCACGGCTGCGAAGATCAAGGCGAAGACCGCGACGAAACCGATTACCGCGCCTACCGTGTGCGACGATCCAAGTTGCGTCTCCGCCAGCGCCCCGGCCTTGTCGTAGTAGAACGACGCGCAATAAATCGCGGCGGCCAGCGCCACCACCGACGTCAACATCCTGAGCGCGCCCCTTTGTAGTCCGTAGATTGCGCCGACCGCGATCAGCACGACCGCAACGTAGTCGAATCCATTCATCCCGTTCATCCGCCCGTCCTCTCCACGCACACGAGCGTAGCTGATGAACGCAAAGCGCGCGACGTGTCCGCGTTCCTGTACTTGCGCGACGATATGCTTAAATGGGCACATGGCGCGAGTTTACATCGAAGAACTGTCGCATCATGTCGGAAACGAGGTCACGCTCAAGGGCTGGCTCGCGGGCAAGCGCTCCAGCGGCAAGATCCATTTTCTGCAAGTGCGCGACGGCACCGGTGTATGCCAGTGCGTGGCGTCGCTGGCTGACCTCGGCGCGGAAAGTTTCGCGGCGGCCGATCACATGGGCCAGGAAACATCGCTCGAAGTCACCGGCATCGTGCGCGAGGACAAGCGAGCGCCCGGCGGATTCGAGCTGACGATGAAGTCGATCGCGATCAAATCGCCGGCGACCGACTATCCGATTACAAATAAGGAGCATGGCGTCGCGTTCCTGCTCGACAACCGTCATCTGTGGATCCGCTCGTCGCGTCAGCACGCCATTCTGCGTGTTCGCAGCGAGGTGGCCTCGGCGTGCCGCGATTTTTTTCACGAACGCGGCTTCGTCCTGTTCGATGCGCCAATCCTGACTCCCACTTCGTGCGAGGGCACCACCAACCTGTTCGAGCTCGACTACTTCGGCGAGCGCAAGGCGTACCTGACGCAGAGCGGACAGCTCTACGCGGAGGCCGGTGCGCTCGCCTTCGGCAAGGTGTACTGCTTCGGCCCGACTTTCCGCGCCGAGAAATCCAAAACACGGCGCCATCTGACTGAATTCTGGATGGTCGAACCGGAAGTCGCGTACTGCGACCTCGACGGCGACATGGAACTCGCCGAGCAGTTCGTATCCTACATAGTCGGCCGCGTACTCGAGCGACGCAGCGCCGAGCTGAAAACTCTCGAGCGCGACACGACCAGGCTACGAGCAGCAGCGCAGCTTCCCTATCCGCGCATCAGCTACGACGAAGCGATCGAACGGCTGAAAAAGAAAGGCGTCGCAGTCAACTGGGGCGACGATTTCGGCGGCGACGAGGAAACCGCGCTGTCCGAGGAATTCGATCGCCCTGTGATGGTGCATCGCTACCCGACCGCCTGCAAAGCCTTCTACATGAAGCAGGACCCGACGCGTCCCGACGTCGCGCTATGCGTCGACATGCTCGCGCCCGAAGGTCACGGCGAAATAATCGGCGGCGGCCAGCGCGAAGACGACTACGAAACTTTGCGCACCAAGATAACCTCGCACGGCCTGCCGCTCGCACCGTTCGAATGGTACTTAGACTTACGCCGCTACGGCTCAGTCCCCCACGCCGGCTTCGGCATGGGCCTGGAACGCATGACCGGATGGCTATGCGGGATACATCACATCAGAGAGACGGTGCCGTTTCCGCGAATGATGGAGCGGTTGGAACCGTAGTGACCTGAAAAAGACCATCACCTGCGCGGTGGGCGCAAGGGGTGACCCCTTGACCCGGTATCAATCGCAAAATCCCGCGAACGGTCTTTTGCGCTCGGTCCGGCTGAGAAGTATTTGAGGGGCGACGCTAACGATTTGCTTTCTGCTCTGTTGAAAGTGTTGACGCGCTATGCGCGAGATCCTTCGCTGCGCTCAGGATGACGGAAGTACAATCCTGCGCAGCACCGTCTTGTGTCATTCTGAGCGAAAGCTGCTGTAGCGAAGAATCTCGACGGACGCTCTTGCGTCCGTCACAGGCAACCCGCACTCACTCCTATCTGTCGAGATCTACTTCCAGGCTCTCTACTCGGACACCGGATTGTTCGAAGCTGATCACCAGTTGGCAGTTGGTGGTTTTCAGAGTTAGTGAGTAGGCGCCTGGGCTTCTTTGCGATGAGGTTATTTGCTCTATTGTTTGGCCCTTCAAACTTGCGAGGGCTTTGTTTAGTTCGGCTAGCGATTGGGCTACTTCGTGGCCTCGTGGGGTTTTCAGGAATAGGGCGTTTA
The DNA here is from genome assembly GCF_036522015.1 of Binatus sp. (SeqCode). Lineage (GTDB taxonomy): Bacteria > Desulfobacterota > Binatia > Binatales > Binataceae > Binatus. Next base: position 6,693 of record NZ_DATDGQ010000053.1, read on the forward strand.
GCGATAGCTCTGCGCCCGGGCCGAATAGGCGTCTTACTCGGCCGCTGGTTAGTGCTACCTCGACGATTGCGCCTAGTCTTGGCTGTAGGTTTGCTGGTACTTCTCGCGACTCGATTGCTGTCTTGAGT
>NZ_DATDGQ010000054.1:0-5080 GCF_036522015.1 Binatus sp. (SeqCode)
GTCGTCTACTTCCGTAACTGCGATGAGGTCAAGCCGACACAGTCAGCACAGATTCACCTGCATCGAAATCATGGTGCCTATTCTGGTCGTGGGTCTGCTGACGACAATTGTCGTGCAGAGCCTGCGCGGCGCCACAGATAAGGCCAAGCGCACCAAGGCACAGGCCGATATCGCCGAGCTCGAGACCGCGCTGGATCGTTACTATCGCGACAACGGATACTACCCGACCACCGATCAGGGTCTTCTAGCGCTGGTCACGCCGCCGACAAATGGCATAGTTCCCCTCGTCTATTACACTGGCGCTTATATCGAGCGCCTTCCGAAAGACCCGTGGGGGAATCCGTACTTCTATCAAAGCGATGGGAATTCGTACGTCCTGAAGTCGCTGGGCCCAGACGGAGTCGAAAGTGCCGACGATATCGTCGCCACCCAATCGCAGTGAGGGTCTCGAATCTTGCCTCGCCCCCCGTGGGGGAAGCCCCGCCGCCACGCGTCCTCGCGCGGCGGATGAGGGACCGAAATTGCTGAGGTTCCTAAATGTGCGGCGCAACAGACATCCACGCCGCACAATTGTCCCTCACCCTCTCCCCACATGGGGCGAGGGGATGAGACGTGGGGCGAGGGAATAAGAGGAATCAGAGGGCGAGGGAACTAAGGTTGATAAGAATGGTGCGCCATGAGGGACTTGAACCCCCGACCTGATGATCCGTAGTCATCCGCTCTAATCCACTGAGCTAATGGCGCATCGGAACCCTAGAAATTTTCATATCGCGGCGCCGCGAGCAAGCAGAACGGTTTTGCCTGAATAAAAAACGGGCCGGCGGGAGAAGTGTCCGCCGGCCCGCAACTGACTGGTCTGGAGAAGTGTCAGACCAGTCAGTTCTACTGTAGGTAGCTATTTAATACAAAATTGCCGCACTTGTGTCCAGCGCTAAATACTACCCCATTCGTCTTACCATTTAACTTTTTCGAACAGCGCGCAGCGCCTGTTCGCCGTATGAACACTGGGGTGCAGGGGGTCACCCCCTGCCGCTCACCGCGCAGGTGATTTAATTCTGCGCCGCGGGAATCCACACCGACACCGTCGTTCCTTCATGCACCTTGCTCTCGATCCTCAGTGCCCCGTGATGCAACTGCACAATGTGCTTGACGATCGCCAACCCCAGCCCCGTGCCGCCGAGCTCGCGCGAGCGCGCGCGATCGACGCGATAGAATCGCTCCGTCAGGCGCGGGATATCCGCGGCCGGGATTCCCTCGCCGGTATCCACCACGACCAGCGCGACGCCCGGCTTCGCGGCTGCTCCGTTGGAGTCGGTGGCTTCGCGCGCTTCGACCGTCACGCGCCCTTCGCGCGGCGTGTACTTGAGCGCATTGTCGATCAGATTGAGCATCACCTGGTGCAAGCGGTCGCGGTCGCCTGCCACCTTCGGCAACCCATCGGGGCAATTCACTGACAGGCGCAGGCCGCGCCGCCCCGCCTGCGCCTGCATCAGCTCGGCCGCCTCGGACAGCACGCGTGACGGCTCGAGCTGCTCGATCTTGAGCGGAGTAAGCCCGCGTTCCAAATCTGAAAGCGAGACCAGGTCGTCGAGCAAGCGCGCGAGGCGGCGCGCCTGCCGCTCGATAATGCCGAGGAACCGCGTCGAGGTCTCGCGATCGTCCACGCCCTGGATGAGCGTCTCCGCGTACCCGTACAGCGCGCTTAGCGGCGTGCGCAGCTCATGCGTTAGATTCGAAATAAAATCCGCGCGCAGCGTCTCGTATGCCTTGAGCTGCGTGATGTCGTGAAAAACGAACACCCACGCAGCGCCGCGCGAGGTACGAATCTGCGCAGCACTGGCGCTGACGTGCAGCGGCGCCGGGTTCTGGATCATGATTTCCGCGCTCATCACGTCATTGCCCGTCGATCGCATCGAGCGTCCGGCAAATTCCTGCAGGCGCGGGTCGCGGCACAGCTCGACGAACGGCCGCGCACGATAGTCCGTGTCGGCGCCCAGGGCGAAGATGCGCCGGGCGGCGCCGTTGAGGAGGATCACCTCGCCGCGCGCTCCCGTCACGACCACCGCCTCGGCCATGCTGCGCAAGATGGCCTCGAACTCGTCACGCTGCTCGGCCAGCGAATCCACGTCGGCGACGATCGCGTCGGCGGCGTCGAGCAGGTGATGCTCCGCACGGCCCATCGCGTCGCTTCCTTCCGGCAGCAGATGTGGTGGCGGGCGCCGGTCTTGCAGCGCGGCGGCAACGGCGTCGAGTCTTTCAGCGCGGCGCGAGAGCGCGCGTCCGATTGCGCGGGCGGGAATCGCGCCGAGCGCAAGTCCGAGCACGATTACCACGGCGACCCACACCGGCGACGCCGCTCCGGTGGCTGCCAGCACCACCAGGAATATAGCTGCGGGTGCGAGACCGATTCCTATCGCCGCAATCAGGCTGGCGGTCGGCGTTCTATCCAAGCGCTTCGGGGTTGAAGCGATATCCCACGCTTCGCACCGTGAGGATCAATTCCGGATTGGCGTCATCGCGCTCGATATGCTGGCGCAGGCGGCGGACGTGCACGTCGACGGTCCGCGGTTCGACGAACGTGTCGCGTCCCCACACCATGTCGAGCAGTTGTTCGCGCGTATATACCCGCATCGGATGTTGCACGAAAAATTTCAGCAGTTCGAACTCGCGCAGCGCAAGCTCCCGACGCTTTTCTTCCACGAACACCTGGTAAGTGCCGAAGTCCATTCGCAGCCGCCCCTTATCATACGCGCCGCCGCCGGAGTCCGGCTCTGAAAGCGGATTCGCACGCCGCAGCAGCGCCTTGACCCGCGCCACCAGCTCGCGCGGACTGAACGGCTTCACGACGTAATCGTCCGCGCCCATCTCCAGTCCGAGCACCTTGTCCACTTCGGTGCCCTTGGCCGTGACAATCAGAATCGGCAGATGCGCGGTCTCGCGCTCGGCGCGCATCTGGCGGCATACCTGCAGCCCCGGCATCCCCGGCAGCATCAAGTCCAGCACCATCAGATCGGGCACCCGCCGCTTGACCTTCGCGAGCGCCTGCGCGCCGTCGGCCGCGTCCTCGACGATGAACCCCTCCTGCGCGAGGTTGTAGCGGATCAGCTCGCGGATGTCGGCGTCGTCCTCGACGATCAGCACGCGGTAGCGAAGTCCGCGCTGCGCCTCGGAGACCGGGTTCGTGGCCTGGCTGGTTTGATTCATCGCTTCTCCCCCTCCACCTTGTAAATCAAGTTCCCCGCTTCTTTGTTTCCACGTGGCGGATCATCTTGCCCTTGACCATAAACGTCACCATCTCCGCGATGTTGGTCGCGTGATCGGCGATCCGCTCCAGGTACTTTGAAACGAACAGCAGCCGCGTCGCCGACGCAATCGTATGCGGATCCTCCGCCATGTAGCTCAGCAGCTCGCGATAGACCTGGTAGTTGAGCAGATCGACTTCGTCGTCGCGCGCGATCACCTGGTCGGCCAGGTCCGTGTCATCGCGCATGAACGCGTCGATACTGTCCTTGACCATCGACTGTGCTATTTCCGCCATGCGCGGCAAGTCGATATAGGGCTTGAGCTGCGGAACTTCGTTCAGCTCGAGCGAGCGCTCGCAAATGTTGACCGCATTGTCGCCGATTCGCTCCAGGTCGGTCGTGATCTTCAGTCCCGTCGTGATAAAGCGCAGGTCGCTGGCGGTCGGCTGATGCAGCGCGAGCAGCCGGATGCACTGCTCGTCGTTGTCGTTGTCCATCCGATTCACTTCTTCGTCGCGCTGGATTACTTCGCGCGCATGGTCGCTGTCGCGATTCACCAGCGCATCGACCGCCTCGGCGATTTGACGCTCGACCAGTCCGCCCATCTTGAGCAGACCGGCGCGCAAGCCGCGCAAATCCTCTTCGTACTGCCTGTTGGTATGCTGCGGCTGTGTACTATCCATTTTCCTTTCCCCGAGATCAGCCGAATCGCCCGGTGATATAGTCCTCAGTCTCACGCTTGGTGGGGTTCGTGAAGATCTGCTTGGTCTCGCCGTATTCGATCAGATCGCCGGTGTACATGAATGCCGTCATGTCGGAGCAGCGCGCGGCTTGCTGCATGTTGTGCGTCACAATGACGATAGTGTACGCCGACTTCAGTTCGAGCAGAAGTTCCTCGATGCGCGCGGTCGAGATCGGGTCGAGCGCCGAGCACGGCTCGTCCATCAGCAACACCTCGGGCTGAACGGCCAGCGCCCGCGCGACGCACAAGCGCTGCTGCTGCCCGCCCGACAAACTCCCGCCGGGACGCCGCAGGCGATCCTTCACCTCTTCCCACAGCGCCGCCTGGCGCAGGCTTCGCTCGATTATCGAATCGCGCTCGGCGCGGCCTACCTCGACTCCGTTGAGCGTCAGTCCCGCCGCGACGTTGTCCTCGATCGACATGGTCGGAAAGGGCGTCGGCTTCTGGAACACCATCCCGATTCGCCGCCGCACCTGCACCGGATCGACCTCGCTGTCGTAGATGTTGTTCCCGTCGAGCAGCACTTCGCCGGTAGCAGTCGCGCCGGGCACCACCTCATGCATCCGGTTGAGGCATCGCACCAATGTCGATTTACCGCATCCCGACGGTCCAATGATCGCCGCGATACGGTCTTGCTCGAACGACAGGCTGACGTCTTTGAGCGCGCGATTCTTGTGGAAGTACGCGTTGAGATTTTTGACGACCAGCTTTTCAGCCATGGCTACCTTGGCGCTTTCGCCGCCCCGCCCGTCACCCATCGCACGCCCAACTCGAGCGCAAGGATTATCGCCGTCAGCACCAGCGCGCCCGCCCACGCCTGCCGCTGCCAATCGCCAAACGGCGAAATCGCGTATGTGTAAACCTGCACCGTCAACGTGTTTATCGGATGGAACAGCGACGTCGACCAGAACCGGTTGCCGAACGCCGTGTACAGCAGCGGCGCCGTCTCGCCCGACACTCGCGCCACCGCCAGGATCACCCCGGTGGTGATCCCCGACAGCGCCGTGCGCGCCACCACCGACAGCATCGTGCGCCAGTTCGGCACTCCCAGCGCCAGCGACGCCTCGCGCAGTTCCGGCGGCACCAGCAGCACCAT
>NZ_DATDGQ010000055.1:0-2428 GCF_036522015.1 Binatus sp. (SeqCode)
ATTTGCCGCGGATGTTCATCCTCGACGAGCCGACCACCGGACTTAGCTCGACCGACATCAAGCGGCTGATCAAAGTACTCAACCGGCTGGTGACGGAAGGCAACACGCTGGTCGTGATCGAGCACAACCTCGAGTTCATCGCGAACGCCGACTACGTAATAGATCTCGGGCCCGGTGGCGGCGACGAAGGCGGACGCGTCGTGGCGACGGGTTCTCCGCTCGATATCGCGGCGAGCGAGAAGTCGGAGACGGGCCGCGAGCTGCGGCGGTTGTTCGGATTGCCCGAGCGCGGCCGGCAAGTCCGTTCGGCATTGCGCACGGCGGCGGGAGTATAATGGTGAGGCGGGAAGGAGAACGAATGCGAGGATTCAATCGTCTGACGCGGGGCGCAACGCAACTCGGCTTCGTGGACATACTCACCGCGGCAATCCTGCTCGGGATTCTGCTCTATGCCGCGACCCTGCAATTTTCAGTGTACAATCGTCCGCCCGCGCAGCCGGTTGCGGTCGGCGCAGCTACCAGCAAGTAACTTCTTGTCCGACGTATCAAAAGAACGGCTCGATCATTATCTCGTGCGGACGGGATTTGCGCCGTCGCGGCGCGTTGCGCAGGAGCTGGTCGAACGTGGGCTGGTGCGGATCAACGGGCAGCGCTCGAAGAAGAGCGAAATCATCGGCGCCGAGGATCGCGTCGAAGTTTCCGCGACGAATCGACGCGCCGCAATCGAGCCGAACGCCGAACTCGCGCTCGGTGTAATCCACGAAGATGCGAGCGTGATCGTCGTCAACAAACCCGGCGGCGTGCCCTGTCATCCGCTGAATGCCGAAGAGCGCGACACCGTGATGAATGCGGTCATCGCGCGTTTTCCGGATGTCGCGACGGTTGGTGAGAAGCCGCTCGAAGGCGGCCTCGTGCATCGGCTGGACAACGGGACCTCGGGCGCGCTGCTGATCGCGCGCAATCGCGGCACGTTTGACAAACTGCGAGACGCGGTTCGTGCGGGACGGATCGCGCGCCGTTATGAGGCGCTCGTCGCGGGATCACTCGACCGCAGGAGTGAGATCGACACGCCGATCGCGCATCATGCGAAGAACGCGCGCAAGATGATCGTTGGCGATCCTGCGAGCGCGAATCCGAAACGCGCCGGCCGCGCCGCGAGCACTGTCATCGATCCGATTCGCAGCATCGGGGAGTTCACACTGGTATCAGTCGCGCCAAAGACCGGCAGTCGTCATCAGATTCGCGTGCATCTCGCGAGCATCGGCCATCCGATCGTCGGCGACACTCTCTACGGCGGCCCCGCAAGCGAGACGCTCGCGCACGGGCGCTTCTGGCTGCATTTATGTGATGTGGCGTTCGACTCGCCGGCGGTCGGTCACGTCAAGGTGACCGCGCCACTTCCGCCGGATTTAAAAGAACTTCTCGACTAGAGCTGCCCGGAAAGACAGCGACGATTCCCACATCAGTCTTCCGCGGTGCCGCGGAGCGGAATCACCACGCCGGATGCTGCCTCCTCCTCTTTTGTTTCCCACTTGATGAGTTTCAAGTCGAGCACGAATATTCCGTAGAACACCGGCACCAGCAGCAGTTCTATGAAAGTCGCGACGCTCAGACCTCCTATCTGCGCGTAGCATAGCGGCTCCCAGAGCGGACCACCGCGAATTGAAAGTGGAACCAACGCGAAGACCGCGGCGCCAACCGTGATCAGAACGGGACGCAGCCGCTCGATGCCCGCGTCGAGCACCGCCTCCATGAACGGCTCACCCTTCTCGTGCATCTCCTCGATGAAATCGAACAGCACGATGACGTGACTGACGATGACACCTATCAGACTGGCAATACCGAGGAATGCCATGAACCCGAACGGTGTGCCCATCACGAGTAGCGCCATCAGCGCACCCACTACGCCGTATGGCACGCAGGCGAACACCAGTACAGGTTTGATCGCATTGTTGAACTGGATGACCAGCGCTACGTAGATCATCAGGCAGGAGATCAGCAGGATGACACTTAGCTCTCCAAATCCGGTCTGCTGCTTGGCGTATTCGCCGCCGATTTCGATTTTGTAACCGGCCGGCAGGGTAGCCTGAAGTTCCCTGATTTTCGGTAACGCCTCGTTAAGGACTTCCGAAGCCAGCACGCCGGGCGCCGTGAAAGCTGCAACAGTTATCGTGCGGTAGTGCGCGCGGCGGCGGATTCGTTGCGTCTCAAGGCGGTACTGCATTGACGAGATTGCCTTGAGTGGGACCGGCTTGCCGCCACCGGACGGATAGACGTAAAGATTTTCCAGATCCGGCACGGTTGCGCGCTCACGCCGGTAGAGGCGTGCGACGACGGGGATTTGTTTATCGCCTTCGAGCAGCGTCGCCACCGGGGTCCCGCTCAGGCTTGCAGTGGTTGACGCGGCGACGTCTTCATTAGAAATCCC
>NZ_DATDGQ010000056.1:0-4294 GCF_036522015.1 Binatus sp. (SeqCode)
CCTATGCCACAGCCAACTCCGATGTTCATGCGCGGGCCGCACGATCCCATTCGTATCGAGCGCGCCGAAGGCCCATGGCTCTACGCCTCCGACGGCAACAAGATCCTCGACGCGGGCGCCGGCGCCGTAGTGGTGAATATCGGGCAGGGCCGCCGTGAAATCGCCGAGGTGGCTGCGCGCACGATCGCCAATCTCGATTACATAGTGCCGGTGTGGACCTCGCCCGAGCGCGAGAAGCTCGTCGATCGTCTGACGCGATGGACTCCCGCGGGGCTCACGCGCTTCTTTTTTACCAGCGGCGGATCGGAGGCGGTCGAAGCGGCGCTGAAGTTCGCGATTCTCTACAACAAGGCTCGCGGCAAGCAGTCGAAGAGCAAGATCATCGGACGCCGCTTTTCATATCACGGCAACACTATCGCGGCACTGTCGGCGGGCGGCAGCGGGCGTCGTGCGGACTACGAACATATTCTGCTCGATTGGCCGAAGATCGATCCTACCTACTGCTACCGATGCCCATGGGGCAAAACGTATCCGTCATGTGAGATCGAATGCGCGACCGCGCTCGAAAAGGAGATCCTCAAGCACGGTCCCGACTCGATCGCTGCGTTTATCGCAGAGCCGATGATGGGTTCGAGCGGCGGCGTCGTACCACCCGTGAAAGAGTACTGGCCGAAGATTCGCGAGATCTGCACGCGCTACGACGTGTTGCTGATTGCCGACGAAGTGATGACCGGCTTCGGCCGCACCGGACGCCGCTTCGGCGTCGATCACTGGGACGTCGTGCCCGACATCCTGATCGGCGGCAAGGGACTCACCGGCGGCTACATGCCGATGGGAATGATCGCGGTCAAGGAATCGCTGGTCGAAGAAGTCGAGGACGCCAAGGCCGAGTTCATGTTCTACACATACAGCTCGCATCCGGTGGCGTGCGCGGTCGCCGACGAAGTGCTCGCAATCATGGAGCGCGAGCGGCTCGTCGAGCGCTCGGCAGAAGTCGGCGCGCGGCTCGGCTCGAGCTTGAAGGAAGAACTGTCAGGCCATCCGATGGTCGGCGATATCCGCGGTACCGGGATGTTCTGGGGGATCGAGCTCGTCCAGAACAAAGCGACACGCATGCCTTTTGTTCCTGAAAAAAAGGTAACCAATCGCGTGCTCGGCGCGGCGGTCCGAAAAGGATTGTTCTTCTATCCGGCGACCGGGATGGCGGGCAAAGCGGGTGGCGACGCGATGATGATCACGCCGCCGTTCACGATCGGTGACGCCGAAATCAAGTTCATCATCAGCACGGCGCGCGCGGCACTCGACGAAATCCAGCCTAACCTGTAGCGTCTGACGCTAACGTCTTAGCTTCTGGGAGAGACCGGCAAATGGCCGATAGCATCATCGGGCCGACTTCGCATTACTTTTATTCGCAGCGCCTGAAACTGCACTACGTCGATTGGGGCAATCCCGACAAGCCGCTGCTCGTGCTGGTGCATGGCGGCCGCGACCATTGCCGCAATTGGGATTGGGTCGCGCTCGATCTCCGGCAACACTTTCACATCATCGCGCCCGACCTTCGCGGCCACGGCGACTCCGACTGGGCCGTGGGCAGCGGTTACTCGATGATCGACTACGTGCTCGATCTCTCACAGCTCATGAACGCAGTAACTAAACAGCCCGCGACTCTGATCGGTCACTCGCTCGGCGGCGGGATCGTCCTGCAATACACCGGGACGCATCCCGACGCCGTCAAGCGCGTGGTTTCGATCGAAGGGATGGGTCCGCCGCCGGGAATGATCAAGGACTCGCCCGCCTACGATCGCATGAACAACTGGATCGGCCAGATGCAAACGCTCGCGCGGCGCAAGGTGCGTGAGTATCCATCGATCGAGGAGGCTCTAGCCCGCATGCGCGAGGCCAACCCGCATCTCAGCCGCGAGCAGGCGCGCCATCTCACGATTTGGGGAATTCGTCGCAACGAGAACGGCACCTACTCGTGGAAATTCGACAACTACGTTCACGCGACGTCGCCCTACATGTTCAACAACCGTGACGCGCGCGAAATCTGGGGGCGCATCACGTGCCCGACGCTGCTGATTCGCGGCACCGAGTCGTGGGCGGGCGATTGGGTCGCGGACGGGCGCATCCAGGCGTTCAAGCACGCGGAGTCGGTGACCGTCGAAAAGGCCGGCCACTGGGTGCATCACGATCGCCTCGACGAATTCCTGACCGTCGCGCACCGTTTCCTTGGCGTGTAGCTCGAGCGAGATAGCGTGTTCAGCGGGCACGGTTGATGATGCGACGACCTTCGCTTTCACTGCGCACTGACCAGTTCGAATATGTACAGCTGATCCTGTTGGCGGCGACGGTGGGCGTGCTTGCGGCGCTTGGAAATCTTGGCTTTCGCCAGCTGATCGAACTCTTCACGTGGCTGTTTCGCGGGCTCGAGTGGAACGCGCTCCGAATTGAGAATGGCGGACTCCATCGCGCGCTTATTCCAGTCATCCTGCTGAGCGGGGGCGTCGCGATTCTGGTGCTCGACCGATTCTTTCCCGGAGACGTGCTCGGTTACGGCTTTCCGAATTTCCTGGAGATGGTGAATCTCGGCACCGCGCGACTCAAGCGCCGGTGGATCTTCGTGAAGGCAGCAGGCGCCGCGATTTCACTGGGCGCGGGAGCGTCGGTCGGTCGCGAAGGTCCAATCGCACAAGTGGGTGGTGCGATCGGTTCGACAATCGCACAGCTTAGAAAACTATCACCCGATCGCGCCAAGGTGCTGGTTGCGGCCGGCGCCGGCGCGGGCATCGCGACGACCTTCAACGCGCCGATCGGCGGCCTGATGTTCGCACAGGAAATCGTCCTGCTCGGCCATACCGAAATCGCCAACCTGACTTTGCTGATCATTGCCACCTTCACGGCGGTGATCACCTCGCGCGCGATTCAGGGCAACGCCGTCGTCTTCGCCGCACCCGAATTCGTGCTGCGCAGCTACTGGGAAATGGCGACCTACGCGCTGATGGGCGCTGGGCTCGGCGCCCTCGCGGCGGGCTACATCCGCTTCTTCAACGCGACCGAGGCATGGTTTCGCCGGCTGGACCTTCCCATCTGGGTTAAGCTCGAAGCGGGACTTGCGATCGTTGGCGTGATCGCCATCTGGCTTCCGCAAAATCTGTCGGACGGCTACCCGGTGATTAACCGCGCGATGGCCGGCGAGTTCGGTATCGGGATGCTGGCTGCGATGACCTGCGCGAAAATCTTCGCCAGCAGCGTGTCGCTCGGATGCGGCGCGCCGGGAGGATCTTTCGGGCCGACGTTTTTCATCGGCACGATGGCGGGCGGGTTGTTCCAGCGCGTCTCGGCGATGCTGATTCCGCAGCTTACCGGCCCGCGCGGATCGTACGCGCTGGTGGGCCTCGGCGCATTCCTGGCGGGCACCACGCACGCGCCGCTGACGGCGCTGTTCCTGCTCTGGGAGATGACGCGGAGCGACACTATCGCGCTGCCCTCGATGATCGCGACGATCACGGCGCTGGTCGTCGCGCGCGCGATCGAAACCGAATCGATCGATGAGTTCCGCCTGGCGCGCCAGGGCAAGACGCTGCAAATCGGCAGCGAACGGCTGGCCCTCACGCTGATACCGGTCAGCGCGGTGGTCACCAGGAACGTTACGATCGTGAGCGAGAATACTTCGCTGTCGGAAGTATTGCGCACCGCCGGCGAGACCTCGCAGTCCACCCTGCCGGTGGTTGATAGCGACGGCGAACTCGCGGGAACGATCGTAGTGCGGGATTTGCTGTCCGTGCTGAGCGGAGGACAGGAGCTCGGTCCGCTGGTCAACGCGTTCGACATCTGCAATGCGCATTGTTCCACCGTGTCGCTCGAGGCGAATCTCGATGAAGCGAGCCAGTTGATGGAGCACGACGGCCTGGACGAGATTCCGGTTGTCGATCCGGCCACGCGGCGCTTTCTCGGCCTCGTCACCGGCCGGCAAATCGCGCAAGCGCTCAACCGCGTGACGGTTTCGCTCTCGACGCTCGCCACGCGCGACCCGAATGTTTATTGGGCGACCGGTTATCGCGTGTCGCGCATAACGGTTCCCGCCGGCGCGGCCGGAAGAACGGTGCGCCAACTCGATGCGCGCGCTCGATTCAGCGTTACCGTGCTTGCCGTTCAGGACGCGGACAATCCGCAGGGCGAATTCACGCCGATCACGCCGGATCGTCCGCTCAAGGCGGGCGATCAGCTGATCGCGGCAGGGCGTGCGCAGGACATCCGGCTATTCACGCAAGAATTGGAGAGCGCGGGACCCGTC
>NZ_DATDGQ010000057.1:0-4538 GCF_036522015.1 Binatus sp. (SeqCode)
TAGAGCTGAAAGTGACCCGCTAGATACTTTTGACAACTGGGTGCAGAGCCTGTTCTGAGCGAAGCCGAAGGAGGTCACCCCTGCCCAAGGAAGCGTGAAACCCACGGTGGGTTTCACATTCAATCAAGTTCCGCAGCGGGCGCACGGGTGCGTAGCAAACCATAAACCGTCACCGCTAAGAACGCCGCCAGGTTGATCGATGCCGCCCCGATCAGCGCCGCATTCGGATGGTCGGGGAAATACGACGACGTGTCGGTGAGATGTTTTATATAGATGAGGTTGAACAGGAACGTCCCGCTCACGATAGCGAAAATCGAGGTGAGGAATTCGCTCTCCAGCGCGATCGGAATCAGGAAGACCAGGGGGTAGTAGAGATACCGCTCGTGTATCCGTGGCGCGAACATGAAGAAGCCGAATAGCGCGACGAATATCGCGAGCATCGCGGCGCTGGCCGAGCGCGCGCGCCAAATCAGATACGACGCGACCACGTAAACGACGCAGGTCAGCGCAAGACCGAGCGCACTGTACGAAACGCCGCCGAAGACTTTGTCCGTGTCGGGCGTGCCCATCCCGCCGATCAACCCCATGAAGTTGAACGCACCCACTGAAGCTTCGCTGAATCGCGTGCCGAGGTCCTTGTAGACGTTCACTATCCAGTCCCACGAATGTCCGAGTTGATACGGCAGGATTCCGATGGCGACCGTGCCGGCAAACGCGCCCGCGCACCGCACGCATTCGCCGATGCCAGCGTTGAGCACCGTCCACAGTGCGAGCGGAGGCGTGAACGCGAGCGCTTGCGGCTTGGCGAGGATCGCGATCGCCGCCGCACTCCAGCCGAGACGATAGCGCCCGGTGAGAATCAGGATCGCGGCGATGATCATCGGCAGCGCGACGACCGAATCACTTTGCCCCCACACCACCGTGTCGAAAATCAGCGCCGGGTTCAGCGCGAACAGCATCATTATGATGATTGCGCGCAGGCCGCGTCCGTCGCGCCACGCCGCGAAGTACAATGTGAGACCGATAAAGAGATCGGCAATCAGCGGCGGCGTCTCGACGACCACGCGAAAGCCGTTCGCCGTCGGCTCGATCAACTTGCCGAGCCACCCCGAGAGCCACAGCAGGTATACCGACCCGGGCGGATAGGCGTCGACCGGCAGGCCGGGATCGTAAATTTTCGAGGGCCCAAGCGCGACGGCCAGCAAAGCTCGATTGGTCTTCGCCCAGATGTCCCAATAGAAGCCGGTGAAATGAAACAGCGCGGCAAACTTCACCGCCGTGATCGCGAGCATGAGGCCAGCCGCCAGCATCCACGCTCCATCACCCGCTACGCGCGACGGTCGCGATATTTCGGCAAGCGACCATCCCAGTAGTCCCAGCAGGACAAGCCCGCACACGATGCCCACCAAGCGGACCGCAATACTCTCATCCGGCTGATGTAGCTGGTCCTTATAGAGACTGCGGATTGCGCGCAGATCGAATCTGACCGCGCCCCTCGGCGGCGGACCCGCAACCTCGACCACTTTGATATTGCGAAAGGTCGCGCGCCCGGTATCCGGATTCCCCGAGACACCGAGCTGACAGAGCAATTCGGTCGTATCGCCCCATCGATCTTCGATCAGGAAAAACGAAAGCGTATGCCAGTCTGTCGTGCCTTGCAGATGATTTGAGATGAGCTGAATGCCGTCGAAGGTGCTGATCGCGATGTTCGCGCCGCCTTCGCGCGGCATCGCATCTTCGACGCGCGCTTCGGCGGTGACCTGGTATGTCCCCGGCCGCAGCATCAGCGCCTGATGCCAGCTCGAAAACGTCCGACTTTTATTCGAGATGCCGAGTACGCCGCCCGCGTCCGGCGTATAGGTCCATGAAAACTTCGTGAGCTTCCTGTCGGACGACAGCGCATACCAATCGGCCGGCGCGTTCTCGAAGCCGGACGCGAGGTCGCCGTTTTTGACGAGATTGGTATCGGCGAATGCGCGCGTCGGCTTGCAGAGCCATGATGCGCACAGTGCGAGCGCCACAACCGCGATGAGTCGATGCATTAGTAGAATGGAATCAGATGCCGCGAGGGTTACCGATCCATGCGCATCCAATCAAGTGTCGATAACCATTTGCAAGACCTGATGCACTCTTGGCGCGCGCCGACTAGGATGTGCCGCAACCGGCTCGAAACCACGGGAGGGATTTTCGATGGCAGGTAAATCACGCGGCGTTACCCTTACGATCTTCGCGCTACTGTTCGGGCTTCTCGCGATATCCAACTTTTCAAAGCCACTCTCGCACGACCCGGGCATCGGCTTCGTGTTCATGGGCGTCCGGTTGAAGGGCACCGCCAACGCGATTATGGGACCGCTGTTCGGGATCTGCCTGGTGATCTACGCATACGGCATCTGGACGATGCGCCGGTTCGCGTTGCCGGTTGCGTGGATCTTTACCGGGTGGGTGATCGTGAACACGGTTCTGTTCAGCATGAAAAACCGATCCGAGCCGCATCCCTCGCTCGCATTTTCGATAGCGGCCACTGTGATTGGCATTGGCGTCCCGCTCGCGACGGCGATCATTTTGTCGCGCCGTAGCGCCGACCTCACCTGACGGAGCGAGTGATTCGCGATGCCAGAAAAATCGCGCGGCGCGGCTCTTACGATTCTCGCGATGCTGCTCGCGCTGATGGCGATTTCCAATTTTGGCAAGCCATTCGCGCATCACGCCGGCGTCGGCTTCGTCTTCTTCGGAATGCGGCTCTCGGGCTTCGCGAACATGATCGTCGCGCCGATTTTCGGGATCCTGCTCGTCGCGTACGTGTACGGAATCTTCGCGATGCGCAAGTTCGCGCTGCCGCTCGGGATTTTCTACGCCGCGTACGTGATCGTGAACATGGCGCTGTTCCTCGTGAGGTACCATGGCACCGCGGTGATGCAGGAGCACTCGTGGGCGTACCTCGTGCCCTACCCCTTCGTCGCGATCGGCGTGTCGTCGGGTGCGGCCTGGCTGCTCTACCGCCGCAGAGCCGACTTGCGATGAAAGTCTTCGACTCCTCGAGGCGTCGCGCGATCGAGGATTTTCGCGCGTACGCGGCGGAACGCGCGATCGAATTCAAGGATCTGGAAGCGATCGAGGAAAATGCTCGCCGGCTCTCGATTTTGGATCCATTGCTGACCGGAAAACGCTTCGCTTACATCGGCGAGTCGGATCATTTCATTCATGAGAAATATGAGTACCGGCTCCTGATGCTGAAGTACCTGGCGGGTCGCGGGTTCACGCATCTCGGCGAGGAAGTCGGCGCTTCGGATGGAATGCGAATTGATCGCTTTATCGCAACCGGCGACGAATCGCAGCTCGAACGCGTCACGATTTACGGCTATGCGGGCGCAACTCGAAGCGATCGCGACGACACTCCTACCGGAATTCTGCGCGAATCCTTCGGCGACGCCTACCCGACCGCGCTATTCGCCGCCGAGCAGAAACGCTTCGCGCACCGCCTGCGCAAGATTGGCGTGCGCTTCTTCGGCTTCGATATCGATCCGCTGCCCGGCGGCGGCTATGAGGATCTCGCCGAAATGCTGGACTCGATACCGGCCGACGCGACAATCGATCGAATCCGGAATGCGCTTCGACGCCTGCCGGGCGAAACAATCGATCAGGAAATCACGCGGCTCGACGAGGCGCTCAGATTGATCGAAGCCGGCCGACTCGACGCGCTGCGCCACTCCGCGACCTGCCTGCGCGACAGCTTCGACTACGTGCGGATCATGTATCCGGCGAAAACCTTCGATGCGCTCAATCCGGGGATGGCTTTTCGCGAGCGCTACATGCATCGGCAGGTGGACCGGATGCTCGGGCAAATGCGCGCGGATGAAAAGCTCGCGTTGATGAGTCACAACATGCACCTCTGCCGCGCGCCTGACGCGGTCGCAGGCAACGATGCCGGCGCGGGGCCGGGCGGGAAGACCGATCCGCCACTCGGCGCGTGGCTGGCCGCGCGCTATCCGGGCGAGATTTTTTCAGTATGGATGCTGATTGGGCGCGGGCGGGACTCGCAGCCATTTCCAACGTTATCAAAGGAAATTCGAGAGAAGGCGGGAACGCTCAACGCGCTGCTGGGCGAGATTGGCGATTGTTTCGTGTTGCCGATCGACCCATCCGACCCGCGCGCGCGGCTCCTGACTGAAAACATCGAGATTATGCATGACGGCAACGGCGGCGTCCGCACGGCAATCGCGCGGCAGGCCGATGCGATTTTTTTCGTGCGCGACGTGACCCCGTTGCGGGCATAGAGTCTGGCCCCATCTTGGCGGTAGTATCGGCGGTAGCCGCGAACGGCTCGGACCCGCGGCTCCGCGAGGTGCTCAGATGAAACGATCGCGCGACGGATCGATCTTTGGACGACGCGAGTTCCTGAAACGTGGCGTGCTTGCCGGAGTGGGAGTGTCTATCCTGCCGCTGGCCGGCGCCGCGAGCGCATCGGTCGAAGCGGCAGCGCCGCGCATTCGCCGTTACTCGGCGCTTGGCCGCACCGGTCTCAAGATTTCCGACATCTC
>NZ_DATDGQ010000058.1:0-10159 GCF_036522015.1 Binatus sp. (SeqCode)
GTCCATTGCGATACGCGCCTCCAGGTAATGAACCAAGTAGAGCACGCGATCGCGCTCGAGGCCATCGCGCGTCGCCGTGCTGTCCATTTGAGACCGAGCTCCTGATCCGCGAACCCACCGGTCCGCTGGAACAAAAGCTCGATTGACAGGCTGACTATTCTTCGTTAACTAGTGGTCTTGTAGGCTTCACCGTAAGAGCCTTGATGACACTCGTCGTTCGCGCAACGGAATGTCGCTGCGACTATGAAGGAACAACGAAACCTCGTTGCCAGCCTGTCTGATTGGACTCTGGAAAGACCCGCTTCGTCAAGCACTCTTTGCTCGGGCGAAGATGGCGCGATCCCTGCTGCTTCAGGGTTCGTGGTTAAACGTAATGGTCGACCGGATACCGATCTTCCGAAAACTTTCGATCCGCAACTGGATCAACTCGAGATTTTCGAGATCGACCGTTCCAATTTAATCCTTCAACTGCGAACCCTCCGGCGCGCAATCGACGAGGGCGCAGAGGAAATGGAGATGGTCGCGATTGAGAGGGTATTCAGCAAGTCACCTTCCGGAGCACTCGCCCGCGGTGGTCAGAAGTTGCGCCTGGCCGCAAGAGATTTGAACCGCGTTCTTCGCTCGATCGAGCGAGCTCACATCCCAAGGGCACCCGGACGACCTGGCCCCAGACCGAAGCTCGGCAATCGACGGAAGGCACGGACCTGATCCGAAACCTACGAGTCGGCGGCAGTCTATTTTCGCCGCCCGCGCGAGGCGCTCTTTCGCGCGGGCGATTTCGGCGCAGGCGCCGGCTTCGCCGCTATCAATTCATACAGCGATACGTGAAACTGACTCGCGGCGCTGAACGGCTCACGCTTCCATCCACCGTAGCGCGCGCGCAGGCGCATCCCGGCCAGCCGCGCCATCAAGTCGAGTTCGGCCGGTCCTGCGTAACGCAGCCGCACCGGATAGAGAAGAATGCTGCCGCTCTCGCTAATCTCGACAAGCGCGGATCGTATCGACTGTGTACCTGGATCGTGCTGCGTAACTTCCAACCGCACCCGGTCGGTACCTACGTCGATCGCGCCGACGCGCTGACCGCGATCGAAGCGGCTCGGGTCCGGCACGAACGCTTCCATAACGAACGCCCCCTCCGGGGTGAGGTGCCGCGCGACCCTCTGCAAGCACCGCACTTGTTCGTCCTGCGTGAGCAGCGCGAAGAAAGTATTGAACACGACGTAGATCAGCGAGAACTGGCCACCAATTTTTACGTCTGCGAAATTACCGAATACGACCGGGATCGCGTCGCCACCGGGCTTCTCGCGCATCTTCTCGACCATCTTCTCGGAAGCGTCGATGCCGAATACCTTCAAGCCTTTGGCCGCGAGCGGCACCGCAATGCGGCCGGTGCCGATGCCAAGCTCCAGCACCCGTCGCTTGCCGGCGATGCTCGCGAGGAATTCGACGGTCACATCGGTGAAACGCGTTACCGGGGAGTGGACGTGGAACTGATCGTAAACTGCCGCAATTCGATCGCCGTAGGTGGAGTGTTCGTAGTCGGCCATGCGCCGCAGGTCATCAAACGATGCCGCCCAAGTCAACGCCTCAACCGCGCATGTGCATCGTCCGTCCCCTCTTTGTCGACGCGCCGACCCTCGTGTTAGTCTCAGCCGCCGGAGCACGCATCATGGTGAAGATCGAGCGCGAAATTCCTATTCAGATCGATCCGGGCGAGAATTCGTTTCTTAAGGGAATCTACGCGCCGATCGCGACGGAGATTACTGCGGATGATTTGAAGGTTATCGGCGAGATTCCCAAAGACCTCGAGGGTGCGTATCTGCGCAATGGGCCTAATCCGATCTTTCAGCCGCGAGGACGCTACCATTGGTTCGACGGCGACGGCATGGTGCATGGCATCGAATTCCACGACGGCAAGGCGACCTATCGCAACCGCTGGATTCGCACTGAAGCATTCGCCGCCGAGCAGGTGGCGAATCGAACGATATGGCCGGGGCTGATGGATCGTCCGGATCCTGATGTTCCGCGCGGCGCAGGTTCCGACGGATGGCTTAAAGACTCCGCCAACACTGACCTCGTGTTTCACAACGGCTACGCGCTGGCGCTGTGGTATCAGTGCGGGCTGCCTTACAAGATCGATCCGCGCACGCTGGAGACGCTCGGCGTCGAGCGCTTCGGCGGCAAGCTCGAACGGGCAGTGTCCGCGCACGCCAAGGTCGATCCCGTGAGCGGCGAGTTGCTGTTCTTCGACTATGCGACCAAGCCGCCGTACATGACCTACAACGTCGTCTCCGCGCGCGGCGAGCTTACCCATCATGAGCCGATCGATCTCCCGGGCTCGCGCTTGCCGCATGACATGGCATTTACCGAGCACTACTCGCTGCTGATGGATCTGCCGCTGTTCTGGGATCCGCAATTGCTCGAGCGCAAGGTGCACAAGGTCACTTACTATCCCGAGCTGCCAAGCCGGTTCGGAATTCTGCCGCGCTACGGAACTAACGCGGACGTGAAATGGTTCGAGGCGTCGCCCTGTTACATCTACCACGTGGTCAACGCGTGGGAGGACGGCGACGAATTCGTGATGGAAGCGTGCCGGGTGATCCAGGCGGAGCCGGGCGCGAAGCGCGGGGAAGGCGAGCTCGCGCGGATGCGAGCGTTTCTGCGCCTCGAGGCGCAACTGTGCCGTTGGCGCTTCAACCTCGTCACCGGCGCTGTGACCGAAGAGCAGCTTGACGACGAAAAGACCGAATGGCCGACGATTAACCGGCACATGATGGGCCGCAAGTCGCGCTACGCGTACAACTCGATGGTGCCGCACTACGAAGGGCTGGTGAAATACGACACCGTCCGTGGCATGTCGGAGAAATATCTGTTCGGCGCGGGACGCACCTCGAATGAAGCGCCGTTTGCGCCGCGCGCCGGCGCTCGCGACGAGGACGACGGCTACGTTGTGACCTTCGTTGCGGATGCCAACGCCGCGAACAGCAGCGAGGTCGTCATCCTGGCTGCGAAAAATTTCGCGAACGGACCAATCGCGCGCGTACAGATTCCGCAGCGCGTGCCGGTCGGGTTCCACTCGACGTGGATTCCCGGCGATCAGTTGCGCGCGCGCTAGTGGCGGTTATTGATTCGGCGAAGGCCCGGTCACCTTCGAGTTAGGAGTGTTCACTTCGATGCTATGCGGCTGCCCGGCCTTGTCGGGAACGATCGCATGAATGTCGCCGCTGATTAGCGTCACGCGGCTCGGCACCATCTGCCCGTTCACCGCCACAGTGTTCTCGATCGCAATGCTGGTGTTGCTGCTGAGCGCAATCGAGCTGCCATCACCAAACCCCAACGTCATCGAACCATCCGGCTGAGTCGTCACCGTGTCGTGAATCTTTACCGGCGTCCCCTGTTGCGCAGGTAGAGTAGCGCCGCCGCGCTGAATCTGCGCGCTGCCGCTGACCTGGGTAACACTGCCGACGGAGTCGTCGGCGCGCACCGCCGAGCTCGCGAGCAGTCCGAGCATCGCCGCCACAACCAGAAGTGCAACCGAGCGGCGGGTGGTTCTAAGCACATCAATACCGGATTCGATTTTTTTCATATTGATCCCTGGCGGTCAGCTTTTTCGCGAAAGATTCACGCTCGACAAGATAGCATCGTCAAACGCTCGCGCGCTATGAAGCTCAACAGGGCCACGCTTGGTGTTAAACTGTCGGTCCGATCGACCATCTGAAGCCGGACGCGCGTTGAAACCTACCTCCAAGCTCAAATAACCTCATAGCGGGGCGATCAAACGGAGCCGGTGATGGGAAGGCGTAGATCTGTGCTCGCAGCCGCGATTGCTGGTGGCGCGCTCATGTTCGCTGCGGGATGCATGCAGACGCAGGAGGTCGATCAGACTATGCCTCCGTATGCGTCTATTTCGGACGCAGACCGCGATCCGCCCAAGCCTCCGCCGTCGGACGACTCTCCCGGCATCATGAGCAGGATGGGATCAGCAATTTTGCAACTGTTTTGGTGAGCGTCCGAACGAAACTCGAAGTCTAACTGGTACACCTCAAACCGCCCGCCTATCCGCTGTGAACACGCGAACCTTCATCTGTCTCGATACTCCGCGCCTGATCCTGAGGCGCTTTCGCGATACAGACCTCGCAAGTTTCATGGCGTATCGAAACGATCGCGAAGTCGCGCGCTACCAGTCATGGGAATCGATCTCGCGCGCCGAAGCGGCGAAATTCATCGCGCAGCAGAGCCGCCAACGCCCCGGGATTCCCGGCAAGTGGTTTCAATTCGCGGCTGAGGTCAAAGCTGGCGGAGCGCTGGCCGGCGATTGCGCTCTGCTGGTAATCAGGACGACGCCACGCATCGGAGAAATCGGCTACACCTTTGCGCGTGCATACCAGCACAGCGGCCTTGCGGCCGAAGCCGCGGGCGCTGTGATAGATTTCGCTTTCCGCTCGCTCGAGCTCAACCGCGTAATCGCGACTACCGATTGCCGCAACGCGCCGTCGGTCGCGCTGATGGAGCGTCTTGGAATGAAAAGGGCAGGGCACTTTCTCCACAACGCGTGGTTCAAGGGCGAGTGGTGCGACGAGTATCAGTACGCGGTGCTGCGCGAGGATTGGCCGCGCAATCGCGTTTCTTGACAATCCCGCCGGACGCGTCATTGATCTGACTAATCCGCCGCAAAGGAGAATCTGCTCATGACTCGCATAATCGACGCCGACGGGCATATCGTCGAGCCGCGCGCTCTCTGGGAAGATTACGCCGAACCGCAATTTCGCGATCGCATGATCCAGATTCGGCGCAATCGCGATGGCGGCGACGAGCTGTGGATTAATGACGAGAATCGCAGCCGGCCGTCGCTCCCGGTGGCGGCGTCGATGACGCCCGGCGGCCTTTCCAACCTCGAGCGAGCGCGCAAACTTACCTGGGACGACATCCTGCCCGGCGGTTACGACCCGCACGCTCGCATCAAGGTGATGGATGAAGAGGGCATCGACGTCGCCGTCCTCTACCCGTCGTTGTGGCTGCTCTACGGCGATCTGACCGATCCGCAGCTCGCGGCCGCCGCGTGTCGCGCCTACAACAACTGGCTGGCCGACTTCTGCAAGCCCTTTCCGAAACGGTTATTCGGGGTGGCACCGATGCCGCTGCAGGACGTCGATGAAGCTGTGCGCGAGATGCGCCGCGTCGTGCGCGAATTGGGCTTCAAAGCGGTGTTCGTCAGGCCCAATCCGTTCAACGGGCGCCGCCTCAACGACCCCGCGTACGATCAATTCTGGCGCGAGGCGCAGGAGCTGGACGTTCCGGTCGCCGTTCACGGCAGTTTCGGGACGCGGATGCCCACGATGGGCGGCGATCGCTACCACGATCCGTTCTTCTTCCACATGGTCTGCCATCCGTTCGAGCAGCAAGCGGCCTGCATGGATATCATTTGCGGCGGCGTGCTCGCGCGATTTCCAAAACTGACGATCGGCTTCCTCGAATCTGGAATAGGATGGCTGGGCTACTGGCTGGATCGAATGGACAGTCACTACGAAAAAATGGGCACCTACGTGCCGTGGCTGAAGCGCAAACCGAGTGAGTACTTCGCCGACCGATGCTACATCTCGATGGATCCTGACGAGAGCACGCTGAGGGCGATGATTGACCTGGGCGTCGAGCGCAACGTGCTGTGGGGGTCGGACTATCCGCACTTCGACTGCACGTATCCGGGCGTCGTGTCCGAGGTGACCCGCGCGCTGGGGAAACTGCCGCAGAGCGCCCGCGACAATATCCTGACGCAGAATGCGCTGCGGTTTTATCGTCTCACCTGATCACTCGATCAATCCGCGGCGGCGTGAACGATCGCGCCGCCGAGCCCGCCCTGCGCGATCACGTCGTGCAGGCCTGAGTACATCGAGAACACGAACTGATACCAGTCGGCGCCGCCGACATTTTCAATCTCGACGCGCTTGAGCTGGATTCTATCGACGAACGTCGCGTACCATCGCGCGTAGTCGATACTTAGATCCTCGACAGTACCGGGCGCCCATCCCGCTTCGCGCAGCATCGCGGCAATCTCCGCGACTCGAATCGCATGCGGAATGAAAACCTGTCCGCCGACGGCGAGTGACTCCGCGTTGCCTTTGGCGCCGAGGGCGTAATCGAAGATGACGAGTCTTGCGCCCGGCCTGGCGACCTTCCGTAACGCGGCGAGTGCGTCGCGCTGCTCGGCGAACGCATAGAACGCGTTGAGCATATAGATGACGTCGAACTGGCGAGCGACGGTGCGCGGCACGTCGAGCACGTCGCAAACGTGGAATCCGATCTCGGGATACGTCGTGCGTGCGTATTCGATCGATTCGATGTCGCGATCGATTCCCTCGACCTGGCCCCATCTGCGGCGGCGCAGATATTCCGCGCTGCCGCCGCGGCCGCATCCCACGTCGAGCATCCAGCTGTCGCCGTTTTTCGGAACCGCGCGAAATGCGCGCTCGATCGCCTCTTCCTCGCCGGCATGTGCGTAGTCGCCCTCGCGAATCAGCGCGAGGATGCGCTTGCCCTCGTATGAGTTCATGTTCATCGGAGACGGCGTCATGGTCGGAATAGTATATCGTTCGTGCGAGGGCCAGGAGCCGGGTTCGCCTCGGGTGGCGCAACTATTGCCATCGTCGAGGCACGCTGACGAGCCTTTGGACCCCAAGCTCACCGCACCAGCGCTCGAAGCGCGCGCGCGGCACACCGCGGAACTTCAGATCGTCAAGTGAGTCCTCGAGCGGGACCGTGTCGATGAGCGTCGCCAACTTCCGGTAGAGATAGGCTTCATCGCGCCGCTCGGTCAGCGTCGCCGCGAGTTGGAGCGCGCCGCGCGGCTTGACCGTCCATTTAGAGGAATCCGCGGGAATCCGCTCGAGCCTTTCGTACGCGCCCATCAGCATCGACGCGCTCTTCTTGCCAAAACCGGGCAGGCCGGGAAAACCGTCGGCGCTGTCGCCGGTCAGCGCCAGGAAGTCCGGCATGCTCTCCGGTCCGAAGCCGCGCTCGACGCGAAACGCCGCCTCGTTCGTTACCTTTTTCTGACGCCGGTCCACCTGCACCACCCGGTCGCCTCGGATACACTGGCCGAGGTCCTTGTCCGGGGTGAGAATTCGCACCTGCTCTGCTTCGTCGCGAAACTTTCGAGCTCCGCTCGCGAGTCCGTCGTCCGCTTCGTACTCGCGCATCGACCAGACGCTCACCCCGATCGCCCCGACCGCACGTTCTGCCGCATCGAACTGAGCGCGCAGCTCGGGCGGAACACCTTCGTCGCTCTTGTACGGCGGATACAGGTCATTGCGGAACGATCGAATCGGATTGTCGAACACCACCGCGAGATGAGTGACCGCTTCGTCCGCGTCGTGCAGCAGCGCCAGCATCGACTCGACGATGCCGACGGTCGCCTTGGCATCCGTGCCCGACGGTTCGCGATGGTCCGGGCGCGGCGAAAAGTGCGCCCGATAGAGCTCGTAGGTCCCGTCGACGAGATGCACCCTCACGCCGCCACCATTGCACTTGTCGAGCCGACCCTTCTCCCTTTTATATCTTGTTCCCCTTCCCGCTCGGGAAGGGGTTGGGGGTCAGGTTGTCGCCACAGCACAATGCTCCGCTCAGGACCTCTCACACAGTACAGGTGATTGATTGCGCCTCGCGCGCCTGACTTGCTTGCCCTAGGGGCTGCGCGACTTCATAATCCGCGCGTAGCGATACTTTTGCGATTCGAAACGGGATTACCCGTCCGGGGAGGAATTGAATCCGATGCTAAGTAAAATGGCTATGCTGGGGTTTGCAACCGTGGCGCTCGTGGCCGCTTTCGCTGCACCACCGGCGCGCGCTGGAAGTGCGACATGTAGCAGATCGGCTAAGGGCGAACAAAAGCACACCGCCTCTGACGGCAGTAACTGTCTGGCCAGTTCAGATGGAACCGGCAAGGCCAAGGCAAAAGCAACCGGGGGTGCCTCTGCGCAAACCTTTGTGTTGAGCGGCGGCAAGTCCAACTCCGTCGCGTCCGATCAAGCGATGTCGGAGGCGGAATCGGAAAGCAAGGGCAAATCAACCGCCCACGCATCGGACCCAGGCAGCGATGCGTTCGTCGATGCTGACCAAAAAGGCGTGGCGACAGCGACCGCGACTGGGGGCAGCAACGCCAATGTGACCGCGCTCGGAAAATGCAATGCGACGGGGATGGCCACCGGAGGCTCTACTGTAAACGCCAATTGCGAAGAAGACGGCAGTTTTGTGCACGCGACCGCTACCGGCGGGGGCGAGGCGGATGGTGACGGCACGGATCCGCCGACTTGCATCCCGAACGGCGGGACCGCCAAGGTCACTAGCAGCGGAGGCAACTGCGGCTGATTGGTAGCGGCCCGAAGAACAGCGCGAAGGCGGTCTACGAGGCCAAGCGGCCGTCTGCGGTTCGGCAGTTTGTGCGGTCGCGATCTTTTTCGTTACTGGCTGGAAAACTTGCGTAATCTCACGGCCTTCGCGCCACGCTTTGTACCGCTCGAGGAACGCTTCCATATAAGTGTAGAAGACCGGCGTGATGTAGAGCGTCATTGAACTGGGAGAAGAACAGGCCGCCGACCACAGCCACGCCAAGCGGAGGACGCGACGAGCCGCCGGCGCCGGCGCCGAGTCCGATCGCGATCGGCAGAGTTCCCATCAGCGCCGCCATCTTAGTCATCATGATCGGGCGGTTTCAGCACCGGCCGTTCGAGAATCGTATGTCACGTTCCCAACCGGGTGAGAGTCACTATATTATCGCCTCGATCCACAAACTCGATAAGTTTGAACCGCAGAAGGCATCTCGCGTTGGCAACGGACTTGCTTGCGCTAGGACGGGAGCGACTCCATAATCCCGCGCGTAGCCGATTTTCGCGGAAAAGCGAATCGCTAAGGGAGATCAAATGATTCGACGGATTGGGCTCTGGGTATTGGTGGGCCTATTTTTCTTGACGGCAGCAACTCCGGCTGGCGCGGGTGACGTAGCGGAAGCGCTGACGACCTTCGAGGCTGCGTCCACCGTAATCGGACAAAAGAACTTCACGAGTAACCAGTGCAATCCGGGTTCGAGCGGGAATCCCTCCGCCAGTACTCTCTGCGATCCGTCAGGTGCTGCCGCTCTAGGCAAAAAAGTCTTCTACCTTCCCGACCAGGACAACGCCCGTCTGCTGGGATTCAAAAAAATCCCAAAAAAAAACGGCGCATCCGCCAAGTTGGTGCTCGGCCAGAGCAATTTCAAGAACCGGAACTTTGGTAACAGCAGTACATCGTTCGATAGTCCCACCGCGACCTTTGTCGCAGGCAGTCAGCTGTTAATGAACGATTTCGGCAATAACCGCGTGCTCATCTGGAAAAAGCTGCCGACCAAGACCAACACGCCGGCGGACTTGGTGGTCGGCCAAACCGACCTCACTGCGAACAATTCCGCGACGAGCCAATCGGGATTGTCTGAACCAGAGACGGGGTTATTCGTGGCAAATGGCAAGCTCTTGGTCGCAGACCGCGACAACAATCGGATCATGATTTGGAACAGCATTCCGACCGCCAATGGCGCGCCCGCGAATGTTGTAATCGGCCAACCCGATTTTATCAGCAATCAAGCAGCGACCACTCAGACCGGGCTCGGAGAGCCGGAGGGACTTTGGAGCGATGGCACCAAGCTGGCGGTCGCAGACTTCGATAACAACCGGGTGCTGATTTGGAACAGCATTCCGACCACCAATGGCGCGCCCGCGGACGTAGTCGTTGGACAGCCGGATTTCATTTCTTTCGACAGTCCGGATCCACCAACCGCGCAAAGTCTCAACCAACCCGGTGGCGTCGCTTCGGATGGCACGCGTTTGTATGTTGAGGACTCCAGAAACAACCGCATCCTCGTGTTCAACACGTTTCCAACGGCTAACAATCCGACCGCGGACATCGTGCTTGGTCAAGCCGACTTCACGCACGGCCTTTCGAACGCCGGCAACTCCATGCCGAGTGCGCAAACGCTCAGTTTCCCGTTCGGAATATCTCTTGTTGGGACCCAATTGATCGTCGATGACGAGAGCAACAATCGATTCCTGATATTCAGCACTAAGTAAGCCACCGACAGCGCGCGCGGTGCGGAGCGTCGTCTGTCGCGGTAGACAAGATCTCCGAAAAAAAGGCC
>NZ_DATDGQ010000059.1:0-8615 GCF_036522015.1 Binatus sp. (SeqCode)
GCTCAACGACGTTTGCGATTCTCCCGACGTCGTGCGATGCCGGCTGCACGACGGTAAGATAACTCTCGTGCATCGGCGGTTGTGGCCGGCGCTGGTAAAGATGGCGCAGGCGTTCGACACCGATCGTCTATCTGCTGTTCGCGAGGAACATACCTCCACCGGAGCGCATCGAATGACTGCCGTCAAATTTCCCGACTGGGTATCCACTGACGCCCGTGCGGCTGCGAAATCTATTTCAGCGGAGGAAGCGGCGGAGCAGTTGGGTCCACTACTGACCAATCGAACGGCACACAAATCGGAGGCACGCCGATGATCAAAGCGCGCGGATTGAGGCACATCAATCTCAATGTCAGGGACGTCGGTCGATCGCTCAAGTTCTACCAGGAAGCATTCGGTCTAGAGGTTAAATTCTGGGAAGGGAAGACAATGGTCTTCATTCATTCGCCCGGCGTGAACGAAACAATCACTCTGTGCCAGGTCAAGACGGACGATCCGGTTGCCGGAGGCGGCGTTTCGCATTTCGGGTTCTCGATCCCCAAAAACAGTCTCGATGAGATGGTGCGTCAGATCGAAAATGCCGGCGGGAAGCTGCAACGCCGCGGCGAGCATGCGCCCGGCGTCCCGTATGCCTACTTCGCGGATCCCGATGGCTACGTGATCGAGCTGGGGAATTCGTAGTGAAGCACGCTGGACCCGATGCGCTTGACCGACTCGAGCCGATCCTCGATGAGATTCGTCGGCTCGGCGGACTCAAGGAAAAAAAACGCGGGGCGTTCTACTGCGGTTCGAGTGGGTTTCTGCATTTCCATGAAGACCCGGCGGGATTTTTCGCCGACCTGAAAGTTGGCGACGACTACGTGCGCTTCCCGATCAATTCGACGACGCAGACGCGAACTTTCCTGCGCCGCGCCGCGGCCGCGCTCAATTCCGCGAAGAGCGGCCGCCGCCACGCCGGCGCTGACTAGTCCGCTGTCCGAGCGCGACTCCGAATCTGCTGTCGGGACCGGAGCGATGGCGAAAATTCATGTCGTTGCCGCAATGCGGACAATTGACGTCGTTGTATCTGACGAAGCGCCCGCAGAACGGGCACATATAGCGGTGCCTTGCCTTCCAATAGAAGTACCCCGCCGTCAGCCCGACCATCAGCAGGCCGATGATAGTTTGCCGCACGAGACCTGCTCCGTCGCTGTCAGACGACGCCTTGCTTCAGCGACTCTTCGAGCGCGCCAATATTGACCCGGTGGCCCTCGGCCATCACGACCAGAAACGCTTTGAGCTGCCCATCACCGATGGTCGGGACGTTTTCCTCGATTTTGCGAATCACCCATCGCTGTCCGCGATTCAGCAATTCGAGCTTCCCGCGAAATTCTCCGACCGCGCGAATTTTCTCGACGAAGTCGCCGGTCCTGGTCGACGGACTCCCGCCGAGCCGGCGCACATGCGCCGACAGCTCACCGGCATAGTAGCCCTCGTCATGGCCGACCTTCTTGAGCATCTCGCGAAGTTCGAGCGAATGCGCCAGCTCGGTGAGCTCGTGCAGAACGCGTCCGCCGGCGCGCTCGGCTTCGGCCAACGAATTTAGAAATCCTTCGAGTTGCGAATCCATCGGCTGGCCTCCGCCATTGTTTGACGATCAGAGCATCGGCACCACGGGACAGTACGCGGCGCTGAAAATCGCGTGACCGCTCAGCGCTGCGTGGATCAATTCGATGACGGGCTCGACCAGCCGCACCGCCGGACGCTGGGTGAACAACGCCGTCATCTTGCCCTTGCTCAGAGACTGCAGCAGTCCAGGCTGCTCGGGAAGCTCGATGATTCCGACCTGCTGATCGGGCGCGATACGCGCCAACCCCTTCGCAGCCGCTATCGCGTCATCGAGTCCGCCGAGCGAATCGACCAGCTTGAGCTTGATTGCCTGCTCTCCGGTCCAGACCCGTCCCTGCGCGACCGAGTCAGCCTGCTCGACCGTGATGTGGCGGCCGGCCGCGACCAGTTTCAGAAAGTACTGGTAGTTGCGCTGGATGTCGTCCTGGAACTGCCTGGATTGCGCGGGTGTGAAGTCGGTCCACATGTCGAACATCCCGACGTTCGCCCCGCGGCTCACGGCGTCGGTGTTCGCATAAATTTTTTGGGTCGCGGGTGTGATGTTGAACTTGCCTCCAAGTACCCCAATCGATCCGGTGATCGTGCCGGGCTCGGCGATGATTTTCGCGGCCGGAATTGAAATCATGTATCCGCCCGAGGCGGCATACCCAGACATACTGACGACGACGGGCTTCTTCTTGGCGGTCAACTCGACCTCGCGGTCGATTAGTTCCGACGCGAGCATCGAGCCGCCGGGCGAATTGACTCTCAGGATCACAGCGCGCACGTCGTCATCCTCGCGCGCGGACTTGAACGCTGCGGCCATATCGTCGGAGGTCATTGCCGTCGTGTCGGGACCCGAGAACGGATCGAATCCTTCGCCGCTGCGCTGTATCTCTCCATTCCCGTAAATCACCGCGATTTGGTCTCCGGTGGCCAGGCTGGAAAACAAACTCGCGCGCGCGTAATCGGTGTACTCGACCACCCGGTGTACCGAGCCGCCGTGACTTTTCACACGCTCGGTGAACTCGTCTTCATATTCCAGCCGATCCACCAAACGCGCCTTAAGGCCATCGTCTGCATTTATCGGTGCTTGATCGATCAAACCCTTGATCGTGTCGGGACTCAGCTTGCGCTCCGCGCTCATCGCGGCGACGATCTGATCGAACAGACTGCCGGCCAGCCCCTCGTCCTCCTCCTTTTGCGCCGTCGTGAAATCCTTGTTGGTGAACATGTTGGCGGCGCTCTTGTACTGCCCCGCCGACGCGAAATTCGGCGTGATCCCCATCCAGTCGAGCGTGCCGCGCATGAACAGTTCGCGCAGCTGGACGCCCATCAGGTTGAGGTCGCCTCGCGGCATCAGCGAGACTTCGTCGGCGGCGCTCGCGACCATGTAGGGAGTGTTGCCGAGGCCCGATTCGCCGGCGGTCTCGAGGTACGCTTCGGTCCACTTGCCGTGGTCCTTGAACGACTTGATCAGCGCGACGATCTCCTGCGCCTGCGCGAGTTCCATCTCAGGGTTGAGTACCTTGATTTCGAGGCCGACGATCTTCGGATCCTTGGCGCCGTGATCGATCGCATTGCGCAGCGTGTTGAGTGCCGTCTCATTCTTGCTGAGCAGTCCGAGCACGCTGCTGCTGCCGCGCTCGACGACCGTTCCGTCAAGTTCGACCGACAGCACCGAGTTGGGCTGCACGCGATGCGCCATGTGCTCCGAGACGGCGACGATCACGACCAGCACCACGACGATGATCACTGTTCGTAAAATCCATCGAAAAAAGCGTCTGAACATTCACTCCTCCAAGACAAACCCGCGCTGCGTCCTTGACAGTCGCAACTGGTATGAATAGCCAACCATACCCGATTGCATGGAGCCAGTCGCCAAAATACCACCGCCCGAGCTGCTGATGAACCAGCGCGAGCCCGGCGCGATACACCTGAGGATCGTCGCGCTGGCCTTCGCCGCGTGGATTTTCGACTTCTACGATCTGATTCTCTACTCGTTCTTGCTGGTCCCCGTCGCGCGCGAACTCCATCTGACGGCGGAGCAGTCGTCGCTGGCGCTGGGCACGTCGCTGCTGATGACGGCGCTCGGCGGAGTCGTCTTCGGCTTCCTCGGCGATCGCTACGGGCGCAAACCAATGATCGCGACGACTGTCGCCATCTACGGCATCGGCACCGCGCTATGCGGATTCAGCCAGAGTCTCGCGCAACTGATCGTGTTCCGATCGATAACCGGACTCGGGATGGGCGGCGGATGGGCTCCCGGACAGAGCCTGGTCGCCGAGAGCGTCCCGGCCGAGCGACGCGCGCGCTACGCCGCATACGTGCAGACGGGCGCGCCGCTGGGAGTTTTGCTGGCGGCGGCTGCGGGCGGTTATCTCGCGCCCGCAATAGGATGGCGGCTGACGTTCATGCTGTCGGGCGTGCCCGCGATATTCGTCGTCGCCGCGGTGTTGAAGTGGATGCCCGAGAGCGACGTCTGGCGCCGCACGCGCACCGAACTCGGCGGGCGCGGCGTGGACTTGCGCGCGATTCTCGTGCACCGGCGCATCTTCGCGCTGTTGTTCGTCGTCGTCCTGCTCAACTCCGAAGCGTACTGGTTCACGTACACCTGGATGCCGGGATACCTCGAACTCAAGCGCGGCCTCACAGCCGTGGCTGCGAGTCGTCTGCTAATCAAGATGCAAATCGGCGGCGTGCTCGGCTACTTGACGTTCGGGCGCGTCGCCGACAAATTCGGGCGTCGTCCCGCGTTTTGCGCATACGGTCTGCTGATGGCGGCCGGCACGCTCCCGCCTACGATTCTGTGGAATTCGGCGGTAGTGGTGCCGGGACTCATCTCGGCCGCGATGTTCACCGCTGGATTCGGTACCGGCATCTGGGCGGGAATCGCGCCGATGATCGCCGAAATGCTGCCGACGCGGATTCGCAATACGTCGCTCGGATTGCTGCTCAACGTCACGCGCGGATTTCAATTCTTCACGCCAATTTTGATCGCGATGCTGGGCGCGCGCGTCGGTTTCGGCGCGACCCTGTCGCTCGGCGCACTCTTCTCGACGATGGGCGCCCTGCTCGTCTGGATACTCCCCGAAACCCGCGGCCGCTCAATCACCGCGCTGGACTGATCTTAATACTGGGTGCAGGGGTCACTCCTGCCCAAGGAAGCGTGAAACCCAGGAGGGGTTTCACATTCGATTACGTTCCTCGCTATAAGAAGTGTAGGGCCGCGACGAGATCGTAAATCACGCGGACCCTGCATCACCAAGGAGATCTGAAATTGGCAAAGCTCAAAGGCAAGGTGGCAATCGTAACCGGCGCGAGCCGCGGTATCGGCAAGGCGATCGCGGAACTGTTCGCCAAGGACGGCGCGAAGGTGGTGTGCTCGGCGCGCACGCTCAAAGAAGGCGAGCATCCGCTTCTGGAAGGATCGCTCGAGACGACCGTCGCCGGAATCAAGAAGTCGGGCGGCGAAGCGACCGCCGTCACCTGCGACGTCTCGTCCGAAGCCGACTGCGAGAAACTCGTCGAGGAAACGCACAAACTCTACGGACAGATTGACGTGCTGGTGAACAACGCGGCGCTGACCTATTTCATCCCGGTCAAGGATTTCCCGCCCAAGCGCTGGATGCGGTCATTCGCGGTAAACCTCCACGGCCCGTTCATGCTGGCGCATCTCGTGCTCAAGGACATGATCCCGCGCAAATCCGGATCGATCGTCAACATCTCGTCGGGCGCGGCGATCGGACCAGGCCGGGGACCATACAAGATCGCGACGGTGTTTCGCGGCGGCGTATGCTACGGCGCGGAGAAGGCGGCGCTCGAGCGCTTCACGCAGGGCCTCGCGGAGGAAGTTTACGACGACGGAATTTCGGTGACGTGCGTATCGCCGTCGCAAGTCGTCGCGACTCCGGGCACGGTGCATCACCATCTCGTCACAGGTCCCGACGATCCCACGGGAGAGCCGGTCGAGTGGATGGCGCAATCGGCGCTCATCCTCGCCACCGAACCGCTCGACAAGGTGACGGGCCTGGTCACGTACAGTCAGCCACTCCTTAAGCAGTTCGGCGTGATCGAAAAAGGCGTCGGCATCGGATTCGATCGCAAAGGCAGCGGCTACAGTTTGATTTAGTCGCGCGCGCGATTCTCACTGAAAAAATGGCGCGGCGATCATCAGATCGTCGCGCCGGTCTGCTACGCGGCTTGAGGGATTCGCAGTGAAATAATTCGCGAGACGCCAGGGCGATCCATTGTTACGCCGTGAATCTGGTCGGCGCGCTGCATCGTGCGCTGGTTGTGCGTGATCACGATAAACTGGGAGCGCAGTTTCAGCTCGGCCATCAGGGTGGTGAAGGCGGCGAGGCTGAATTCGTCGAGCGGGGCGTCAACTTCGTCCATCACGCAAAACGGGCTGGGGTTGAGCAGGAACAGCGAGAAAATCAGCGCCATCGCGGACAGCGCCTTCTCGCCGCCTGACAGCAGGCCTATTTCCTTGACCTTCTTGCCGGGCGGCTGCACGAGAACGTTGACTCCCGCCTCGAGCACGTCGCCGTCGTCTGTCAACTCGAGCCGTCCCTTGCCGCCGCGCAACAGCTTGGGAAATAACTCGGCAAAGTTTTTCGCCGCACCTTCGAAGGTCTCGGCGAAGCGCTTGCGCGCCTCGCGATTCAGGTGCGTGATCGTTTTGGTCAGATCGTCGAGCGCGCTCTGCAAGTCGGCGCGCTCGGTGCCGAGCACTCCCGCGCGTTCCTCCAGTTCTTTGACTTCGCTGTCCGCCGCCAGGTTCACCTCGCCGATTCGCTCCATCCTGGCGCGCAGCTCGACGATTCGCGCGTCGTCTTCGGCGGCGATTCTTCCGTCGAGCGCTGGAACAATCTCGGCCGCTATCACGTCGAACTCGGCGCCAAACTTTTCGATGAATGCTCTCGCCAATTCCTCACTTAGTGCGCGGGCCCGTTCACGCTTGAGTCCGCATTCGTTCGCATCGGCTTCCAAAGCCGTCAACGATTCCTGAGCGTTCTTGAAGTCCGCGCGACGCGCTTCGAGTTCATGCTCTGACGCGTCGCATTGGGCGCGCAGGCGCGAGAGTTCAGCTTCGAGTTCGGTCTCGCGGGCGTGTGCGGCTTGATCTTGAGTGGAGAGAGTCTCGAGTTCGCGCTCGAACTCGGCGCGCTCGATGTGCGAGCGTTCCAGAGTTGCGCGATGCTCGTCGATCTGCGCGTCGAGTGAGTCCGCTTCGCGCTGCGCATGCGCCAGTTCGCTTTCCAGCGCGCCGAGTCGGGACTTGCGTGCCTCGACCTTCGAGGCGACTTCGAGCATCACGGCGCCAATTTCTTCCGCTGCGGCGCGCAGCGACCCGATCTCACCGGCCATCACGCTCAAGCGTGCGCGCGCCTCCTGCTCGATCTTCGCGAGCTCTTCCAGGCGCGCGTTCGAGGCGATCACCAGCTCCGCCAGCTCATTGAGCCGGCGATGCGAATTGCCGCCGTTGGCTTCCGCCAGCGCGACCGATTGTTCGGCGCGGGCGAGCGCGCCGCGTCTTTCGTTGGCGACCCGCTCTGCTTCGCGCGCCTTGCTCCGTCCCTGCTCGAGCTCGGCGTCCGCGCGCTCGCGCCCAGCGCGAACGTCGGCGAACTGGCCGACGCGCGTGCGATGCTCTTCTTCCGCTCGCGCCAGCTCTCGGGTCTCTGCTTCGATTGCGGCGAGGTCCACCGCGGCATGACTGTCTTCGGCGCTGCCGCCGCTGATCATTCGACCCGGCATCACCAGGTCGCCATCACGCGTTACGAAAACAGTGCCGTGACCGTTGAGATTCGACGCGGCCAGCGCGGAACGCAGGTCGTCTGCGAGCATCACGTGACCGAGCATCGCTTCGGCGACCGGCGAGAAGCGCGACTCGATTTCGAGCATCTCGACCAGCCGTCCCGCGATGCCGGGCGCATCGATTGCCGGATGCGCCGCGATTGAGGCGTCGGGCTCCTGCACGAAGTCCATGCGGCCGGCGCGATTCTCCTTGAGAATTTCTATTGCACGCAGCGCGAACTGCGGCGACTCGACGATCACCGCGTCCATCTGATCGCCCAGCACGGCTCTGAGAGCGGGCTCCAGCGCGAGCGGCGCGCGTACCACCTGCTTGAGGATCGAAGGATCAGTGGCGGGACGATCGCCGTTGAGCGATTCGAGAATCGTGCGCAGCCGCAGATCGACGCCTTTCGATGAATGATTTACCTGCAGTTCGCCGCGCGCGACCAGCACGCCACGCAGCGAATTGACGCGCGCTGTCAGATGGTCGAGCGCGGTGCGCGCCTCGATCTCTTGCTCGGCGGCCTTGCGGCGCGCTCCTTCGAGATCAGTCGCAACTGCGCGCGACGCTTCGAGGTCCGCTTCCGCTGCGCGCATCAACTCGCGCGCGGTTTCGAGCTCTGCGGCCAGGGCAGGCGCTCCGAGAATCGTAGTCTCAAGCCGCTTTTCGAGATCGGCACGCTCGCCGGCGAGATCGCCGAGCCGGCCGCGAATCACTGCGGCCTCGCGCACGACGTCGGACAGATCGTCCTTGCATTCTTCGCCGCCGCGCTCGGCCAGCTTGTGTTCGCGGTTGGCGTTGTCGTGCTTGAGCGAGATTTCCTTGAGCGCGGCGTCGGCGTCGCCGCCGCCTGCTGCGATTTCGCGCGCGAGGATCGCGCCGGCTTCCGCACGATTCGCGCGCGCGAGCGTCGTTTTGGATTCCAGATCGACGAGCCGCGCGCGCAGCTCGATTTCGAGCTGCGCGGTGGCGTCGAGCCGCCGCTGCAGGAACGCGCGCGTGCGCGCGCGTTCTTTCGCGCCGCTGTGCAGATTCTCGAGCTCGCGCTGAGCACCGCCCAGCTCCGACCGCGCCGATTGCGCAGCCGACGCCGCGCCCTCGACCTGCTCGCGGATTGCCGCGGCGCCGGCGCGAGCGCCGTCGAGCGCGCTCTTCAGCTCCGCGTCGCGACCGGTCTGGGTCGCCAACTCTTCTCGCTGATCGATCAGGCGTCGGGCCGCGGCGTAGC
>NZ_DATDGQ010000060.1:0-9900 GCF_036522015.1 Binatus sp. (SeqCode)
GTTTGCCGCACGAATTTTCGGGCGGGCAACGTCAGCGGATCGGAATCGCGCGGGCGCTGGCGGTGAATCCGCGCTTCCTGGTGCTCGACGAGCCGGTCTCGGCGCTCGACGTTTCGATCCAGGCGCAAATAATCAACCTGCTGCAGGACCTGCAGGAGAAGCTGAAACTCACTTACCTGTTCATCGCGCACGACTTGCGGGTGGTCGAGCACATCAGCAATCGCGTCGCGATCATGTACCTCGGCAAGATTGTCGAAATCGCCACGCGTGACGAAATTTATTTGAATCCGCGGCATCCATACACGCGCGCGCTGCTCTCGGCGATTCCGACGATCGACACCGCCAACCGGCCGGAACGCATCAAGCTGCCGGGCGAAATGCCGAGTCCGATGAATCCGCCGCCCGGCTGCGCCTTCCATCCGAGGTGCCCTTATGCGAAAGATGTTTGTACAAACGTCGAACCAAAATTAGAAACCGGGCGCGGCGGCCACGCAGTGTCGTGTCACGTATTTCCGGCTCCGTAAGTTCATGGAATCAACACAGATACCGCAAGATGCAGGAGTGGCTTGGGCCGAAGCGCGCACACGCGTCGCAGTCGGCCGCAACGTCAACGTCTCGGGAAAATTAATCTTTCACGAGCCGGTTAGAATCGAAGGCCGCTTCAAGGGCGAGGTCCGCTCCGTCGAGCTGGTCGTGATCGGCGAGGACGGAATGGTCGAGGGTAAGGTTTTCGCGCCGCGGCTGCTGATCATGGGCGAGTTGCGCGGCGACGTCGTTGGATGCGAGGGCGTCGTGCTGGGGCCGCGCGCCAAGTTCTTCGGAAACATCGAGACCCGCGAGCTGACGGTGGCCGAAGGCGCCTACCTGGACGGCAACGTTCGCATGACGCGGAATTCCGCCGAGAAGACGGCAGCCTCCAACGACAGCTGATCGGGGATTCGTTCGCCGCTCAGGTCCCGACGTCGAGACGCGCTGCTTTACCCGACAGATTGCGCAGGTAGTACAGACGCGCGCGGCGAACGCGGTTGTGAGTCAGCACTTGCAGCTTGTCGATTCGCGGCGAATGCATCGGGAAGATTCGTTCGACGCCGACGCCGTACGAAATCTTGCGCACGGTAAAGGTCGCACGGTTGGCGCCGCGGTTCATTTTGATCACGATGCCTTCGAAGGACTGGATGCGCTCTTTTTCGCCTTCGACGACCTTGACGTGAACGCGAACCGAGTCGCCGACGCGGAATTCAGGCAGGTCCTTGCGCAGGCCCCGCTCTTCGAGCTTCTGGATAACGGTATTCATGGGAAAAAGACCTCGAGTCGAGCCCCTAAACCTACCCAAATGCGCGCGCCCACTCAATGGGTGTGTTAGTTAGTGGTGCGGGCCGGCTCCCGGGCAAACGTCCAACCCTCCGAAGGTCTATCTCCATGGCTGTTCAGCTCCTTTCCATACTGGTGCTCGGCCTCATGTGCGGCAGTGAACTAAATGTTGCTGCGTTCGCGCACCCGATGCTCAACCGGCAACCGCTGGAAGTACATGTACCGATGCGCTCATCGCTCGCCATCCTACTTGGTCGTGTGATGCCGTTTTGGATGGCAGGCTCGACGCTCTTGAATCTTCTGTTGTTGCTGCCCTTCGTGAATTTGAACGAATCTGCGTGGCGCCTCACCGCCGTAGCGCTCGCGATCCAGATCTTCGCGGTAGTCTTTTCGCTCGTCGGTCCGGTGCCGATCAACAACCGGATCGCCATATGGACACCGGAATCACTTCCCGAAGACTGGCGAGTGCAGGAGCATCGCTGGGATCTGTACCATTGGCTGAGAACGTCGGGTCTAGTGGTCGCGTTCGCATTTCTTGTTCTCAGCGCAGGAATTCGTTAGCGAACAGGCCAGGTGGCAAATCGAGTGCGCGACAGGATCGCGGAAATAGTTGCGGCAATCGAGCCGGTCGACGACCTCGAGCGGGAGCATCGTGACTCGACCATCGAGTGGATTCGTTCGGGTGCGCCGATCTTCAGGACTAAGAAGCCCGACGTTCCGCTCATGCATCTGGTGAGTTATTTCGCGCTCGTCGATGAAGAGCGCGGGAAGCTGCTGTTGGTCGATCACAAGCTGGCGGGTCTATGGCTGCCGAGCGGTGGTCATGTCGAGCCCGATGAAGATCCGCGTGCGACCGTGGTCAGAGAACTGGCGGAGGAGCTGAGCCTCCTGGCGGATTTCATGCAGCCGGACCCGCTGTTCATCACGGTGACGCGGACCGGCGGAGGCATAGGGCATACCGACGTGTCGCTTTGGTATTTGCTGCGTGGCGACAGCTCGCGCGCGATTGAATTCGATCGTGGCGAGTTTCACGGCGTGCGATGGTTCGGATTCGACGAGATTCCGTTCGAGCGGTCCGATCCGCACATGCGCCGTTTTGTAGAGAAGCTGCGCGGGTTGCTCGCATAGGAGCGCTTCGCGATTTTCAGAGACCGGAACCGGCTTCGCGTGCGCGAAGCTGTCCGGAAGCCAGCAGCCATTTCCTCCCCTCGCGTTGCTCAGGTCGTCAGGATGACACAAAAACGCGAAGCGGTCCGCGGTCGTTCCTGCCGCTCGCGTTGTTCGCTCTGTCAGGATGACACAAAAAACGAGTCGCCTCACGCGTCATTCTGAGCGAAAGCTGCTGTAGCGAAGAATCTCGACGGACGCTCCTGCGGCCGGCGCCAGGAGCGCAAACGGTGCGCGCCCTACTTGCCGCGAAGCCGATCCAAAATAATTCCGGCGGCGGAGCGCACTGACAGATGGTTGTAGTCGCCGGGGCCGATAATTGGGGCGAGTACGATGTCGGCGCGCTCGGCGACTTCGGGCGACATGCCGAAGCCTGTACCGAGCAGGATCATCATTGGCGGTGCATCTGGAGCTTCGAGGCGCGCGCGCAAATCGGCGAAGCTGGTGCCGCCTTCGGTGCGAGCGGAGGTGTGTACGATTAGCGGGCGCGCGCCGGAGATACCTGTCGCCTCTGTGATTGCGTCGTCGAGCTCCGCGACGATTTGCACGCGCTCGAGCGCCTCGCGACGGCGCGAGTCGTGCGCGCGGCCGAAGTCGAAGCGCCAGTGGTCGATCACGCTCGCGGCGAATTTCCGCTGCTCGGGAATTGGATGCACGATGAATACACCGCGCACGTCGTAGGTTCGCGACGCGCGCGCGATATCGTGGATGTCGAGGCTTGTGATTGCCGACGTGACGGTCTCGGCGTTTCGGTTGACGACCGGGTGATGGATCAGCGCTACGAAGAGGTCCTTCACACTTTTCAGAATCCGCACTTTTTCAGAATCTGCACAATCAGAACTTGCGCCGCTCGAGCAGGTCGGGACGCCGCCGCGCGGTCCGCCGTTTCGATTCTTCCTCGCGCCATGCGCGAATCTTGGCGTGATCGCCGCTGAGCAGGATCTCTGGCACCGTCATGCCGCGAAACTCCTCGGGGCGCGTGTATTGCGGATATTCGAGCATCCCGGCGGCGAACGATTCCTCGTCGAGCGACTCGGGATTGCCGAGCACGCCCGGGAGCATCCGGCCCACTGCTTCGATCACCGCCATCGCGGGGATTTCGCCGCCGCTCAGCACGTAGTCGCCGATCGAGATTTCCTGATCCACCAGCGAGCGCACGCGCTCGTCGATTCCTTCGTAGCGGCCGGCGACGATCATCAGGCCGGGTGCGCGCTTTGCGAGATCGCGCGCCATCGAGTTGTCGAACACTTCGCCCTGCGGCGTCATCAGGATGCGCCACAGGCCCGGTCGCTCGGCGTTGACCGCATCGATCGCGGCCGCGATCGGCTCGGGGCGCATCACCATCCCGCTGCCGCCGCCGTACGGCGCGTCATCGACTTGCCGGTAGTTCCCAAGACCGTGATCGCGCAGCGGATGCGCTTTGATGGCGATCAGTCCCTGCTCGATCGCGCGCCCGATCATGCCGCCGCGAAACGGCGACTCGAACATTTCGGGAAACAGCGTGACTATGTGAAATTCCATTGCGCGAATCCAAATCTATCCGGGTGACTCGCGTGGAGCCAGATGGTCAGTCGAGCAGGCCGGCAATCGGCTCGATCGTGACTCGACGAGCAGGAAGATCCATCGCCTTGACGACCTCTTCGATTACCGGCACCAGCACTTCGCGCTCGGCGTCGCGCACCACCCAGACGTCGTGGGCGCCGTTCGAGAAGATTTCTTCGATTGCGCCAAGGCGGCTGCCGTCGGTCAGAAATACTTCGCATCCGATCGCTTCGTAATAGTAGAACTCGCCCGGCTTGGCGGCCGGGACATCCTCTGTCGCGAGCATCACGATCGCGCCCTTGAGCGATTCGGCCGCGTTTATGTCCGCGACACCCTCGAGCGTGATCCGCCGCGTCGTCGCGTTGAGCGGCGCCATCGCGGTCACGCGAAATTCGCGCGATGCGCCGTCGCGTTCGAGGAACACGCGCTTGACCTGTTCTAATGTGTCGGAGTCCGGATTGTCGGGCCGGAATCGCAGCGCGCCCTTCAGCCCATGCGCGCCGCTTATGCGGCCGACGCGAAGCATAGCCGTGGTGACGCGAGGCGCGTCACAGTGCGCAGGATCATCGGTCCTCGACGATTTCGAGAACGACCTTGCGGTTGGTGCGCGAGGCGACGGCGTTCAGAATCGTGCGAATCGACTTTGCGGTTCGTCCCTGCTTGCCGATCACGCGGCCCAGATCTTCCTTCGCGACCCGCAGTTCAAGTACCGAGGCGGTGTCGCCCTGGGTCTCCTTAACGTCCACCGCGTTAGCGTCGTTAACCAATTGTTGCGCGAGAAATACGACGAGCTCCTTCATAGGATGGCTCCGTTGCAGCGGGTCGCATCAGGCGGAGACCGTTGCTGTTTCAGCCCGTTTAATCAACTTCCTTACTGTGTCGCTAGGCTTGGCGCCGGCCTTGAGCCACTGGTCCGCCAAGTCCTTCTTGATTTTGACCCGCGGGGGATCGAATGCCGGATCGTACGTCCCGACCTGGGCGACGAAGCGTCCGTCACGCGGCGAGCGCGAATCGGCCACCACGATGCGGTAGAAGGGTTTCTTACGGGCGCCGTGGCGGCGCAATCGGATTACAAGTGCCATTCAGTTCTCCTGTGCTTATTCTTATTCTAGCTGCCGAGCCCCATTCCGCGCATCATCATTTTCCCCGCGCCCATGCGGGTGATTTTCTTCATCATTTTGCGCGTCTGCTCGAACTGTTTGAGAAAACGATTCACGTCCTGAACCGACGTACCGCTCCCGCCTGCGATTCGCGCACGCCGGCGCCCGTTGATTATCAGATGATTGCCGCGCTCCTGCAGCGTCATCGAGTCGATGATCGCCTGGATACGCCCGAGCTCGAGCTTGGCATCTTCGGAATCGGCCGCGCCCGCGAGTTTCTTGAGTCCGGGAATCATGCCCATCAGCTCGCCGAGCGATCCCATCTTTTTGATTGCCCGAATCTGCTCGGCGAAGTCGGTGATGGTGAACTCGTTCTTCTTGAACTTGCGCTCGAGCTCCTTGGCCTTGGTCTGATCGTAATTCTGCTGCGCCTTTTCGATCAGCGTCAGCACGTCGCCCATCCCGAGGATGCGCGAGGTCAGACGGTCAGGATAGAAGATCTCGAATGCGTCGAGCTTCTCGCCGGTGGCCGCAAACAGAATCGGAGCGCCGGTTATAGTCCGCACGGAAAGCGCCGCGCCGCCGCGCGCGTCGGAATCGAGCTTGGTCAGAATGACGCCAGAGATTCCCAGCCGCTCATGGAATCCCGCCGCGACGTTCGCTGCTTCCTGGCCGGTCATCGCGTCGGCGACGAATATGATGTGATGCGGATTGAGCGCAGCCTTCAGCCGCGACAACTCGTCCATCAGCTCTTCGTCGATTTGCAGGCGGCCGGCGGTGTCGATCAGGATCGCGTCATGCCCACCAGTCTCCGCGCGGGCCATCGCACGCGACGCGATCTCGACTGGATCCTGCTTCTCGTTGCTGTCGAGGACTGGAATTTGCGCCTGCGCACCAAGCACGCGCAGCTGCTCCATCGCGGCCGGTCGATAGACGTCGGTGGAGGCTAAAATCGGATGACGCTTGCGCTCGGATTTGAGCCATCGTCCGAGCTTCGCAATCGAAGTCGTTTTGCCCGCGCCTTGCAGGCCGACCACCATGATTTTAACCGGCGGCTTGACCTTCAGATCGAGCTCGCGCGCGGTGCCGCCCATCGCGTTCTGCAGCTCGGTCGCGACGAACTTGATCAGATGCTGCTCAGGCGAGAGCGAGCGCAGCACTTCCGCGCCGAGCGCCTTGGACTTGACGTGCTCGATAAAGTCGCGGACGACCTTGATATTTACGTCGGCTTCGAGCAGCGCGAGGCGAACTTCACGGAGCGCGTCCTCGATATTGCGCTCGGTGATACGGCCCTGCCCCTTGAGTTTCTTGAAAACTCCTTCGAGACGGTCGCTGAGCGTTTCAAACATGCCTAAAAATCCGGTTGCAGCAGGTCGAGGTAAGCAGCTTCGGCCCAGTCGGTCGAGTTACATAGTATAGCAAACGGCCAAGCCTAGGGCACACCCTGGCAGGAGTCAATGCGATTGACCGCGAAACGGCGAAGGGTATTCGATCATCGTATGGCTACGGCGAAGGAAGAAGCTGCGAAAGATATTTTGAGTTGTCCAAAATGCGGCGCAAAGGCGATGTTGATTTACATCGAGGAAAATGAAGTTCAAAGCGTCAAATGTGCGAATTGCCATGACCTGGTCGCGTACACGTCGGAGCTGATTAGGATACTGGACAAGACGTGAGGGCACGCGGGGTCGAGGCGACCCCGCGCGCTTTCCACTGCCCTCAACCGCCTCACGAGCCCCAGATGCCTTGCCACCATGGCTTTGGCTGCGACTCCGGCGTCAGCCCCGCCTTCTTGATCACGTCTTCAAGGTTCCATCCCGTTAGATCGGCTAGCGTCTCGGCTTCGTGCGCTTTGCGCTTGTTCAATTCGTCGAAGTAGTTCTTCGCCGCCTCGCATGCCGTGGGCGATCCATTCCACCCGTGTTGCAGGACGTAGCGTGCCTGGAAATTCTCCTGGTCCTGCGTCTCCTGGAAGGTCAGATCTTCGGGGAAAGTGTCGGCGCTATAGCGCACATGCAATCGCGTGAGCGTCACCGGCGTCGGACCGCCGCCCATCGGCTGCGGATACGGCATGAACCCGCCGGGTCGGCGATACATCGGGACTGCGCCGCCCGGCTGGTCGTCGACCCAGAAGACGCCGAGGCTCCGCAATTCGTCACGCGACAGCGGCGGCCCCGCGCACGGATCGCACCATCCCATGTTCCAGACGTACTCGGTGAACACGGCGCGCATGTCGTTGCGCTTGACCTGCTCGTCGAACATCGCCTTGTAGAAGTCGCCGAACTCGCCGCGCACGTACTCGGGGATGTCCATGCCGGTCGGCAATTTCACGGTGCGATAGTTGGTCGTCTCGACGCGGCCGTTTTCGGTGAGCATGTAGATGACGAGATCCTGCGGACCCTGCGAGTTAATCATCCCCAGCCGGATCGGCAGCATGAACTTTGGCGACTCGAACGCGAACTGCAGCGGCCGCAGATACGTC
Organism: Binatus sp. (SeqCode); assembly: GCF_036522015.1. Classification (GTDB taxonomy): domain Bacteria; phylum Desulfobacterota; class Binatia; order Binatales; family Binataceae; genus Binatus. The sequence continues at coordinate 7,600 of NZ_DATDGQ010000060.1, forward strand.
AACCCGGTGCGATTGTGCTCTGCGATATTGACCTTCGCCACGAAGAACTTCATGTCGCTGCGAATGTACGGCTCGAGCGCGCGATCGGCGCCGAGCGGAATCTTGTAGCCGCTTTGCTGTAGCCAGGTTTGCAGGCCCGACGATTCCTTGGCCGAGAGAATCACGATGTCGTATTCGCCGACGGTGTACTCGGCCTCGATCGTCACGCCAAGCGCCTTGGCCGCCTCACTTCGCATCGCGGCAGTCTCAGGCATTGCGATCGCTCCGGCCGCTGCTCCAAACGCACGGCCCATCATCAACATCTGACAAGGATTAGAATCGAAGTACTCGACCAGGCGCGGCGAACTGTATGCGTCGATCTTTTGGAATAGTTCGCGATCGCCGACATGCACCTGTCCCTTTTGCAGCACGACCGGCACCGGCACCACCAGCGCGAATTCCGACGGCTCGCCCTGGTAATCGTTCATCAGGCTGATGACGGTCTTGTCGTCATGATGCGCGATCACGACTTGCGACGCGTGATTGACCAGCGCGCCATCGGCCTTGCCGACGTAGAAGCCGCAGAACGCGCGCGCATCACGCGGCGCGCCGAGAATCAGCACCGCTAGAGTCATCGAAACGAGAATCAGGATTCGCTGAAAAAACATGGCCACCTCCATTTTGGGTCCATTCAAATTTGTCCGCGGGCCAAATCGCGTCCCACAGCGGAACGCATGGCGCCGCGATAAACAAAGCCCAGATGAGTCCGTTGGTGCGGTAGAGCCGGACCTGCCACGCGTACGCGATTGCGGCGACCAGGGCGGCGTGCGCAATTCTGCCGCGGCGGTCGTTGGGGCCGGTCATCGGATCGGAAATCATGAAAAACGCGAACAACAGCAGCGCGCCGCTCTCGAGCTGATGCGTCCACACGGCCCATCGCTGACCGAGGTACTCGAGGCGCACCGCGAGCGCGCCAAGATAGAACGCGAGAAACGTCCAGCTGATATCGCCCCGGCGCGCGCGATTCGTGACGAGCATGCCGAGCATCACGACCCATCCCGCGACGGCAACGTCCTGGCCCCACTGGCCCGGAGACACCCATGTGCCCGGAAGAAGGATGATCGCGAAGATGAGGCCGAAGGTCGCGGGATTGAACAAATTCTTGCGGCGAAATCGGAAAAGCGACTTCGACGAGATCGCGGCGGCCGCCGCGATCGGATGCGCGATCAGGTTATCCGCGCGCAGCAGCAGCGTGAGGCTCAGGCAGGTGATGATGGCGCTGCGCAGAGTGCGCGGCTTCGACGGAGTAAGCCTCCAGCACGCGGCCTGCGTCAGCAGGCCGGCGGCGAAGGTCAGCACAACCTGCTCCGGACGGATGCTGAAATCGCGGAAGTAAGCACCGGCGGCGAGCAGGATGCCGAGGGAGAAGATCTGAAACAGTCGAGGATCGGCAAATGAGCTGGTCCAGAGCTTGAGCTTCGAGCTGAATACGTCCATCGAGTCGTCCTTCTCAACTCTTTGAACGCGCGTGTTGGATTTTCTTGCAGGGTTTTTAACGGATGCACTCCGCCTTTCGGCTCTTTTTTTGTGTCATCCCGAGCGTAGCCGAGGGACCCCGAATCTTTCTCGATGCCCCGCCGACCCACACCAATCATGGTCCAATCGCAACTCAGGAGGAGGTCGAATCCGGCACCAGAGTGACTCAGCTCCGCGTGCCCTGAGAGAAGTCGAAATGTCCTCGGCATCGCAAAAGATCCGGGGTCCCTCGGCTACGCTCGGGATGACACAAAGATAAAGATCGGGAAAAGGGGCGAGGCTACTTTGTGCGCCGGCGCTTTCGAGGCGGGTTGTACACGTGCAGGAACGAAAATGCGGCGATTGTCAGCGCGTGCATGACCTTGCCCGACGCTATCAGGCCGCGGATTTCGCGCATCGGCACCATCACGACTTCGGTCTCTTCGTCGCCGAGCGATACCACCCTTTCCACCTGGCGCACGTTCTCGGCCAGGAACGAAAAACAGATGTTGCCCTGGATCGCGGGATTCGGATGCACCTTGCCCAGCGCCACGATCGCGTCGGAGTCGAAGCCGGTCTCCTCGATCATCTCGCGCCGCGCCGCATCCATCGGCGACGGATCCTCTGGGTCGACCATGCCGCCGGGCACCTCGAGCGTGAATTCCGCGATACCGTGACGCCATTGCCGAATCATCACGACGTCGCCGTTCTTCGCGAGCGGAATGATGTTCACCCAGTTGGGCGCGTCGAGAATGAAGAAGTCGCGCTCACCGCGGCGCGCGTGCGTCGAGCGCCGCCGATGCAAAT
>NZ_DATDGQ010000061.1:0-12935 GCF_036522015.1 Binatus sp. (SeqCode)
GTCTGGATTCACGGCGGCGGTTTCACGATCGGTTCCAACTCGCAGGCGCTCTACGACGGCTCGGTTCTCGCCCGTCGCGGCGACGTGGTTGTTGTCACGGTCAACTATCGCCTCGGGCCGCTGGGCTTCATCCGGCTCAGCGACGTGACCAATGGCAAGATTCCGTCGAGCGGCAACGAAGGCATGCTCGATCAAGTCGCGGCGCTCGAATGGGTCCGCGACAATGTCGCGGAGTTCGGCGGCGACCCGGGCAACGTCACTATCTTCGGCGAGTCGGCCGGCGGCATGAGCGTCGGAACTCTGCTCGCGATGCCCGCGGCGCGCGGCCTGTTTCACAAAGCGATTCCGCAAAGCGGCGCATGCCACACCGGCGCTCCCGTTGCGCGCGCGAATCGCACGGCCGAGCGAGTGTTGTCGAAGCTTGGCGTGAACGCCGGCGATGCTGCTGCTATCCGCGCATTGACGCCCGCGCAATTGCTCACCGGGACGCTGCTCGCCGACGGCAAGACGCCTGATCCTGAACTCGGGATGGCGTATCAGCCGGTCATCGACGGTGCTCACGTGCCGCGCGCCGCGATCGAGATGGTCGCGGACGGGTCGGCGTCGGGCGTGGCCGTGATGGTCGGTTCGACGCTCGAAGAATGGAAGTTGTTCTCGCTGATGGACCCGTCGTTGCACAAGCTCGATCGCGCAGGCCTGGGCGCGCGGATGAGCCGCCGACTGACGGCCGAAGCGGCAGACGCCGTGATCGATTCTTACGCGAAGGCGCGCGCGCAGCGTGGCGAGTCCGTCACGCCCGCTGATTTGTTCACCGCGATCGAAACCGACCGCGTCTTCCGCATCCCCGGCGTGCGCCTCGCGCAGGTCCAGCCGCGTCACGACGCGCGCGTTTACAGCTATCTCTTCACCTGGCCGTCGCCTGCGATGGGCGGCGTGCTCGGCTCCTGCCACGCACTCGAGCTCGGCTTCGTCTTCGGTACCAATCAGATTCCGGGGATGGCCTCATTCGCAGGCGCCGGCCCAGCCGCAGAAAAGCTGGCAACCCAGATGCAGGACGCATGGCTGGCATTCGCAAGATCAGGCGACCCGAGCAGCGAGAGCATCGGCACGTGGAAGGCTTACGATGAGGCACGTCGTCCCACGATGGTCTTCGGCGCAAATACAAAGCTCGAAGACGCCCCGCGCGACGAAGAACGTCACGCCTGGGACGAAGTCCCCGACAAGATCTTCGGCTCGCTGTAGAAGCAAGCGCGCTCGTCCTGTTTTATATCTGGTTCCCCTTCCCCTTGGGGAAGAGGTTAGGGGTTAGGTTCTTCTGCGCGACCAGCGCCTTCCGGATATGCTCCTTCACCGCCTCAACGTCGAGCATCGCGTCATTCGAAATTCTGAGAACAGTTACCCCAATGCTGGTGATCGCCTTGTCTCGCGACTCATCGTACTGCCACTGCTCTTGATGGACACCGCCGTCGAGTTCGATCGCCAATTTCGCAGCGTCGCAATAAAAGTCAGCGATGTACCCTTCGATCACCTGCTGCCGACGGAAATGAAACCCGTCCAGCGCATTTCGGCGAAGAGCCTTCCAAAGTCGGCGCTCGACCGGAGTCATTTCACGGCGTAGTTGTTTGGCGAACGCGAGCTTGTCCGGATGGACGTTTTGGCCGCTCGTGATTTTGCTGCTGCGAGTCATAGGCGTGTCGGTTGTAGTAGATAACCTAACCCCTAACCCCTTCCCGAGCGGGAAGGGGAACCAGATTAAAAGACGACGCCGCCCCTGAGTCTAAGATTCTGTTTCCTTACCGCATCACTCCAGCGATAGATCGACGCGCGTGGTCTTGCCCTGATCCTTGATTCCGTTGGCATCCAGCTTCGGCGCGATTATGAACATCCGCCCCGAGTCGACCTGCTTCGTGCTCAGATACGCGCGCACCGCGTTCGCGCGCGCATCCGCAAGATTCTTCAGGTCCTGATCGCTCACCGTAGTGCTGGCGAGGATTAGTTTTTTCATTTCGTCGGGCGGCTGCGACTTGGCAAATCCCACTACGTCGCGCGGCTTCTTGAAATCGCCCGCGCTGTAAACCTTTGCCAGATATTTGTTGTAGTCCTCCGTTGACAGCGCCTTTTTCGCGCTCCCATCCGCGCTGTCTCCCTCACTCTTGTGCCTGAGCACCTGGATACTGTGATCGAGCGACGCTTCTTTGTAGCCATCGGTGTCGAACTTTGGATCTATGCGCCCCTCGATGTTGAGCTTCAGCGCGGTTCGATCCGCCAACGCCTTTGCGACCGTGTCGAGCTTCTGCTGACTCTCCGGCGTCAGCGTCGAATAGCCGGGCTTGAACTCGATATAGCCGAGGTCCTGCTGCGCGCCTCCGCCGCTGCCACCGAACGCCGCCGCTATCAGCGAGAACGGCGCGGTCGCCGCCTTGACGATCAGATTCATGAACGCGCCGAGGACGATGGCGCCAATGCTGAACTGCGGATCGGACAACGATCCCGAGATCGGGATTCGCACGTCGATTTGCCCCTTCGAATTCTTAAGCAGCGAGACCGCCAGCCGAATCGGCAGATTGGTCGCGTCGGGGCTGTCCACGTGATCGCCGAACGTCAGCTGATCGATAAAGATGTGGTTCTCAGCCGTCAGCTTGCCGGTGTCGAGCAAGTAATGAACGTCAACGGTGAGTGTGCCTTTAGTGATCGGATAGCCGGTGTACTTGGTCGTGTATGGCGTAAAGCCGGTCAGTTCGATCGCGTCCGCCTTCGCCTTGATATCGACAAACGCCGTCGGCGCCAGCGGATTTATCGACCCGTCGATATTGAGCGGCGCGCTCCCGTTGATTTTTCCGTCGAGTGAAACCGGCGCGGGCTCAGTCGATTTCGTCCCGAACGCGCCGACGCTACCCTCCATGTCGGTCATGTTCGCGGTGTAGTTGGGCTTGATGAAGTTGTCGGTGTAATCGACCTTGCCGCCCTTTAGCGTGATCTTGCTCAGCTCGACATCGGCATTCATCGGCTGCCCCTGGTACGGTTGCGCTGGACTCGCCTCCGCTGCCGGGCTGGCTCCAGGAGCAGTCGCGGCTGCTACGCTGGGCGCCGCTGCTGGTGCCGGGGTCGGGCTCGGCGCCACTGGAACCGCGCCCTTCGAGCCAGGCTCTCCCGCCGCTCGGGTCAACGACGTGGGCGCTTCCTGCGGGCTCGCCGTGATGTCCTTCAGATTCAACTTGCCGGTGCTGTTGAGAATAATCCGCGAATAAAAATCGTTCAGCGCGATCAGCCCAACGTGCACTTTCGGCGGACCTTTGCCGAGTGCGAAATCGATCCGATTCACGTTGAGCGCGTTCATTCTGAAAAACAGATCGTTGGTCAGCTTGTCGAGCATCCGCACGCTGCCGAGCGACGCGTCGCCCTTGTAGCTGACGAGAAAGTCCTTGCTCTGCTGCTCGAGCCCGACCGCGCCGTCCATCGTCAGGTTCGCGCTCGTGATGACCGCGTTCAATCTGCTGCTGACGTACGGATCCGCAAACGTCAGATCCAGCTTTTTTGTTCCGATGCGGAGGTCGGCTTTGAGCGGCGCTATCGCTGCCGTGCCGGTGACTTTGAAAGTACCCTTGCGATTCAGCGTGCCGTCGATGTCGACCCCAAAAGGTTTAGTGAAGTTGCTAGTCACGTCCTTGAGATGCAGATTCAGCGGCGCGACGGCGACGGTCACCGGTTTCGGCGCGCTTTCGTCCACGAAGGTTGCGTCGGTCTGATCGAGCGAGACGGAAGCCACCTGGAATTGAAAACCCGGTGACGCCGGCGCCGCCGGGGCTGCGGGCGGAACGGGCTTGCGCTCCGCTCGCTTGCGCTCGCGCGGCATTCGCCTCGTCGGTCGAGCAGACGCGCGCTCGGCCGATGGCGGCGGCTCGTTACTACGCATCAGCGATTCGAGACTCAATTTGCCGTCGCGCCCACGACGCACGAACAGATGCATTCCGTCGCTTTTCACTTCGGTGACGGTCGCCTGGCGCGACGCCAGATCGAACTGCCCGAGCGCGACGCTGAAATTTTTCCACAGCACCGGTTTTTCTTTTTCGTGCGGAGCATCGACTTCGAAATTGTCGATCGCGACGCTCGCCGGCTCCGCGTGCACGTTGAAATGATCGCTCGCAAAATGCGTCAGCACCGTGGCTTTCGAGCTCAACTTGCCCGACGCCACGGTCGCCGCCAGAAACTTCTGCGCGAACGGCTGCAGCGCCGGCAGATCGAGCTTGTCGATCGAAACATCCGTCGTAACCTGCGATTGCGAGAGATCGAGCGCACCATTCACCGCGAGCGCGCCGCCGCTGTGAACGTTCGTGGTCACGTAAAACGTCGCCGGCGATTTCCCGAGCGTCCGAAGATTCTTTACGCCTACTTCCAGCGCGTCGAGCGCCGCGTTCGCGGGCGTCGCACCGCTGTTGTCCTGCACCGTCACGCCGCTCTTGGTGAGCACGAACGACTCCAGCTGAAAATCCATCGGCTGTTTCGCAGTCGATGGACCCGCTACGGGCACCGCCTGCTGCACGACGTTGCCCGCCGGCGTTGGCGCGGCCGCTGGACTGCTCACAGCAGCGACTGGCGCTGGAGGACCCGCCGCAGGAGCTGCATTGCCGCCCGCCAGCGACGAGAGATTGTTGGTGCCGTCGGGATTCAGCCGGACGTTCGCGAGCAGTCCATCGATCCATATCGATCTCAGATAGAAGACCGCGCCGAGCGGCTCGACGTCGGTCAGCTTCACCTCCGCATGTTTCAGCGCGACGAGCGGAGCGTCGGCGAGGTCGCGAACGTCGAGCTGATCCAGCGCGACGGTCCCGTTCACGCGAATCAGAGGCTGCGATTCCGCCTGCACGAAATGCACATAGAGGTCCGTGGACATCGATCCAGTCTGAATTTTGACGGGCAGCTTCGTCGGCGCGTAGCTGACGTAGAGCGGCAGGTCGAGCCGATGCAGTTTGAGATCGACCACCGAGTCGCGCGTCGCCTGGAAGGGCTTGGCCACGCCGGCAATTCGCAGCGGGCTGCCGTCGATGACCATCTGAACCAGCGGCTGAACGAAGACGTCTACGTCGGCGGGCAGGTTCGCGATGAACGGCACGTTGATCTGAATCTTGTCGATCTTGTGCTGCTTGCCGAGCAATTGATCGTCGATCGTTATTTCACCGTCGCGCAGCTGAATATTGGAAACCGCGAATCGCTGCGGTGAGCTCGGCGCGACCGGTTTCGGCTTGGCCGGCGCCGGCGCGCTTTCGAGCAGATCTGAAAAGTTGAATTTCTGCTGCGACTCCCTGACGACATGGATCGCCGGCTTGTCGATCACGACTTCGCCAACTACCGGCGCAAATCTGAAGAGCGACGTCCACGAAACTTTCAGCGTGAGATGCCCTAGATCGACGAACGGTTTCTGCGGACTATCACGCTCGCCGACGTGCAACTGGTCGAGATCGAGCTTCAGCCGATAAAGATTGAAGCGGATTTTGCCAACCGTCACTTCGCGATGGATACTGCTGGCGACCGGGCCGGTCAGCACGTGCCGCAGCACAGGCGGAACCGCGATGTAAGTCGCCAGCCCAAGAAACAGCACCACCGCGACGACGATCACGCTGATTTTGCGCACACGTCGCGAACGACCCAACTCTTGCGTGCGCGCGACCCACGGCTTCGAGGGGTGAAAAACCCCTCTCAAACGTTCGAACGCTCTGCTCAGAAAGTTCGCCATGAACCTACGTCAGCCTGACGCCGCCAGCGTGAGCCGTAACCGGCCAATAGTCAATTCGTCGGGTACACCTTAGAGTTGGCTATCGGTTGTGGATACCCAGCCAGCGCCGCCGATCCACCACGATCGGCCGCTGGCTCTTCAACAGCGCGTATGCTTCGTCGAGCGTCTTGCCGCGCCTGGTTTTCAAGAACCACGCCACCACCAGCGGCGCGCGCTCGCATCCTTCCTCGCAATGCACCAGCACGCGACGGCCTTGCGCGAGCTCGTCGTCGATCAGCGCCGCCGTCCGGTCGAGCGTCACGACGCCTTCCGCGAGGAACGGCATATGGATCGCCTGCGGCGGCTCGCCTTCCGGCACGTCGGGCAGCACGCTGATAATCGTCCCGTCGAATTTCTGCGCGTCCTGCAAATCACCGACGAACAGCCCCGGAATTATCTCGCTCTCTTGCCAACTCGCGGCCATAGGCCTGTGCAGCTTGACGGGCGAACGGACATTGCGTCAACCTCGCGCAATGAATCTGCCACGACTGCATATCGAAGGACGATGGTTCGTCGACGAACATCGACGCCGCGTTATTTTGCGCGGGGTCAACCTTGGCGGCGATTGCAAAGTGCCCTACCCCGACGGCGGCACTAATTTCCCGTCCGGCTTTTCCAACCATCGCGAGATCTCCTTCATCGGCCGTCCGTTTCCGATCGCCGAGGCCGAAGAGCACTTCTCGCGCCTGCGCGCGTGGGGCTTCAACTGCTTGCGTTTGCTGACCACGTGGGAGGCCGTCGAGCATCGCGGCCCGAATGACTACGACGTCGAATACCTCGACTACTTCGCCGAGTTGTGCCGGCTCGCCGGTGACTATGGCTTCTATGTATTCGTGGATTTTCACCAGGACGTATGGAGCCGAATGAGCGGCGGCGACGGTGCACCCGGTTGGCTATTCGAAAAAGTTGGAATTGACTATCGACGAATCGCCGAGTCGGGCTCTGCTCATGTAATGCAACATCTGTATGACTATTCGCGCGGCGGCCGCCAGGAAGATCGCTACCCGACCATGAGCTGGTCGGCGAACTCGCGGCATCCCGCCAACGGCATCATGTGGACGCTGTTCTTCGCCGGCCGCGATTTTGCTCCTGCACTGACTATCGACGGCGATAACGTTCAGGACTACATGCTCGAGCACTACCTCGCAGCGATGCGCGAGATCGCGCGCCGCGTCCGCGACTTGCCCAACGTCATGGGCTTCGACTCGCTCAACGAGCCGACTCCCGGATGGATCGGGCAATCGCTCAGCTATCGGCATCTCGGTCCGAGCGAAACCAACCCAAATCGGGCGATGCCGGGGCTGGCCTGGTCGCCGATCGATGGCCTGCTCGTATCGCATGGAGTCGCGCGCTCGATACCGGTGCTCGATTTCGATCCGGCGACCAAGGCGGTCGTGCACAAACGCGATCGCACGATCAATCCCGACCGCATCTCCATCTGGGCCGACGATCGACGCGATCCGTTCGAACAAGCGGGTGCGTGGAAGCTCAACAAGGACGGCACTTTCGACGTTTTGCGCGACAATTTTTTCCAGCGGGTCGGCGACCGCAAGGTCAACTTCATCGAAGATTACATGGGACCGTTTCTCGCGCGCGTCGCTGAGTGTATGCGCGAGATTAATCCCGACTGGATCCTGTTTGCAGAACTCGATCCACACTCGGGCTTCTTCGGCCCCGGCTTCCCCGCCGACACTCCGCCCAACACCGTCAACGCCGGCCACTGGTACGACGTGGTGACGCTCGCGACCAAGACCTTTAGTCCGAACTTCAGCCTCGCGCCGATGGCCGGTGAAATAGCGGACGCCGCCGAACAATTGCAGGCGCGCTACGAACGCCAGCTCGGCAAAGTTGCGAGAATGTCAGAGACCGTGAACGGCGGCGCGCCCACCCTCATCGGCGAATGCGGAATTCCGTTCGATTTGAACGGCGCCGAAGCGTACCGCGCCTTCAAAGCCGGCGATCGAAGCGATACGCCATGGACGCCTCACATCATCGCTCTCGACCTTATGTACAATGCGCTCGATACTCTGCTCATCAATAGTACGCAATGGAACTATACTGCTTCGAACAGGAACGATCTGGCTATTGGCGACGGCTGGAATCAGGAGGATCTGAGTATCTTCTCGCGCGACCAACAGACTAATTCCGCCGACATCAACAGCGGCGGGCGCGCGCTTGCCGGCTTCGTCAGACCTTACGCGATGGCGACACAGGGCATTCCGCAGAAAATGAAATTCGATCGCGTTACGGGATTGTTCGACTATACTTTCGACAGCGATCCGGCCGCAGGCGGCGTGACCGAGATATTCGTGCCGCGTCTTCAGTATCCACGTGGATGCGAGATCGAAGTGATTGGCGGCGTCGCGGAACTGAATCCGGACAACCAGCGCGCCGTCATTAAGGTCGTCCAGGCCGGCGAAGTCCGCGTCGTCATATGCCGCAAGGTCTGAACGGCAGCTGTGCGGCTAGTTGTACTTGCGTTCTTTCCACCACGGAAAGTACGCAGGCATGTCCTTGGAAACTTTGTCGGGAAACTTTGCCGGCCGCTTTTCCAGAAACGACGCGACGCCCTCTTTGACATCCGCCGAGGACCCGCGCGCGAAGATTCCGCGGCTGTCTACCTTGTGCGCTTCCATCGGATGGTCCGCGCCGGCCATCTTCCATAGCATCTGGCGAATCAGCGCGACCGACACTTGGGACGTGTTGTCGGCAATCTCGCGAGCGAGTGCCCGCGCCGCTGGTATAAGTTGATCGGGTTTGTAGATCTTTTTGATCAGCCCGCCTTCGAGCGCTTCTTCGGCGGCGAATACGCGCCCGGTGAATGTCCATTCCAGCGCCTGCGAGATGCCGACGATCTTAGGCAGGAACCAGCTTGAGCATGCCTCAGGTACGATCCCGCGCCGCGCGAACACGAATCCGAAGCGCGCGTTCTCCGACGCCAATCGCACGTCCATCGCAAGTTGCATCGTCACGCCGACGCCGACTGCCGGGCCGTTCACCGCCGCAATCACCGGCTTCAGACACTCGAAGATGCGCAGGGTCAGCCGCCCGCCGCCGTCGCGAACTGCCTCGTTGCTCCAATCGACACTGCCGTCTGCCTTAATCGCGGCTTTCCGGTCCGGGCGATCTTCGCGCGTCGAGTCGAAGGTCCTCGGACCCGCCGACAGGTCGGCGCCCGCGCAGAACGCGCGGCCCGCGCCGGTCACGATTATCGCGCGCACGTTGTCGTCCGCATCGGCCTTGTCGAACGCGTCGAGCATCTCGTTCATCATGATGCCGGTGAAGGCGTTGAGCTTCTCGGGGCGGTTGAGCGTGATCGTCGCGATATTTTCCGCGACCTCATAAATGATCTGTTCGTACGCCATCAACGGGCCTCCCGCCTACTTCACGAACAGCATCAGAGCTTCGTAAACCACCGCCGGCTTTTGCGAACCGACTACCTGGATTTCCGTCTCCCGCGTGAGCATCGTGCCCATCGGCCGCGGCTCTACCGCGATCAGCCGCGAGCGGGCATGGACGCTGGCGCCGGCGGGCACCGGCGCGACGAAGCGCAGCTTGTTCGCGCCGTAATTCACGACATTGCGAAATCCCGCGATCGTGTATTCGTCGGTGCCCTTAAACGCCGGGAGCAGGCTGAGCGTCAGAAATCCGTGCGCCACCGGGCCGCCGAACGGACTTTCCTTTTTGCACCGCTCGATATCGATATGGATCCACTGATGGTCGCCGGTCACATCGGCGAACTGGTTGATTTTTTCCTGAGTCACGTGAATCGGCTCGCTCCACGGACCGAACTCCTTGCCGATCTTCGCCGTGAGCGCCGGTATATCGTCAAACTTGATCGTCTGCATCGTCGTTCCTCTCTTCGATGTTTTCGGTTGCACGCAAACTCTGAAGACTTCCTCGGTTCTAGCCGAGTCGGGTTTCATAATGCAACTAAAATTAGCGGAGCGTGCTGGTGGACGTCACGGCGAATTCGCAATTATTTTGCGAAGAGCGAAGCGCAATGCGAGCACGCTCTCCTAACCAGCGATGATTTAATGACGTGGAATTTCAATCGGGCCCGGACAGAGGGCCACCTCAGGAGGGCGACGCGTTATCGTCAGCGAGAATCCCGGAGCGTAGGTCGGGCCACCGCCTTGCGCGTTGGCCGTCTGCTGGAAGTCGAGATAGTTGCTACCCGCAGTGGCATCGGGCGCGCATCGACGCCGACGGGCGACATCGCTCGCTCCTAGATCGTTTTCGAAGTGTCGATTCTCATCTGAAAAAGCAGTTGACGCGAACGCGGCGCGGCGAAAGCCGCAATTCAACGAATCTGAGCATTCAGAGCCCCACGCCTGGTTGAAAGCGTAACCGAGCGCAATGAACATCACCAAGGTCATCCAAAACCCCAGCGAAAAAAACATCTTGGCCATAGTCGTCTTCCTCTTCGCGAATGAACGAGCATTTTTCATGCCCGAACGAACCGCAAAGAGAATTCTGAACGACCTGCGCCGCGAGACCTGTAGAATTTACAGCCGGCTGATTTTTATCGGATCCGCGCGATCATCGGCATGTAAATTCAACCTGCCTACTGATTAGCCACCTCGAGTTCGATCCGGTCCGCGTATTTTTTGATCGCCGCTTCGCGCAGCCGCGGGATGTGCTGCGTCGGGAACAAGCCGTCGGTCGCCTTGTAGTCGCGCAACACCTGGCGAGCGAGCGTAATCTTGTGGACCTCGGTGGGGCCGTCGGCCAGTCCCATGTGGAAGCTCTGGATCACCTGCTCGACAAACGGCATCTCGCCCGTGGCGCCGAGCGAGCCGTGCAGATGCAGCGCGCGCGCCGCCACGTCATGAAATACTTTTGGCATCAGCGCCTTTACCGCCGCGATATCCTTGCGCACCTTCAGATAGTCCTTGTAGCGATCGATCTTCCACGCGGTGCGCAGCACCAGCAGTCTGAATTGCTCGATCTCCATCCACGAGTCCGCGATCTTTTCCTGCACCATCTGCTTGTCTGCCAGCCGCGAGCCCTGCGTCGTGCGCGACAGCACCCGCTCGCACATCATGTCGAAGGCCTTGCGCACCTGGCCGATCGTCCGCATCGCATGATGGATCCTGCCGCCGCCGAGCCGCGTCTGCGCCACCACGAACGCGCCGCCGCGGGGCCCGAGCATGTGATCCTTCGGCACGTGAACGTCTTCGTAGCGGATGTACGCATGACTGCCGCCGCGCTCATGCGTCCCGACGCCGAGATTCTTCAAAATGTTCACGCCCGGAGTTTCCTTCGGCACGATGAACATCGACATGCGGTTGTATTCCTTCGCATCGGGATCGGTCACCACCATTACGATAAGGAACGACGCGAGATGCGCATTCGACGAGAACCACTTCTCGCCGTTGATCACCCAGCTATCGCCCTTCAATTCCGCATGCGTCTTGAACACCTTCGGATCGGCGCCGCCCTGCGGCTCGGTCATCGAGAATGCGGAGACGATTTCGTTATTGAGCAGCGGCTGCAGATATTTTTTCTTCTGCTCGGGCGTACCGTAATGCGCGAGAATCTCGGCGTTGCCCGAATCAGGCGCCTGGCATCCGAACACGATCGGCGCGTAGGTCGCGCGCCCCAGGATTTCGTTCATGAGTCCGAGCTTGACCTGCCCGTAGCCCTGCCCGCCGAGCTCCGGCCCCAGGTGGCAGGCCCACAACTTGCGCTTTTTCACTTCGGCCTGCAGCGGCCGCACCAGCGCGTTGCGTTTCGGATTGCGCACGTCGTACGGATGGCAGTCGAGCACGAACTCGAGCGGCTCGACTTCCTCGCGCACGAATTTTTCGATCCAGTCGAGCTCCTTCTGGAACTCCGGCTCGGTTTCAAAATCCCAACTCATGATGATTCGTCCTCCGTGTAGAGTGTTGTCCCGCCGATACGCTGGGCTGAGACTCACACGCGGATTCTCGCCAATACGAAGTGTTTTTACCAGAGCACGGTGCCGTGTTCTGTTTTTCGCGTCCCATTTTTTGTGTCATCCCGAGCGAAGCCGAGGGACCCCGGATCTTTTTGGATGCGGAACACAGCACCCCCATCCATGGAGTGAACGCAGATGCCGCAATGAGACGCGCTGACGCGCGAGATGCTTCGCTGCGCTCAGGATGACGTGAAAGGCACTTCGGTCGCCGTCAAGCGTGGTTGCGCCGACCGGCGTCGAGAAAGATCCGGGTCCCTCGGCTTCGCTCGAAATGACACAATAACCCGGGATGCCACAATAGAGGACGACATAGGAACTGGACTGGAATCGTTCGACGCAGCCACGCAAGATGACCCTGTAAGCATCGCCATGAAACTCTCGATTATCGACCAATGTCCCGTGCCTGCCGGCTTTACCACCGGCGACGCGTTCCGCAACACAATCGAGCTTGCTCGGCTTGCTGACCGGCTTGGGTACGAGCGCTATTGGATCGCGGAGCATCATGCGACTGGTGCGTTCGCCAGTCCGGCGCCGGAAGTGCTTTTGGCGCGCGTCGGCGCCGAGACTTCGAACATCCGCATCGGCTCGGGAGGCGTGATGCTCCCGCACTATAGCCCGATGAAAGTCGCGGAGGCTTTCCGCGTGCTGCACGCACTCTATCCCGGACGCATCGATCTCGGCATCGGGCGCGCGCCGGGCGGCAGTCCGCTCGATTCATTCGCGCTGCGCCGCGATCGCAATTCGCAGCTAACCGAGGACGACTTTCCCAAGCAACTGCTCGAGCTGATTGCGTTCCTGCACGGCGGCTTCCGGCCCGATCACGCTTTCAGCCGCATCGAGCTTTCGCCTGCTATGCCCGGTGCACCCGACGTCTGGCTGCTCGGCTCGAGCATGTGGAGCGCGGCCGCCGCGGCGCAGCTCGGCTTGCCCTACGCCTTCGCGCACTTCATCGATCCCACTCACACGCGCGCCGCGATCGAGTACTACCGCGCTCACTTCATCGGCTCGAACGAACTCTCCGCACCGGTCGCCATCCTGGGAATCGGCGCGATCTGCGCGCCGACTGACGCCGAGGCTCAGCGGATGGCGTCGAGCGTGCGGCTATTCGTGCGTCACGCGCGCCAGGGAATGCGCGGTCCGATTCCCACGCCTGAGCAGGCTCTCGCTGAGTTGGGACCCGGCCCTCTACCCGACGACGTGATGTCGCGCGAGACGGGCGAA
>NZ_DATDGQ010000062.1:0-18166 GCF_036522015.1 Binatus sp. (SeqCode)
GCCGCCGCCAGAAGGAGACACACCCCGAAGAAAAACATACAGGAGACCGCCAAACCGAGAGTCATAGTCGCGCTCGTTGTGAATCGCCAGCAAGCGCACTACACCGACCGAGTATATTCGCGCTTGCAGCCGGTAGTGACGCTCCACGTGCTGCGCGACTGCGGCTGGCTCATACGATGGCAGCAGGTCGCCCTTCCAATCGGCGAAATACATCAGCTTGTCGCGCTGGAACACGAAGTCGATAAACCCTTTGATGTAACCGCGTCCGACCGTCCACGCTCCGACCGGACCGTCGCCCAGCAGCGTGTGATGTCTTTCGGGAATCGGGTAGGCGAACTCCATTTCGCGGATGCCGTTTAACCGACAGAGTCCGCCGTCGAGTACCGTTGCGCCGAGCGTGACTCGCGAAGTGAGAGTGTTGAAGATTATTTCGCGCCCGCGGTCCAGCCATCGTTGATCGTCCACGCCGTGACGCCGCATCGCGCTCGCGAACAATTCGCGCACGTCGTCGCGCGCCATCCAGGATTGCCGGTCAGGTGCAGTGCCGAAGGATTCGAAATCGAGCTTCTCAATCGCTTCATGCAGAAAAATGCCGACGTGGCGCCCGCCGGGCAAGTCGATGTTGTCGGCGCGCGCATCGATTGCGTCGACGCTGGTTTTGAAGTCCTCGGGATCGGCAGCCTGCAGCGAGGTGTAAGATTCGACGATCAGTCCTCGATGGCGTGCAAGCAGATCAGCGAATTCATGCTCGCGGACAGTGGGCTTGGACGTCGACTCGAGCCAGGCGCACAGGACACTATCGTCAGATGCATTCTCTGCCTTGGGTTTATCACTTTCCGGATCGCCGGGCGGAGCGACAGCTGTTTCAGTTGTGAAGAGCGTTCGCGATCGCGCGTCGTGATCAAGTACCGGAAGTCGCTTGTTCAGCGGTTGGTAGAATCCAGTGAGGTCGCGATTGCGATTCAGTGTCCCGTTCGGGACGCAGGGCAATATGAGTTTGGCGCGCGCGCGCGTCAACGCGACGTACAGCAAGCGTTGATCTTCTTCATCGCGCTCTTGATCGAGCGCCTGCTTGTGGAGATCGCGCGCTGCTTTGCCGATTGCCAGGCGGCGTTCGTTTCCCACGTGAAAGACGCGCACGGGCTCGGGCGTGTTGTTCGCAAAGAATCCTCCGTAAAGTGCTACGACGTCCGCCTCGAGGCCTTTGCTTTTGTGGATCGTCATGATTTGCACGGCGTCGCGATCGTCTTCGAGGCGTTGCACATTCGAATCGTCGCCCGGCGGTGTCGCGCGTTCGGAGATGTAGGAGTCGAGCAAATCGATTACTTCGGCGAGTACAATTCCATGTCGCGATACCTGCTGAGTCAGAGTCTCGAAGATATGTTCGTAGTTGGTGAGCGCGCGCCGGCTGTCTGATAACAGCAATTCACGCTCGACCAGTCCGCTCTGATGGAGCAAAGAGTTGAACAAGTCGGCGAAACGTCCGGCCTCGGCAAGCGCGCGCCATTCGAACAGCCGTTCAAGCATCGGCTGCCTGGTGCGCTCCTCGTCAAGGCGGCCAAGGTCACAATGATCGACGGCGAAAAAAGGCGTCGCCCACGCTTTGAAACGGTTAGAGCGGCGTCCGGGTCCGTCAATCCCCCTGAGCAGGTCCAGAATCCAGGCGGCCTCTCGCGTCTGGAACAGACCGTCCTGTTTGTAGAAGGCATGCGGGACGCCAGCCTGCCGCAGGTACTTGGAGATTTCCACGCTGTCGCGATTGGTCCGGGTAAGGACGTAAACATTTTTGGCTGAGACTCTGCGGAGCTCCTTACCCGCGTCACAAATGTTGATTGCGTGCTCCGGCTCTAAAGTGATGCGGCGAATCTCTCTCGCGATCTCCGCGCCGATTGCTTCGCGCATGCGCCGCGAAAACTTGTATCGTTCATCGCGCGGCTCGAACTTGATCAGGGTCACCGGCGCGATCGGATTGCCATTTGCGGCGACGGCTCTCAGAGCGGGCCGCCCGCATTCGGCCGGAGAATCGTAGGTTATTTTGCCGGTGAACAATGGCGGCTCAGCTTTCTGCTCGAATATCAGATTGCTCGCTGCGATCAGGTCGGCGGTCGAGCGGAAATTTTCGCGCAAGGTTACTATCCCTGCCTCTGAAGCGGAGAGTTGCTCGCGCGCTTCGAGGTAAGCGTGAACGTCGGCGCCGCGGAATCCATAAATCGCCTGTTTGGGGTCCCCGATTGCGTAGACAGTGCTGCCGCCGGCTTCGACGAACACTCGTCGAAAGATTTTCCACTGAAGTTCGTCGGTGTCCTGGAATTCGTCGATCAGCGTCACGCGGTAGCGCTCGCGCAATGTAGCTGCAAGCGATTTTCCGCGAGGACCGTCGAGCGCGTCGGCGAGCCATGCGAGCATGTCCTCGTAGTCGAGCGTTCCGCGCTCACGTTTTCGCGCGTCCATCCGATCGACGACGGCCGGCAGTAATTCGTCGACCACGCGCGGCTCGATGGCCAGCGCCGCCTGCGCCCGCTGTGCCGCGTCGACGATCGTGCGCACGCGATCCGGCATCTGATCGGGGAAAAACGGACGTTTTTCGCTTCCCACGCGGCGGACGCTTTTTGGTTCACAGATGCGGCCGAGGTCGAACTCGCGCAGGCCATCGGCCAGCATCGCGGTCGAGTCGTTTGCGCGATTGATGATCACGCCGATTTCGTCGGTCGCCGCGATTGCATCGGTCCGAGCCTCAGCTGTAATCGCCGCAAGCTGGTACGCGCCTGCCAGCACCTTTGCATCGAACGCGTTCGCGAGATCGGTCAACGCTTTCCGATTGAGTTCGCGCCCTCCGGTTCGCAGGTAGCGTTGCGAGTGCGCCCGCCACAAAAGATCCTCGAGGCTGTCTGAAGTGCGCTTCTCGTCCGAGAGCCACTCGCCGATCATGCGCTCGACACGAACGTCGGCCTTCAACCGCTCGCGCAATTCGGCGCGCAACGCTTCGTGGAACTCGTGACGACCGCTGGCCAGGTCAAGTCCGAAACGGACGCCGCTGTCGAAAGTGAGCTCGGTGAGCATCCGATGGCAGAAGCTGTGAATCGTGTGGATGGACGAGTGATGGAATGAGAACAGCGCGGACCTGAGTCTCCCGCGCTCGTCGTCGCCGAGGCGCCGCCGCTCCAACGGATCCGCGTTCTCGGCGCTCCTGCCGGACATGACGTCTTCGATCGTCGCGCGGATTCGCGCGCGCAGCTCCGCCGTCGCCTTTTCGGTAAACGTAACGACGAGGATCTGATTGATTTGAGCGGTGCCAGTCAGCAGAAGTTCAACGACGATGCGCTCGATCGTGAAGGTCTTGCCGGTACCGGCGCTGGCGTCGATTACCTTGTGGCCGCCGCCGAGAATCTGGTCAAGGATCGCGGGTCGAAAATATTCGACGCTGGCGCTGCTTGCGGTCGCGCTCACTTTTCAAATATCCCGTTGATCTCTTTGAACCGGCGGAGGACGATCTGTTCGATCGTTTTCTCGTCCGGCGGATCGAAATCCCTCGGATTGCGCACCGGTCCGTAGTCGGAACTGCACGTCGAGAAATCGTTGAGGAGGACCTGTTCGACGGTATCGACGAGATCGCGAGGTTTCTTGTCGTCGTCCATCTGCATTACGACTTTCTCGACTGCCTCAATTGGCAGGAAGTAGTCATTGCCGGCTGAGAGCAGGTCGCCGACCACGATACCGAGGTAAGCGAGCGCGGAAGGTTGGTCGATCGGACGAAACTCGCGAGTCCATTGCGTCAGCTTTTCCGCCTGCGTTCCGATCACGATTGCGCGAAATTTTTCGGGCAGTTGCGAGCCGGCGGCGGCAAGGACAATTGCATTCAGAAACGCCGGAAGAAAATCTTTGGCTTTAATCGTTTTGTGCAGTACGCAGTTGATCGCCGCACCTGCCTCCTGCGACACGCCGCGAATCGTACCGTAGAGGCTCAACCGCTGCGTGACTGTCGTTCCGTCGTGACGGCGGATTTCTGCGTTCAGAACGATCGGCGCGAGAATCTCGGCGGCGTCGGCGAACTCGTCGGCGCCTCCAATCCGGATGTCTTTCCATCCGTCGAAATCGCTCACGCCGGCTTGGGAAGCCTGCGCGATCCATTTGCACAGCGCCGACGTATCGGTCTTTTCAGCGGCCTCAGCGAACAGTCCGGCGGGTGCGATGCCGTGGGTCTGCGCGATGCGGACTTCGCGTGCGTATTCTTTGCCGATCGCCTCGGGCTTGCCGCCGGTGCGCCAGAAAACATTGCGCAGCATGACCGCGCGATTGAGCCGCGTCTGCTCGATAGGTTCGTCCTCAGCCTCCTCCGGCGCGTCCTCGTCCGCGAGCATTCCGAGCGAATAGCGCGCGGCGCCCTGCAGAGGGCATTCGATGTATCTTCGAATTGCGGCTATCGGCAGAGCGATTTCTTCCGTCCGCGCAGCCCGCGTCGCGTCCGACGATGTTTCGAACTTGGCGCATTGCAGCTCCTCCTGCAGACGCTCGTTCAATTTCTCCCCTACCCGATCCCGCAGGTTCTCATCCGATCCAGGATTGATTTGTTTTCTCAGCGCGCCCATCCGGGCGCCACGCCGCGCATCCGGGTCGAAGCTAACGAATTCATGCTCGCAATCTGAGGACGCGCCTGCGTCCAATTCCGGAAAGTATTTCAAATCGTAGCGGCTGCTCGGATGGTTCACTGTCAACTTCTTGAGTGTCGTCTCGTCGACGAATCCGCGGAGCATGCTCTGCAGCTCGCGAATAACCGGCGAAGGCTCGAGGTCGTCGCCGGTCTTCGCGTTGCGGGCAATGTAGGAGAAGAAAATCCGCTCGCGCGCCGCGAGAATCGTCTCGAGGAACAGATAGCGGTCGCGCTCTGCCGGAGAGACGTCGCCGGCGACGCGCTTGAGCGTGCGCAAATCGAGCGGCTCGCTATGTTCGCGCTCGGGAAAGATCGCGTCGTTCAGCCCAAGCGCGAAAATCACTTTGAAGGGGATCGATCGCAGCGACGAATGCGAGCCAATCGCGACGCCGCGCTCCGAGTATTGCCCGCGACGCGATTCGAGCTCGGTGACTCGCGCCTCCACTATCTCGCGCGCCGACTCAAACGATATCGGACCGACGCTCAGTTTTGAATCGCCAATTGCCTCGATTGCTTCGAGGAACCTGTCCCGGACCTGCTCATCGATCGCGCCCTCCGGCCGTATGTACGCACTCACGAATTCGCTGAGCAGCCGCGACCATTCCCGCGGCGTCAGGCGCGCCTCGCGTATCGAGATTGCGTCGGCGATCAACGCGCGCGTCGCGCGTGTGAATCGCGCGGCCGTCTCGAGTTCGTCCCGCGCGACTTCACCCGGCAGGTAGCTGGGTCCTGCAACGCGAGCGGCAAAAAATTCGAGATTGCCGCCGCGCTGACCTGTCATCATGGTGCCCAGCGCGAGGCGTTTGATCGCCTGATCCCAGTGGTAGAGGCCGCGAGGAATGTAGGTGTCCTTCAGATCGTCGTCGTCGGCGCCGAAGAAAATTCCCAGCGCCTCGCTCCAACGCCGCCACTTTTCGGTATCGATTCCGTTTTCGCTTCTGTTGTTCAAAACGGGATGCGTCAGCAGCCGGACCATTTCGGCGCGCGAGAAGCGGCCGCTCGGCAATTGCAGCAGCAGGTCGACCGCCTCGGCTACGCGGCTCGCGCCGGCGATGCTGCGGCTGACGAGATCGATCGGGATTCGGTGCTGCTTTCGAAAGACGCTGTCGATTTGCGCCACGTAATCGTCAACCGCGGAGTCGGGAAGGAGTACCGCGATTTCGTGAAAGCGAAGTCGCCCGGCGTTGCCCTCTGCTGCAAGTCTTTCGTTGCTGCGAATGAGCGACCAGATTTCGTTCGCAACGATTTCGGCTTCGCGTCGAATTCCCGGGCACGCGAGAAAACTGATTCGCGGTTCCGACGGCTTGCCCTCGCCATTCTCGACAGTCGCGGGCTCCGGTTCGCGATTGAGGATATTTTGCTGAAGCTGCTCGAGCACTGTCGGCATTTCGCTGGAAACCGGATCGGAAAACAGCGGCGCGAAATCGCACTGTGACAGTTCGTTGAGCAAGCGGATGTATTCACGGCCCGGTCGCCCCCAGAGCCTGAGAGCCGGCGGGTCGGACGGGCCATTCAGTGAGAACGGATCTTCGGATTCAGCGAGCTGGTCGCCGACTTTGTCGGCCCGATGCGCCCATCCGGCCAGCGCGTCGCGGCGCGAGGTGTCCAGGTCGTCCCAAAACTCACGGCACGGATTGAGTGCATATATCCGAAGGTCGCTGATCGCGCCGACCCTCGCAAAAATATCTGCATAAGCGTTGCCGGCGTAGGACGAACCGAACACATGAAGCGTGTCGGGCAGGGCAGCCTTGAGTTGCAGGTCGTCGATTGCCTCGAATGCGTCCGGCAGCAGCATCAGTCGCGTCTCGCGATGCAGCAACCATTTCTCGCGCACGCGGCCGTGCGAATCGAAGACCAACTGCCACAAGTGCCGCTGCCATCGTTCGGTCTCGCTCATCGCGTCGATGTCGCTGCGCCGGGCGGCGCGCCACTTACCGACCATGCGCCGCCTCGAAATCGAGTATTCGCGAAACAGCCGCGCCAACTGCGCGGCGAGCAACAGAGTTCTGAGCTCCACGTCGGCGTCGGTTTTCGATCCTCCATGAATGTAGTCGCGCGTCGGCTTCAATTCGGAATCGTCGCGATGGTTGGTGCTTCGAAGACACTCGAAGAGGACGAGCTGGAGTTCATCGGCTTCCATGATCCTGAGATTCTTGTCCGCCGATTGGAGAAGCTCGGCCAGGTAGCGTCGCAGGAACGGGAAATTCAAATTTGCCGCGACGCCGATTGATTCAGCCAGCCGATGACGAACGAATTGCTCGACGACGCGGTTGGGCACGACTATCGACACCCGCTCGAGTGGATCGCGTCTCTGATGCTCCGCTACCGCCTTGGCCAGCGGCGCGATCAGATTTTCGAGTCGATTGGAGTAGTGAAGACGAATCATCGCGGCACAACTATGGATCGCAGGTCAGCTTTTAGAAACCTACATCTTCGCGCTGACAACCGTTGTCATCCATCAAATGAGATGATTGGATGAGAACATGAAAAAACTTCGCCGCAAACCGACCTATGGCGCCGCGATTCGGCTGGCACGCATCGCCGCAGGGTTGTTCTCGAGGCCATACGGATGGAGTTTCAAATCGATCGCCGAGAGCCTGGAGATCTCCGAGCGCACGCTTGCGCGATACGTGGCGGTGCTGCGCAGCGAACTGCCCGACTGGCACGGCGGCCCGCTCGTCGAAGTTGTCGGCAAGGGCGGCGATCGCAAACTCCGCCTGGTCAGTTCGATGAAAGCCGCGGAGGCATCTTCGTACCAGGTCGCGCTGCTGTATTTCTCGCTCACCGTGCTCAAGTTCCTGGAAGGCACGGTGTTGAAGGAAGGCGTCGAGGGGCTGTGGGAGAAGGTTTACGAGAACCTGAGCTTGACCCAGCAGACGCGGCTGTCCGGTCTCGATCATAAATTTTATGCAGTCCCTTACGCGCCCAAGGACTACACTGATTTCAGCGAACAACTCGATGTGATCTTGCGTGCGCTGCTCGACCAGGGCCGGCTCAAAGTCGATTACGCCGGTCTGACTGGCGAGGGCCATCAGCACGACTTCGATCCATACTCGCTGATTGCCTATCGCGGCGGTCTCTACCTGCTCGGTCACAGCCATCGGCGCAGCGCGATCACTTATCTCGCGGTGGAGCGAATCCGCTCGGTCGAATTCATTCGCGAACCCGACGGCACTCCGGTGCGTTTCACATTTCCGCGCAACTTCGATCCGGCAGCGCACACCGAAGGGACTTTCGGAATCGTGGACGGGCCCGAGACCAAAGTCGAGCTGAGAATTCTCAGCGAACAAACCGAGGCGTACGTGCGATCGCGCACGATTCATCGCAGCCAGCACTTCGCGCATCGCCGCGACCGCACGACGATCATGACGATGACCGTCAAGGGCACTACCGAGTTGGCGAACTGGATCATGAGCATGGGGCCGTGGATTGAGGTGCTTAAGCCTGCCGCCTTGCGCAAGGAAATCGCGCAGCGCCACGCCAAAGCAGCGCGTCTCTACCGCGTTGCTTAGCGCGCTTGCAGGCGTCCGTCGCGCGGTTCATCCTGACGACAGATTGTCTTACTCATTAGGATGTCGGCAGCCCACGTGTACGCCGTGGTGGTCCGGGAGGAACTCCTATCAATAGCTCGCAATCGGATGCTCGTCGGCTGATTCAATCCAAATTGTTGTTTGCGCGTT
Source organism: Binatus sp. (SeqCode) (assembly GCF_036522015.1). Lineage (GTDB taxonomy): Bacteria > Desulfobacterota > Binatia > Binatales > Binataceae > Binatus. Next base: position 8,329 of record NZ_DATDGQ010000062.1, read on the forward strand.
TCGCCGCGGCCGCATTGTCCATCATTGTGGCCGTCGCACTTTTCAGAGTTCCCGCGGCTGTCGGCGGCGGCCCGCCGTCGGTGGTGCACTTCTCGCCGCGCGGAACGGTGAAGCCGGTCCGGCAAGTGACGGCGCGATTCTCCGAGCCGATGGTCCCGCTCGGCGACCCGCGCGATACGACCGCACCGTTTGAAATCGATTGTCCGGCGAAGGGGGCGGGCCGCTGGATCGATAGCCGCAACTGGTCGTACGACTTCGAGCACGATTTGCCGGCGGGTCTGCGATGCACCTTCAGGCTGCGCGCAGGCTTGAAGTCGCTCGCGGGGAATGCTTTCAGCGATCTGCGCGCGTTCGACTTCGACACCGGCGGTCCGTCGATCGTCGATCAGCGTCCGTGGTCCGGGAGCAACGAAATAGATGAAGAGCAGGCGTTCGTCCTGATCCTCGACACAGAGCCGGACCCGGCGTCGATTCTCGATCACGCCGGCTTTTCGGTCGAAGGAATGCCGCAAACGATTGGCGCTACGATCATGGACGGCGCCGATCGCGAGACTCTGTTGAAGCGATTTGCGGATCTGACGGCGAAGAAAACAGTCGTCATCCTCCAGGCCAGGCAGCGCTTTCCAAACAACACCGCGGTGACCTTGATCTGGGGCAAGGGAATCAAATCGAAAACCGGAATCGCAACTGACCAGGATCAAACGATCAGCTACAAGACGCGCAAACTTTTCGAAGCGAAAATACAATGCGAGCGCGAAAGCGCGAAGGCCGGATGCATCCCGCTGACGCCGATTACCCTTTCGTTTTCCGCCGCGATTTCGGCCGAGCAGGCAAAACAAATAGCGCTGGTCGGTCCAGACGGTGCGAGGCGTTTCGCCGTGCCAAGCGATCCCGGAGAAACTTCGTCGCTCTCGTTCAACGGCCCGTTCAAGGAATCTTCACAGTACAAAATCGAGATACCGCCGAAGCTGGTCGACGGTTCCGGACGCGAATTGGCGAATGCGTCGCGCTTTCCGATGACAGTCGAGACCGGCGAGTTTCCACCACTCGCCAAGTTCTCGGCACGCTTCGGAATTATCGAGCGGGCCGACCCCGTGCTGCCGGTCACGGTGAGAAATCTCGAAGCGCAAATTGCCGGCGCTCAGCTGAAGCTCGGCGGTGACGCGGAAAGTTCTCTTCTGACCCGAATCGAGGCGACGCTTTGGCGTGTGCCGCAGCCCAAGGCCGGCGACGTTCTTTCGTGGCTCAACCGGGTGGCCGAAACAAAGCGCGCGGAGTCGGTGTTCAGCGGCGAAAATTCTGACGGCGCCAGGCAATTCACGATGCCGAAGCCCAACGGCCCCAATGCTTTCGAAGTGATGGGAATTCCGCTCAAGCGTCCCGGATTGTACATCGTCGAATTGAAGAGCACTCGCCTTGGCGCCGTTTTGCTCGGCGCCCCGAAGCCGATGTACGTTCCGACCGCGGCTCTCGTCACCAACCTCGCGGTGCATTTCAAGCAGGGGCAGGCGAACTCGCTGGTGTGGGTGACGGCGCTCGAGAGCGGACGTCCGGTCGATGGTGCCGACGTCGCCATTGCGGACTGTCACGGAAACGAATTGTGGACCGGCCGCACCGACGCGCGCGGCCTCGCGATGGTTCCCACGTCCGCGGCGTTCGCGAATCTTCCGCAATGCGATTCCACGCAGACCGATCACGAGAATGACGATTACTCCAACCAGGTCGAAGCGCTCAGCGGGCTGAATCGCGGCCTGCTCGTCACCGCGCAGTCTGGCCAGGACTTCAGCTTCGTGCATTCGAGTTGGCAGCAGGGCATCGAAGCATGGCGCTTTCATCTGCCGACCGACTATCAACCGTCCCCGTACATCGCCGACACTGTCTTCGATCGTACGCTGCTGCGCGCGGGCGAGACGGTTCATATGAAGCACTTCATCCGCGCCAAGACGTTGGATGGATTGTCGCTGGTGGCGAAAGAGAATCTGCCCGACACGCTTTCGATTGTTTTTTCGGGCGGCGATCAGCATTACGACTTCGATCTGAAGTGGAGCGACTCAGGTACCGCGGAAAATGACTGGCAGATCCCGCAAGCGGCAAAACTCGGAACATACAACGTTACGATGTCGCGGAAGACTGCCGGCCCTGGTCCCACGCCAGCCGCGGAAGGAAGCGGCTCCAGCGATCAATCGTTCCAGGAACTGACCACCGGGAATTTTCGCGTCGAAGAATTTCGAATCCCCTTGATGAAAGCCGCGATCAGAATTCCAGCGCAGCCGCTGGTCGCTTTAACCGAGATTCCGATCGATCTGAGCGCCGAGTACCTGTCCGGCGGCGTTGCCAAAGGCCTTCCAGTGACGCTGCGCAGCCAGATCAACAAGAACGCGTCTCCACAATTTGCCGATTTCGACGACTACGTTTTTGCCAACGGCAACGTGCAGGCGGGGATTGTGCACAGCGAAGGATTCTCGGAAGGCGGCGAAGCCGAACAGAATCCCGGCGTTCATCAGCGCAAGGACCTCACCCTCGACGGCGCCGGCGGCGCGCGTACCGACATCAGCGACATCCCGCGGGAGCCGACGCCCGTCGAAGTTCACGCGGAGCTCGAATATCGCGACCCCAACGGCGAGAGCCAGACGGTGTCGAACAACGCGATGATTTGGCCGGCGAAGCGGCTGGTCGGAATCCAGGTCGAGGATTGGGCGTCGTCGCCCGGCGTCGTTCGCGCGCATCTCGCAGTCGTCGATGATTCGGGCAAACCGATCGCGCATGCCCCGGTTCGCGTCGATATTTTCAGTCGCCTCCAATATTCGTATCGTAAGCGGCTGATCGGCGGATTCTACGCATACGAGAACACCCAGGAAACGAAGCTCGCCGGCCAACTGTGCTCGGATGTGACCGACGATCGCGGACGACTCACCTGCGAGGCGAAGCCGCCCGTCACCGGCCAGGCGATTCTGCAGGCGACGGTAACCGACGACGCGGGCAACTCGAGTTCGGCGAACAGCGAAATTTTTATTCCCGGAAATGAGCGCGAATGGTTCGCCGGCCGCGACGACGACCGCATGGACTTTCTTCCCGAGAAGCCTGCCTACGAGCCCGGCGACCTCGCGCGTTTCCAGGTTCGGATGCCCTTCGCGGACGCGACCGCGCTCGTCACCGTCGAACGCGAGGGCGTACTAGCGGCGTCGATCGTGCATTTACCTGGACGCAATCCCGTCATCACGCTGCCGGTACGCGACTGGGCGCCCAACGTGTTTGTTTCGGCGCTGGTGGTCCGCGGCAGAATCGCCGGTGTGCAGCCGACCGCGATGCTCGATCTCGGGAAATCGGCGTTCAAGCTCGGCATCGCAGAAATTCGCGTCGGATGGAGGGACCATCGGCTGAACGTGAAGGTCGCGCCGGAAAAATCCGTCTATCACGTGCGCGACAAGGCGCTCGTCAGGATTTCGGTGAGAACCTTCGACGGCAAGGCGCCCTCGCCCGGTGGCACGATCGCGGTCGCCGCGGTTGACGAGGGGCTGCTCGAGCTTCGCGCCAACGACAGCTGGAAACTGCTCGACGCCATGATGGGTCGGCGCGCGTACCAGGTCGAAACTTCGACCGCCGAAATGCAAGTCGTCGGCAAGCGTCACTTTGGAATCAAGGCGATTCCGCCCGGCGGCGGCGGAGGCCACCAGATTACGCGCGAACTGTTCGACACTCTCCTGCTATGGAAAGCATCCGTCGCGCTCGATTCAAACGGCGACGCAACGATCGAAGTGCCGCTCAACGATTCGCTGACCAGTTTTCGAATTGTCGCGATCGCCGATTCCGGCCCCGATCAATTTGGGACAGGGTTCGCGAGTATCCGGTCGACTCAGGATCTGATGTTGCTGTCGGGCGTGTCCCCGATCATTCGAAACGGCGATTCGTTTGCCGCCGAGTTCACCGTGCGCAATGCGTCAGAGCGCGCCCTCGACGCGACCGTGAAAGCGAAGATCGACGGGCTGGCTCAGGTACCGCCGCCGCAAAAGCTCGCGCTCGGACCCGGCCAGGGCACGACCGTCTCCTGGACCGTCGCGGTGCCGCCTCTCGTGCGCGAGCTCAAGTATCATGTCGATGCGAGCGTCGAGCACGGACCGTCCGATCATTTGCTGATCACCCAGCGTGTCATACCCGCGGTGCCGGTCCGCGCACTTCAGGCCACTCTGTTGCAACTCGATAAGCCTATCGTGCAACCGGTCGCGCGGCCGGCCGACGCGCTCGCCGGAGTGGGCGGCGTGCAAGTCTCGCTCAGTCCTTCGCTTGCAGCCGGACTCGACGGCGTGCGCGACTGGATGCGCCAGTATCCGTACGGCTGCCTCGAACAGCGCACGTCAGTTGCCGTCGCGCTGGGCGATCCCAAATTGTGGAACAGCATAATCGCGGACTTGCCGTCCTACACCGATTCCGATGGATTGCTCAAATACTTTCCCGTCATGGCTAACGGCAGTGAGGTACTCACTGCCTATTTCATTTCGATCGCGCATGAAGCCGGACTGACTATTCCCGCCGAGTCTGAGGCGACGCTGGAGAAGGGCCTGAGCGATTTCGTAGAGGGCAAGATCATGCGCGACGGTCCGATTCAGGCCGCCGACCTGCCATTGCGCAAACTCGCCGCAATCGACGCGCTCGCCCGCGCCGGTCACGCCGATCCCGCGATGCTCACCAGCATCACGATCGATCCAAACCTGTGGCCCGATTCGGCCGTGATCGATTGGTGGAGTATTCTGCTGCGCGTTCCGCAAATTCCCGATCGCACGCGTCGCCTTAAGGACGCGGAACAAATCATGCGCGCGCGTCTCAATGAACAGGGAACTGCGATGCATTTGTCGAGCGACCCGCGCAACAATATGTGGTGGCTGATGGTCTCGCCCGATTGCAACATGGTGAGGCTCGCGCTGCTGCTGCTCGACAATAACCTGTGGCACGACGACCTGCCGCTGGTGATGCGCGGCGCGCTGGCGCTCCAGATGCGCGGGGCGTGGACCGAGACGATCACCAACGCGTGGGGCACGCTCGCGGTCCGGAAGTTTGCAGCCAATTTCGAATCGACTCCAGTCGCGGGCATTACCAGCGCGTCGCTTCGAGAGGCGACGCAAAAGCTGAATTGGGCAAACGATCCGAAGGGCGGAAATCTCGCGTTCGACTGGCCCGCCAACGAAGCGGATCTGAAGATCGATCACTCCGGAAGCGGACATCCGTGGGCGCAGATTCGAGCGCTGGCGGCGGTTCCATTCACGCAACCATTTTCCAGCGGCTACAAGATCACTCGTACTCTCCTGCCGGTCGAGAATGCGAATCCTCATGGTTGGAAACGCGGCGACCTGGTGCGAGTGCATCTTAAGGTCGAAGCCCAAACCGACATGACCTGGGTGGTCGTGAACGATCCCATTCCTGCGGGCGCGTCACATCTCGGCACCGGCCTCGGGCGCGATTCGGCGATCGCAACTTCCGGCGAAAAGATCGACACCGAGAGCTTCGTGTGGCCGATTTACTCCGAGCGAGCGTTCGACGCATTCCGCGCTTACTATGATTACGTGCCGAAGGGGACTTTCGAACTCGAGTATACGATTCGCCTCAATCAGTCGGGAACCTTCCAGCTTCCCGCGACGCACGTCGGTGCGCTCTACGAACCGGACATGCTGGGCGAGCTGCCAAATTCCCCCTTCGAGGTCGCGCCATAGATGTTGCGCCCTCTCGCGATTTTTGGCCTTCCGATCGCGGCAATTACGGCGCTGCTGCTGGCCATGTCCGGATCCCCGTCGCCAAGTTTTGCCGAGGTGCGCGCTCGCTGGCATCCGTCAGAAGCACAACTCCTCGATCGCAACGGCGATCCGGTTCATGAATTGAGAATCGATCGGCAAGGCCGGCGGTTTGGGTGGACGCCTCTCGATGAAATCTCGCCGGCGCTCACGGATGCGATCGTAACCTCGGAGGACCACCGCTTCTGGAGCCATCACGGCGTCGACGTGATCGCGATCGCGACTTCCGCGGCGCGCGCTTTAGCTGGCGGCCGCAGCCGTGGTGCGAGCACGATCACGATGCAACTCGCGTCCCTGCTCGATCCGTCGCTCGGAAGATCTCAGACGCGCCGAACGATCCTTCGGAAATTCAGGCAAATCTTTGCTGCGGTCGCAATCGAACGACGATGGTCGAAACATGAAATCCTCGAAGCTTACCTGAACCTCATCACCTACCGCGGCGAGTTGCAGGGCATCGCTGCCGCGTCGCGCGTGATGTTCGGCAAGGCGCCGCACGGTATCGACTCTGCTGAGGCCGTGGTGCTGGCCGCTTTGATCCGGGCGCCGAATGCGCGCCGCGATTCCGTTGCGATTCGTGCAAACGCGTTGAGCCGCGCGCTCGGACCGTCTGGCCCGTCGCTGGGCGCGATCGTTCCGGCCCTCGATGGCGCATTCTCGAGCCGCGGCAGCGACTATAAGCGAATCGCGCTCGCGCCCCACCTCGCAGAGCGTTTGCTGAACGGCGGGAATGGTTCCGCGCGATGTACGTTGGATCGAGAACTCCAACGCTTCGTCATCGACACGCTACATCACCAGATTGTCGATGTCCGCGATCGACGTGTCGATGATGGCGCAGTAGTCGTCGTCGAGAATTCCACTGGCGAAGTATGGGCGTATGTCGGAGGCGCCGGCGATCTGTCAAACGCGCCCGAATTCGACGCCGTCCGCGCGCCGCGCCAACCGGGATCGACTCTCAAGCCCTTCCTCTACGCTCTGGCGGTGGACAAGCACTTGCTCACTGCCGCCTCGTTGATAGAAGACACTCCGCTCGAATTGCCCGAGCAGCGCGGGATTTACCGCCCGCTCGACTACGATCGGCAGTTCAGGGGCCTGGTTTCGATGCGCACCGCGCTCGCGGCGTCGCTGAATGTTCCTGCAGTGCGGACTACGGACATGGTCGGCGTCGAAGTCTTCGCGGACCGTTTGCGACGACTTGGTTTCAGCGGTCTGGTCGAGGAGGGCGACTACTACGGCGCAGCCTTGGCGCTTGGCTCCGCTGATGTGAGCCTCTGGCAGTTGGTTAATGCATACCGCACACTGGCTAATGGCGGCAGGTACTCAGAACTTCGACTGACTACTGACGCCGATACTCACACATCTACCCAGATATACTCGCCTGCGGCATCATTCGTGATTTCCGATGTACTATCCGATCGCGCCAGCCGCAGTACTACGTTCGGGCTCGAGAACAGCCTCGCGACTCGCTATTGGAGCGCCGTCAAGACGGGTACCAGCAAGGATATGCGCGACAACTGGTGCGTCGGTTACACGGATAAGTTTACGGTGGGGGTTTGGGTCGGTAATTCTTCCGGCGCACCGATGCGCGACGTGACCGGTATCACCGGCGCCGCGCCCACCTGGCTCAACGTTATGAACTATCTGCACGATCGTTTCGGTAGCGACCGGATTATGAGGCCGCCGAATGTGGCTCTCAACGAGGTTAGCTTCCCCAACGATGTTGAGCCGCCGCGCCAGGAATGGTTCGTCGCGGAAACCCAGCCGACTGGATCGCCGAGCGGTCTCGACGATTCCAGCCCGCAAATTCTCTCGCCCGCCGCGGGTACGATCATCGCGCTGGACCCCGACATCCCAGCGGCTGCGCAGCGAGTCGTCTTCGAGGCCAGCCGCGGCGCGCGTGATTCTCAGTGGATTCTCGACGGACGCGCACTCGCGCCGGTTCGTGGTACGCTACTCTGGACTCCATCGCCCGGCCCGCACACTCTCGCTGTTGGTCGCGACTCGGGAAACACGCCGCCGACAATTCAATTTGTCGTCCGCGGGTCAGATATCCCGCTCGCAGATAACGATCGCGGGCTCGATCAGCAGCTACCATGACGCTGGAACCAGGCAAGCGATGATCATCTTAACCGGCGGTGCAGGCTTCATCGGCAGCAATATCCTGGCCGCGTTGAATGCCAAAGGCGTCACCGACGTACTCGTGGTCGATCGCCGCGGCGACAACTTCCGCAACCTCCGTGATCTGCAGTTTTCGGACTTCATGCCGCCCGACGAATTCGCCCGCGCCATCGAGCGCAAATCTCTTCCCGATCGAATCGAAGCAATCTTTCATCAGGGCGCATGCGCCGACACCACCAACACCGACGGCCGCTACATGATCGAAAACAACTTCACGTTCTCGAAGTTGATTCTGCATTTCGCTCTCTCACACCGAGTCCCGTTGGTGTATGCGTCGAGCGCAGCAGTGTACGGCTCGTCCAGCGCCTTCGCTCCGAACCGCGAAAATGAGCGTCCGCTCAATCTTTACGGGTTGTCCAAACTTGCTTTCGACAACCACGTCCGCAGCGTCACGGCGAAATCCGGGAGTACCGTCGCCGGTCTTCGCTACTTCAACGTCTATGGTCCGCGTGAGTCCCACAAGGGCAAAATGGCGTCGATGGTGTATCAACTCTATCGGCAGCTGAAAACGAGCGGCCGCGCGCGACTATTCGAGGGCATCGACGGATACGCGGACGGCGCGCAGCGGCGCGATTTTGTTTTTGTCAACGACATTGTCCGGGTGAACCTGGCCCTTGCCGAAGGGCCCGCGCGCAACGGCGTGTTTAACGTCGGTACCGGACACGCACGCAGCTTCAACGACGTCGCGACAATACTAGTCGCGCGGCTTGGCAAGGGCTCGATTGAGTATGTACCATTTCCCGAGAGCCTGGCGGGCAGGTATCAGAGCTTCACGCAAGCCGATCTCTCGGCGCTGAGGAGTTCGGGCTACACCGAGTCTTTCTCGACGCTGGAAAACGGAATCGCGCAGTCGCTCGAAGCGTGGAATCGAGAGTACGACCGAACCGGCGACTGAACTAATCGGAGACCGTCACTATGGAAAACCCTCGGAACCATCGAATTGAAACGGTCGCGCAACTACAAGCGCTCATCGGTGAGCCGAGTGCGATGACACCGAAGAAACTGTTTTCAGCCCTCGATGAGACCGCGATGGATTTCATTCGGAGGTCTCCATTTCTGGTGCTCGCAACCGCCGACGCACAGGGCAACGAGGACGCTTCACCGAAAGGCGACGGCCCCGGCTTCGTCGCGGTGGAGGACGAGCGCACGCTTCTGATTCCTGAACGCAAAGGCAATCGTTTGATGTTCAGTCTCAGGAACATTCTGGCCAATCCGAATGTCGGAATCATTTTTCTGGTTCCCGGCACTGACGAAACCTTTCGCGTCAATGGGACCGCGGAGTTGAGTAGCGATCCGGACCTGCTGGTTCGGCTAAGCGCCCGCGGCGTGCCCGCGCTGCTCGCGATTCGAGTTACGGTGCGCGAGTGTTTCTTCCACTGCGCCAAGGCCTTCATCCGCTCGCAGCTCTGGAAACCGGAGTCATGGCTGGAGCGCCACAAGATTTCCTTCGGCAAGATTCTATCCGCGAAAGTCGGTGGCGGAGAAGAACTTGCCCGGCAGGTCGATAGCGCGATCGAGCAGGACTATAAGAACAACCTTTGATCAGTAGCGCGCCCGCGACGCGAGTTCGCGGCATCGTTTTCTGTTCGCGACGAGTCCACTGACACATCGCTCGGCAAACAGCGCGACCGATCGCTCCATCATCTCGATCGCGTCGAAGATGTTGGCCGCGGCGGCGCCCTCGAAGACGTTCAAGTTGAGCTCGCCGCGCTCGAGCGCCAGCCGCGTCGCGCGCTCACAGCCCATCACCTGGAAGCAGCATTGGATCATCGTCTCGGGAATCGCGGGATTGATCTTGCCCGGGAAGATTGATGAGCCTTCCTGAACCGCCGGCAAGATTATTTCGCCGAAGCCGCCTTCCGGACCCGACGCCAGCAGGCGCA
>NZ_DATDGQ010000063.1:0-5176 GCF_036522015.1 Binatus sp. (SeqCode)
ACAGATAATAGAACCACTCGACCCGACGGTCGGCCAAATCCTGCTCCATCGCCTCCATCAAGGTGAGGTACTCGCGCAACGTCACCGGCACGCCGGCCGCGCGCAGCTTCTCGCCGTAGGTTTCGCCCTCGTCGCGTAGCGGATCGAATTCCGCCGTGATGATGAGCGCGGGCGGCAGTCCCTTGAAGCTCTTCGCCAGCGCGGGCGCGACTCGCGGATCTTTGCGGTCGTCGGCGCTGCGCAGGTAATGCTTCCAGAAATAAATCACGTCGTCCCTGGTCAGGAAGTAGTCGGTGAAAGTTTTGTGCGAGTAAGTGTCGAGCTCGGCCTCGGTCGCCGGATAGATGAGCAGTTGGAGCGCGATCTTCGGACCTCCCGCATCGCGCGCGAGCTGCGAGATCACCGCCGACAGATTTCCGCCCGCGCTATCGCCGCCGACCGCCAGCCGGTTCGCATCGGCGTTGAGTTCTTTGGCATGCGCGGCGACCCACTTGGTCGCGGCAAAGCAATCCTCGACGCCTGCGGGAAATTTGTTTTCGGGCGCAAGCCGGTAATCGACCGACACCGTCACGCATCCGGCCTTTTTGGTAAGCGCGCGGCACGGTCCGTCATGCGTATCGAGGCCGCAAATCACCCATCCGCCGCCGTGGAAAAATACCAGCACCGGGAACGGGCCCGCACCTTCCGGAGTGTAGATACGAATCGGGATCTCGCCGGCCGGGCCGGGAATTTTACGATCCTCGACCTTGGCGACTTTTTCGGCTCTTTCCGGCGGCACTCTGAACATGCCCGCGGTCAGGCGGCGCGCGTCGGCCGGCTCGAGCGAATGCAGCTTGGGTCCGGGCGCTGCGGCGAGTGTATCCATCAAGGCCTTTGCTTGCGGGTCGAGCGGCATGGTGTTTCCTCCGAATTGAAATCTTCGCGCGATTTCGTCGAGCTCTTCGATTCTTAGACCGAAACAGCGTGCGCCGACAAGCGCCAACTGCTACGGCGCAAAGCTGGCGAGCAAGCTGATCGCGCCGGGGTGCCCGTCGATTCGCACGCCGCGTGCAATTGCGCCCTCGCGCTCGAGTCGGCGCGCAGCTCCTTCGACCAGTGCCGCGTCGATTCCGAGCAGCCGTGCGATCGCGCGCTCGCTCCCGAACGCCGCGGTCTCGAAATATTTGGCGACGATAGCGTATGCTGCCTGCTGTCGCGTGAGCTTGCGAGCCTCCGCAATCGCGTCGGGCCATCGATGCGCCATCGTATCCCACACGTAGCTGAACGGGTCGGAGCGCTCGTCCACCTTGAGCGCGAGAAATTTTTCCTGCAACTCCGCCATCGCACGATCGAAGACCGCCCGCCGCGACGGTTGCGCGTAGCCACTCGACAACTTCAGCACTCGAGTCTCGGCGGCCCCGCGCTTCGACAGCGCGTCCATCACGAGTTTGCCGCAATGCGAAAGTCCGCCGCCGAGGTACAGCTTTCGATAGCCGCCCGGCTCGATACGCAGCCGGAGAAACGCGCCGAGCAAATCGCGCGCGATAAAACTCGGACGTCGCGCGATCACCTTGCCGTAGTACACCGCGCGGCGCTGCGGCAGCGAGTCCTTGATTCGCCACGTCATCCCGATCGCATAGTCGTGCTGGATGTGCTCGGGCATCGAGGGTTCGCGCGTTCCCGCGATCGCCTCGCGCATGCACGGCACGCCCATCCCGGCGGTGAACCCGGCGCAGAATCCGACCTCCTGGATGAATTTGAGCGCGCTCTTCTCGCCGGTAACGCGCCGCGTCGCGACCCGTCTGAAATGATGGTCGCGATGACGCTCAAGCGCGGCGAGAATATCGGTCATCCAGGGATTCGCTCGACGCAGTCCGCGAAGATTTGGCGGTAGTTGGTTTTCACCGCGAGTCCGCGCGTGATTCCCTCGAGCCCGACCAGTGCGCGAATCAGGAACACGCTGTGCGCGGGAGATTTGTACAGCTGGTTCTGAAGCGCCAGCTCTCCCACCTTGGCCGCCTTGCCGACCGTGTCGTATTCGAGCGGATCGACGGCGCGATCCACTCTCATCGGCTCGAACAGGATGTGGATGATTTTGACCATCGGCGCCGCATCCTGACTGCGATCGAGATAGCCAAGCTTGACCATCCCGGCCGCCAGCGATTTGTCGTCGCCGCTCAGAATCGCGCGCGCGACCTGCAGGTTCGCCTTGCGTACCGGCTCCGGGAAGCGGCGAATCGAGCCGAAGTCGAGCACCCCAAGCCGCGGATGATGGCTGACGAGATAATTGCCCGGATGAAAATCGGTGTGCAGCATTCCAAATTCGAGAATCTGCCGCCACGCGAACTCGTGAATCTTCGTCGCGACCCACTCGCGCAACTCAGCATCGACCTCCAGCCCCATCACGTCCGCCAGCGGATAGCCGTCGAGATACGTCATGGTCAGCACGCGCCGCGAACTCAGCTCCTTGAGGTAGCGCGGAATCATGATCTCGCCGTCAGCACCGAGACGCCGCCCGTACTCGACTACGTTGCGCGCCTCGTTGACGTAGTCGAGTTCCTCGCGCAGACGCTGCTCGAGTTCCTTGTACACCGACGCGGTGTCGATTTGCTGGCGCATCACGTCGTGGCCGAGCGCCTGCAACGTTCGCAGCAGCAGCTTGAGGTTTTGCAGGTCCTGCTCGACGGTATCTTCGACACCGGGATACTGGACTTTCACCGCGACGTCGACGCCGTCGCGCGTGACCGCCCGATGCACTTGGCCGAGTGACGCGGCGGCAAACGCGGTCTGATCGAAACTCCTGAAGAGCGCCTCGGGCCGCTTGCCAATCTCCTTGCGAATCTGTTCCGAAATAGTCGCGTAGCTCATCGGCGGCACGCTCGATTGCGTCGCGCGCAGCACGTCGAGCGCCTCGCCCGGCAGCAGGTCCTTGCGAATCGAGAGCATCTGGATGAGCTTCATGAACGCGCCGCGGAGCTGCTGGGAGCCTTCGACAATTCGCTGCGCGTTGCGGATGTGAGTCTCGAGCAGCTCGCGATCGCGCGCGGGCGCACTGAGAAACGGCCGCCGCAGTTGATTCCACAGGTAGCTGGAGCCGACTTGCGACGCGAGTTCGCCCATCTTGATCGCGCGGCGCGCGCGCCCGCTGGTGATTGAGGTGCGCTTCGCCATCAGCGTCCGTCGCGCTCGATTCCGACGCGATTGATCAGCGTGGCAGCGAGCGCCGCGCCGAACCCGTTGTCGATATTGACGACCGTCACGCCGCTGGCGCACGAATTGAGCATTCCCAGGAGCGCGGCCAGCCCGCCCATCGACGCGCCGTAGCCAACGCTGGTCGGCACCGCAATCACCGGTTTGTCGACCAGCCCCGCGACGACCGAAGGCAGCGCGCCTTCCATTCCCGCGACGACGATCAGCACGCTCGCCTCGCGAATCGTCTCGAGGTTCGCGGTCAGGCGATGAATCCCCGCGACGCCGACGTCATAGACACGCGCGACACGATTGCCGAACAGCTCTGCGCACAGCGCGGCTTCCTCGGCGACAGGAATATCGGAGGTGCCCGCGCTCATCACCATCACGATGCCCTGTCCCGACGGCTTCACGCGCTCCTTCACCACCGCGCCGATGCGGGCATCCGCATGGTACGCCAGCGCGCGGATTTTGCGCTTGACGACGCGCGCCTTGTCCGCGTCGAGCCGCGTGATAATGAGATTCGTTCCCGAGGCAAGGACGCGATTTCCGATCGCCGCAAGCTGCTCGGCAGTTTTACCCTCACCGAAAATCACTTCGGGAATTCCGCGCCGGATGCTCCGGTGGTTGTCGAGCTTGGCAAAACCAAGATCCTCGAACGGCAGATCGCGGATGTGCTTGAACGCCGCAGCGGGAGTCATCTTGCCCGCGGCGACGCCGTCGAGGATTTCGCGAATTCGCTTTTCGGTCATCGCCGCCTGAGGAGTTCGGGGCGGATCGGATGCGCCAGGGTCAGCATCAATTCGCGCACGGCCCTCGCGTCGCTGCGCGTGACCGTGATTGTCAACTCGCCTTCAATTAACTTTTCGCCGGGCTTGGGAATATGCCCGAGTCGTTCGACCACCAGTCCACCGATCGTAGCATACTCATCCGCTTCCGAAAGCTTGAGGCCGAAGCGCTCGTTCAGCTCCGTAATCGGTGCCCGCCCGATCACAGAAAGCACCCGCGGACTGACTACTTTGGCCAGCTCCTCGCCGCGGTCATGTTCGTCTTCGATATCGCCGACGATCTCCTCGATCAGATCTTCCAGGGTGAGAATTCCAGCCGAGCCGCCGTACTCATCGACGATCACGGAGAGATTTTCTCCGGTGCGTTGCATCGCGACCAGCGCTTCGTCGAGCGGCATCGATTCGGGAAAATAGCTGACCGGCCGCATGATGTCGCTCACCGGGCGGCTGAGATCGGGCGCCTGCAAAAGATCGAAGACGTGAACGACTCCGACAATATCGGTGATTCGACGGCGGAAAACCGGGATGCGGCTGAAGCCTTCGCGGCGGACCGTCTCGATAGCCGCCGCCAGCGAGGTTTCCTCCGGCACCGCGTCAACGCCCACCAGAGGCACCATCGCCTTGCGCGCCTCGGCCTGCGAGAAGCGAAAGATGCGGCTGATCATCAACTGCTCGGCGGGCAGAATGGCGTCATGGTGCGGCTGCTCGGATCCGTCGCTCGGCCGTCGCCGCATCAACCTGGCCAAATCGTCGCGGCTCAGAAACACGCTCTCGGCGTCGGCCGGCACACCCGCCAGCCGCCGCAGCAATCTGCTCAAAAGAGTCTCAACGTAGAGCAGCGGCGCGAGAATCGTCGCGAGGAAGCGCAACGGCCGCGCAGCATACAGCGCGAACGTGTGCGGATTGGTAAGGGTTAGCAGCTTCGGTATCGACTCGCCGAGCACCAGCGTGATGGGAGTCAGGATAAACGGCGCGAGATAGATCAGGTGCGGCCTGGTTTGATGCAGAAAGCTGGTGAGCACGACCGCCGCGATAACCGTTGCCACGTTGGTGCCGGTGAGAGTGAGTGCCAGCAAGCGATCGCGATTGACCAGCAGTTCGTCCAACACTCGCGAGCGTACGTGTCCGCTTTCGCTGCCAGCGCGAACTTTCAAATCGTCCGCGGAAACCAGCGCAATCTCCGAGGCCGCGAAGAACGCCTGCACGACAAGGCATCCAGC
>NZ_DATDGQ010000064.1:0-11373 GCF_036522015.1 Binatus sp. (SeqCode)
ACGGAGCTCTTCTGCTGGAGCGGCACCGCTATCGCTATTCCAGCGTCGAACACCGGCTCGATCGCCACATTCGGATTAGCCATTATGATCGGCGAATAGTCAGTCGGATCGCCATAGTATCGCCAGGCTAAGAGGTCCCACCGCTCACCCGCCGTCGTCACGTGAAGTATGAACTGTCCCGTCTGCGTCATCGCCGCACACTCCTCACGATGACAGTTGTCGGCACGTCGCCCGCTTCGAGACTCGGACCGCTTGCGCCTGTCGCCAATAGAGTACTGAGTAATGCCGACACGCCTGGCGTGAATCCGTTTCCGCCTGCCCCAATCGCCTCCGACGCCGTCGTGATTCCCAGCGGTGAGAATGCTGTCAGCGGCTTTGCGCTGGAAAGCAGCAGAGGATTTGCTATCCATTCCTTGAGCGCGAGTGCGACCCGAATCGCGATCGGCGCACCGCTCGCCGACAGTTGCTGCGATTTCACCTTGATCGATTCGATGACGAAGAATCCGCGGAAGCCCCCGTTGCCGAACACCAGCGGCAATGCCAGATGCTCCGCTGCCGTCGCGCGCAATCGCGCCAGCTGCACGGCCGGATTCGTGAAAGTGGCGTGCCAGGTCAGCTCAAACTTCAGCCGCTCCAAATCGTCGCCGACCCATTGCAGCTGCGGCTTGCTCTCAACCACCCTCTGCTCGGCGAAATCGTACGCCCCCGCGGATTCGTAAGCTTCAGGAGAACCCACCACTTCGAATTGAATTTCACCCAACGCTGCGAACAAATGATCTCTCCTCAGAATTGCGCCCGCTCGCGCCGCACCGCTTCTCGTTTCAATTGATCGAACAGCTCTTCGCGATGTGTCCGCAATGCGCCAATCAGGTCATCTTGAACGGCGCCGCCCGCTCCCGCATTGATCACGACTGTCGGCGATGAGTTGATAGTGATGCCCGCGCGTCCGCTGCCGGCGTCTGAAACGCGACCATAACTCGACGGCCGCGCGAACTCGCGCTGCGAAACATTTGTAGGCGGAATCACTCCAGGACTGGACGGAGCGACGCGAACGTTCGCTCGTAAATCCGGCCGGCCGAAAGACAGTCGCCTCCCTTCAAGACTCTCGCGCGCTCGACTCGTCGGATCAGTCTTCGAAGGCAAACTCAGCTCTCCGTATTTTCGCCCGTCTGCAATCGCTCGCCCCGCGCTGGCCGATCCACCCGAGCGCTCAGCCCGCAACAGAGCACTTAGCGCGCCAGACAAATCCGAAATCTGTCGGTGCAAGCGCGCGCCCGCATCGACCATCGCCGCCGTGCGAGACCAACCGGCCTCGGCCCTGGCGATCCTCATCCCATTGTCACGCTGATTCCGGTTCGATGCGGCAGCTAAGCCGTTCCTGGAGCCATCGTTGGCGGTTCGCGGCAGCAGAAGAAATCCAGGCTCAAAAGAATGCTCGCCTTTCGACAATGAGCCATCGGCAGGAAGTTGCCAGCGATATTCTCCCGGCAGCGCGATGTTCGCAGTCGCTTGCGTGACTCGAATGTTGTTGCGCGCGATGTTAGCCACTCGTTCAAGATTCTTGAACGCGTGCGCCGAAGCCGGCCAGCCATTTCTCGCCGTCGAGTTGATAGTCCTGGATTCCCTCGCCATCTGATGACTCTGACGCCCCGCCTTGGGAGGTTCTCTATTGCGCTCGCGCCGCGTTGCGGTCGAATGGACGGCGTTGAGAGGTCGCCGCCTCCACTCGCAGCGGACGTCCCGCGAGTTCCTTGCCGTTCATCGCTCGCAGCGCTACTGCGGCGTCGTCCTCATTTTTCATCTCGACAAACCCGAACCCGCGCGAGCGCCCGTCGTACCGGTCGCGCACGACCTCGGCTCGATCTACTCCGCCTATTTCGGCAAAGGCTTCGCGCAAATCCCCGTCGCCCAGCGAAAAACTCAGATTGCCCACGAATAGTCTTATTCCCATCGCCTTACCGTCTCGCTTGATTAGTCACTTGGTGCATTTCACGATAGTCACTGCAATTACTACTCACGATTCGTCCCCTCCGCCGCGTTCGACGCGCATCCGTTCATAGTCGGTCATTGCGTCCAGCCAGTACGACAGCTCCGCAAAGTCCATCCCGCTCAGTTCCCGGACTGAGAATCCGGATTGGACGAGGCCTGCGAAGCTCGCTGCGGAGGGCGGTCGAAATTTTCGTCAATCACCTCAGCCTGCAGCGCCATAACGTCCGCAAGGTCCATCTCGAGCACGTCTTCGTACACGATCTTGCGTCCATCCACGCGCGCCACCTCCGCAATCAGCGCAAATACCACCGCGCTCGCATCGCCTCCTGCCGCTGCCCGCTGCGCCCGCATCAGATCGCGCCCATATCCTTTCCGCACCTCCGCGCGCGCTCCCGACGGCAGGTCAATCGTCCGGACCTCTTCTCCTTCTTTCGTTTCCGCGCCACCGATACGGACTCCATTCACAATCGTTTCGTCGGTCTTCATAAATCTTCGCTCCCGTCTTGCCGGTTCATTGACGTAGTACTTCACCCGCCCAGGTTCGATCGGAAGGTACTCAATTGATCGACTCCGCCTACCACGTAGATATTCGCGAATACGTCGTACAAGTATATTTGGACTCAAGCGCCGAATAGCTCGCAGTGATAGATACTTACTACTGACGTAGTCTCGACCATGTGATGCTGACGGAAGGTTGGACTGCCGGCGTCCTTGAAGATTCCGGTCATCAGGTACACGACCGGGAGCTGGGCGGTTCGCCCCTGGCTGGTGTACTGCTCCAGGTTCCCGCGCGCCTGGAAAGAATGTGTCTGGAATGGGCTCGAGGACATCGCGAGCGTATCGGCGTCGAACGACGACCACTTGATCTTCGACTCCAGCTTTTCCACCCCCGCCCACAACTCGGCCGTACCAGCCATCCCCAACCCCTTGTAGTCAATCATCTTGTGCTTGGGATTGGCGATCTCGATCTCTTCCGCTCGGCCAAGCAGGCCGACCCCATCGATATATATATTTGCATTAGTCAGTGAGTTGATCTGGATATTCATTCAATTCCTCTAGCGTCAGGACGAGTTAAGAAACCGCTCCCGCCGCTACGGTGATCGGACTCGTATTCCCCAGTTGCTGTAACAGCGTCACATCGATGAATGCTTCGAAGGTGATTCTTTCCGCCGGCGGTGGAGGCATTACGTCGATATCGAAAACCAGCTGCCCACCCGCGATCTGCGCCGACGGATTCTCCGCCGGGTTGAAACTTGCGGCGCCCGCGACCAAAGCTCCCCGCTGGATGAGCGACCTGATGAACGCGTTTGCGCTGGCCAGGATCGCATCGATCAGCGCGTTCGAGATCGGCTGGTCAATGAACTGCAGCATCGCCAGCTCCACCGATTCTTCGATTACGTCCATCGTTCGGCGGACCGAGATAAAGTTGTCCGGTGTGGTGGCCGTCGGGTACGCCGCGCTCCTGTTTCCCCAAACCCGCAGTCCCGTGCCGAATGCGTTGAACACTGTGACGATTCCCGCCGCGTTCAGATTGTTGGTGTCGGACGACGCGTCGAGAATCGACGCGTACAACTGAACGTCGGGCCCGAGCATTCCGTCGACCTCGGTGTTGGATGGCGACCACCAGTAACCCTGCGCCAGGTCCTTGGCCGCCATCGCTCCAGCCACCCACTGCGAATATGGCGCGACGGCGTTCGCGTTGAACTGCGATGTCAGCGGCAGTCCCGAAGCGTTCAGCGTCACTCCCGTCGGCACGATTCCCATGTCGAAGAACGTCTCTTGCGGATAGCAAAGAATCGTTCGGCTGCTCGACGTTGCGAAGCTGCTGCCCACCACTCCGCGATTGGTTATTGCGGCAGCCGCCGATGTCGCCGGCGGCGAATCGATTAGCGCCATCGCACGAACCTTCGTGGCCATCGCCGTGAGAGCAGCCGCAACCGTGGCGTCCTGTGAGTAGCCCGGCGCTATCAGTATCTTGGGAAAGAATCCCAGGATGCCGTAGGTCGTCTGAAATACCTGCATCCCCGTGTACACGCCGCCGGTGATTGCCCCGATCACGTCAGCGTCCACCACTTTCGACGGATCAGCGTAGCGGAACGCAATCAACACGCTGGCGCTGGGCGCAATATGTCCTCCCGATCCGGCCGGCACCAGCGTAACCACGCCGTTCACCGCGTCGAGCGTATAGTCAGTATTCGCCACATATGTAGTACCCGCGGGATTACTAGTGACTACTACACTCGATACCCCCATGTGCCCGAGGTTGATAGTTCCCTGGGTGTTGAAGGTGAATGCGGTCGCGGCTATCGCCGTAAAGTGTATCGTTGGATCGAACACGTTGACGACGATCGCTTGCCCCGCTCCTTGCGCCTGGATCGCCGTGAGTGCATATGGGATCGAGTATCCGCGAACCACCGGCCCGAACGCTGCCGCGTCGAGCGCCGACGAAACCAGCGTCGGCGTATCGAGCGCCGCTGCGACCAATGGCGACGCGACCGCCCACGCCGGGGCCGTCCCCACCAATCCAATCACCGCCGATTTAACGACCGTGACCGGCACCGGCCCGTTCGGTACTTCGATTACTTCAACTCCGTGCAGGAAACTGGCTGGCATGTATCACCTTTACTCAGTTGGATCGAGTTACTATTTGTCCGGATTAGTTAGTCGGCGCGCTCTGGCCCGTAACTGCGATAGCCTCTTCCGCGTATGCGTATGCGATCTGCACCGTATCGCCGGCGGACACCGCACCGCCCGGGATCGCAGTGACTATTCCATTCGCGCGATCCACTGAGAAGTCAGTACCCTGGATCAGCGCGCCGCCGCCGGGACCCGTGATGCTCACGGCAAACACGTTGCCCTGCGGTAGCTGAACCTGGAGGCTCGAGTTGAACGTGTAGGAGGACGCGCCCACTGTGATCGTGCTCTCTCCTCCCTCTTCCAGCGCGATGCCCCTGATGAAGAGCGGAAAGTTGTCGGGCTTCGAGGCTTCGACTGCCACTGTGCTGAGCGCGAAGGTCGACGAGTAGGTCCACACGCCACCCTGTTTGTGACGCTTCACGAATTTTTCGTTCACCGCGTACATCTTGCGGCAGCCGGGGATCTGATAGCCCGACAGCGCTGTGCGGATCGCCTCGATGATTGTGTATGCGCCGGGACTCGGACCTGATGGGTCGCCACCGACGGACCAGCCCAGATCGCGCATCATCACCGAAATTTCGAACTCGAGTTTGCGTTCCTGGATTGTCGCCGCGGTGTCCAGCAAATCGCCGTATCGCGCGCCCTTGTACATCACCAGCGCCGCGCCCACGCGATGCGTCATGCGCCAACTCTCGGGACGATCTGGGTAGTGCGCGATTTCGATCGAGCTGATTTGCGAACGCAGTTGATTGACGATCGCGTCTTCGATTGTCGCGATGTCGATCGCAGTTGGCGGCGTGAAGACTACGCCGTTCCTTGGCGCATCCAGCATGACACCCATCTCAGTAGCCCTTCAGCTTGTCGCGGTCGAAAACGCGCTCCGGTCCCTGCACGGTTTCCACCGACCCTCCAACCGGCGGTTCCGTTCCGTCGGCGGCGAAACCGAGGGTGAGCTCGCCTGCCGCAACTTGTCTGAGCATCGCGACCGCGTCCTCATAACGTTTGCGCGCGTCTTCCAGGTCGTGCAGAGGCCGGAGCGACTGCAGACGGTACATCGCAATGTCGGTGGTGAGACGGTTGAGGACGGCTGGCGGATCGGTCAGCGGAAGTGTGAAGCGCCCTTCGATGTATCCGTCGATTTCGGCTGACGCGTCCGCCAGCGCTTGCGTGATCGGCGTGTTGTTTACCGTCGTCGCCGTGGGATCTTCATTAGTCAGTTGAACAAGATCTCGATTAGGGTATCGATTGATCATGTCTTGCGCCGTCGCGTAACTCACAGTCGTGACCTCAATCCGTCAGGTCTCTCCGCGGGCGCTGAACAACTGACTTGCGCCCGCGGAGAGTGGCCATGCACTCCGGCGGCGCGGGCAGGAGGGAACCCGCGATACGCCGGCTCAGGGAAACTTGAGTCCATCGCCGCGCCCTTATGCCAGGAACTCGCTGACGATGAGGTCCGCGCTGTTGCGCCAGATATTCGAAGTCGCGACGCTCGCGCTCGCGCCGGCGCCGGCCATGAATTCGGAGTTCAGCAATTGCCGCGCAACTTCTTCGAGCACCGGTGGCACCAGCAGGTACACGCCGCTGCGGCTCGATAGTGCGCCAAACGGCTGTCCCGCGTCGGTTTTGAACGCTCTCATGGCGGCGCGCGCGGCGCCGTAATTGGTCGGGTTGCTGAGATCGGTATTGCTGGCGTACGCCAACTGCCACAGCCCGACGCCGGTGTTGGCGCGGCCGTCCACGCCGTAGCGGAACTCGCGCCGGTTGAACACCGCTTCGTCCGCGACGTTAGTCATTCGCGTGACTGCGTATTCGCGCCGCAGCTGAAAGATGAATGGACGAATCACCCGCGACGCGTCGATCAGGTACCAGTACGCACCCGAACCACTCGAGTTGATATTCGCCGCCGTGGTTCCCGCCTGGCCCATCAGGCCGACTGGATGAGTCGCCGAGAAGAACGGCACTCCGTCGAAACCCACGACATCGCCCGGATTTGCGACCGCGTCCTTGATCATCGCGAACAGCAGCATGTCCGGATGCACCTTGGTGTCCCAGCCGAGCTGCTCGATGATCGGCTCGTAGGCGCCGTAGGTATCGTCCTCGATGTCGTTTCGATCAATAGCCACTGTGTCTTCGAAGTTGCGATTGACTATTGTGTACTCATGCGTTTCGAGCGCCTGGATTACTCTGTCGCCCAGCCATTCGCGGAACTTGGTAGTGCGGCCGAGCCACGGATAGGTAGTCTGGCGCGACGCCGATCGCACGACGCTCGTGATTTGCTCGTAGTATGACGGCGGCTTCTCGAACCCGCGCTGAAAGACGACGTCGAAGCCGGTGAACAACGCGGTCAGATTCGCTGCACTGATTTCCATCTGATTCTTCCTTATTCGGTGAACGTCATCGTTACGCGGATGCGGTTGCCTAGTGCCAGAAATCCACCCACACCTGGCCGCTCGGATCGATCGCGACCACCACGCCGGCCGCTGCGTACTGCTGAACGTTCGCGCCGCTTGCGCGATCGGTGGCGGTGACGTTGTTGTCGTCGAGCGCGAAGCACACCTGCCCGACCTGCGCCGCGCCGACCGTGCCGTCCGTCGCGTAGAGGAACACGCCCTTGCGCGCCGTGATCGAAATCGCGCCGGCAGCGCCGGGATTGTTGATCGCGTTCTGCCCGGGGATTCCGCTTTTCACGTATTCCGCGCGTCCAATCACCTTGAGCGCGTTGGCAACGGTCGTCGTCGCCGACGCCGGCACCGCGTTGCCGGCCGCATTCAGCGCGACGATTCCGCCGAGGTAAACGTTGGTGTTCGCCTCGACCGGGTAAACGCGCATCCTGCCGCCATCGGCCATCTCGGGCGTGTTTCGCGAATTGGTTAGAGCCGCCATCTTTTCACCCTTGTTGATGCGCGCCGGCGGCCTTCAGAGCCGCGCGCGGCGCGAGTTAATCCTGGTTGTTTCGTAGGTCCGCGCTGCGAACCGCTGCGTTTCGGAGATCAAGGTCGGCCCGTTCGAGGCTCAGGAAGTCCGCGCGTCCGCGTTTGCGGCGCACGAATTCCGAATGCTTGAGCCCGAGCTGCGCGCAGATTGCGAGTTCGGCTGCGTTGAGCCCGCCGCCTCGGCGATCGGCGGGAGGCTCGCCACCCAGGCCCAGGTTTTCGCCGACGATCGACGGCTGCTTGGCCGCGAAGGCCTGGAAGCCGCGCGCGTCGGCGGCGCAGTACGCAATCGCCCACTCGCGCTGGGCCGGGACGACCTTGCCCGCGCGAATCGCCTCCTCGACCGTATGCGCGGCGCGTTCGCGCGCGCGCTCGGCCTTGAGCGCGTTGAGCTCGGTGAGGGCGCGCTCGAACTCCGCGATCGCCACGTAATGCGCGGGGTCGTGTGCCTGCGTGCTAGTCGATTGTGACGACGCCGCATCGCCGGCCGCGCGCAGCTCGCGCACTTTTGCGACGACTTCCGCCGCCGACGCGTCGCCCTCGAGGTTAAGCAGCTCGCGCAATTCCTGAATTGGAAATTCCATGCGTTGGTCCTTCGTTTCGTTGTCGGCCGCCGCTGTCCGCGACGCCGCTATCGCGGTCAAATGAAGATTTGGATTGTTGGTCAGTCCCGCCCGCAGCAACCGCGTCACGCTTCCGTCCTTCGGATCGAACTGGAACACCGGCGAGACGTACCGGTACTCGCGCGCCACGATCGAACTTGCCGCCCGCGCCGTCCATTCCACGCGTCCCCATACCGCGCCGCCGCGCACTTCGAGTTCGCGAATCCATCCCGCGGCGGGAGCGGGCCGCCCTTCGGGTGCGCCGAAATCGGTGGCATGGTCGTAGTCGATCGGGATGCCGGCATTCATTTGCAACGCGGTGGTCGACGCGATCACCGCGGCCGGATCGTCGAGGCGAAACGGTCCGCGTCCGTCGCGGCCGTAGAACACGCCGCCCGGCAGCAATTCGATCCATTCCGGCGCCGTTGCGGTTTCCTCTCCCGGCGCGGGTGCGGAGGCGGGCGCACCGGCGGTATCGATCACGAACGAAGGAATCAGTTTGCCCGCCCGCGTCTCGTTTTCACCGCCGGTGCGTGTAATGAGGTGTTCCATCGAGGGGCATTGTGCACCGAGATGAGAGATTGCATAAGGCTGAACAGTTCATCCCTGAACTTTTGTGCCCATCGGTGGACTGAAGAACATAAAAAGTTGACACCGCGCTTTCTTCGGAGCCGCGGGCAGGGCCGCCCGCGCCACTAAATCAACGGAGTCGGCCAGCCCTGAAAGCGCCTCGCGCCGCAGTGCAGTGGCGCAGGCCACAGTGCAGTGGCGCGGGCCGCCGTGCCCGCGGCCTCCTCATTTGAAGGGGCGGACGTCGCGAGCAACTGCGAGCGCCAGTTTATCATCCTGACGAAGCGAGCATCGCGAGCGGAGGACATGGCTTCTGGCCTCCGGACAGCTTCGCGCCAGCGAAGCCGGTTCCGGTTTTGAAATCGCGCAGCGCTCCTCACAGGAAGAGGAGACACAAAGGACTCGATGTCGACGACTTTGTGGTTAGACGAGTTGAGCTTGGGGCGATGTCCGGCGTTGCACCTCTCCCGGCGACACCGCTACGCGGCTTACGCCGACCTCTCCTCGGACAAGAAACCTTTGCATAACCCGGCTCGCAGTTCTTCCCCTCTCCCTGTTAGGGAGAGGATCGAAGGTGAGGGTCCTTATACAGCGCGCGTTCTTCGCGCGCGACTCAAGATTCTGCTTCTGCTCCGACCGTCCGCTGCGGTTACGCAAAGCTCCTCGTACAAGGAGAGGTTACGATTTGAAGCGCGCTCGCATTTATCTGCATCGCCCTGTTAGAAATTCGCCCACGATGAAATCCACTGTGCCTGTGATCGAAGTTACCGCGCTGCGGGTCGAGCGCGAGGATGTCATCCTCGAGTCGATCGATTGGCGCGTCGTGCGCGGGGAGCATTGGGCGATCCTCGGCGCCAATGGCTCGGGCAAAACTTCGCTCCTGCGCGCCCTGACCGGATATCTGCCGCCGACCGCGGGAGAAATTCGCGTGCTCGGCGAAACCTATGGACGGTTTGACTGGCGCGAGCTGAGGACGCGGATAGGGCTGGTCAGTTCGAGCGTCCATCAGATGATGGACGACAATGAAACCGCGCTCAAAGCCGTCGTCAGCGGACGCTATGCGCAAATCGGCTACTGGGGCGAGATGCGCGACGAGGATCGGCGCGCTGTCGACGCTATATTGCGGCGAATCGAGGCGCGCGAGCTGCGCGAGCGTCCGTGGCGATTTCTCTCGCAGGGCGAACGTCAGCGCGTACTGATCGGACGAGCGCTGATGGCGTCGCCGCGCCTGCTCATCCTCGACGAGCCGTGCGCCGGACTCGATCCCGTTGCGCGCGAGCACTTCCTGCAATTCATCGGACGCCTCGCCCGCGTCCGCGGCGCGCCGACGATGGTGCTGGTGACCCATCACGTCGAGGAGATCGTGCCGATTTTCTCGCACGTGCTGATCCTCAAGGCGGGTCGCGTGCTCGCCGCGGGACCTCGCGGCCGAGTACTCACTTCCGCGACTCTGTCCAACGCCTTCGCCGCGCCGGTGCGCCTTACTCGCGCGCGCAACAGGTACTCACTCGCGGTGCGGGCTCATCGCGGACTGGTAATCTGACTACCTGCTCCGCCGCCTGGCTATTAGCCAAAAGTAAAGCGGCGAGCCCGATGGCTCGCCGCTTCGTCGCGCGCGTTGTTAGTTGCGATACCGACCCCTGCTAGTGGCCAGTCCCCGTCAGCGGGACCATCTGCGGTGCTCCCGTCGCATCGTCGTTGACGATCAACTCTCCGCTATGGACGCCGTCATCCGGCGGAGTGAAGGTCACCTGAACCGTACAGCTCTTTCCCGGCGCCAGCGTTTTGCTGCACTGCGATTTAACCGCGAATGGAGCCGACGTCGTCTCTCCGGTGATCATAACGCTGAGCTTGGAACTCTTGGAGCTGGTGTTCTTGATCGTTACCTTCTTGGCTTTGCTGGTCTTACCAACCTTGTCCTTGCTGCCAAAGCTCACAGGATCCGGTTTGAACGACAGCGTGCCCAAAGGCGTCGCAGTAGCCGTCGGCGTTGCGGTCTGGGTCGCCGTGGCCGTCGCAGTTTGCGTCGCCGTGGCAGTCGCAGTCGCCGTCGAAGTGGCGCCGGTCGCAGTCGCGGTAGGCGTCGCGGTGCTCGTGGCCGTCGCGGTGGCGGTTTTGGTCGCTGTCGCGGTAGCAGTCTTGGTCGCCGTCGCAGTCGCCGTCGGCGTGCCGCCCGTTGACGTCGCAGTTGCCGTCGACGTCGCCGTGGCCGTCGCAGTTGCAGTCTTGGTCGCTGTCGCAGTCGCCGTCGGCGTGCCGCCCGTCGACGTCGCAGTGGCCGTTGCCGTCGCAGTCTTGGTCGCGGTCGCTGTCGCGGTTGCAGTCTTGGTCGCAGTTGCAGTTGCCGAAGCCGTGCCGCCGGTCGCGGTCGCCGTAGGTGTATGGCTCGCGGTCGCGGTTGCAGTCGCCGAAGGCGTCGGAGTGCCTCCCGTCGCAGTGGCGGTGGCAGTAGGCGTTGGGAACGTCGTCGGACACGTTACGCCGAGCGGATCGATCACTGTCAGGAACGCATTGGTCGAGCTGTTCTTGTTGCCTCGATTCGCCACTTGGAACGCATTCGGCGTGATCGGATAGTCCGTTGACCAGGTGACTCCGGCCACCACCAGGTTCCCGTTCGAGTCCACCGCGATACCGCCGGCGAT
>NZ_DATDGQ010000065.1:0-13196 GCF_036522015.1 Binatus sp. (SeqCode)
TCTTCGATCGCCTGCTTGAGCGAGGACAGTTCAGCGGCGGTCCACTCGGCAGGCCAGTCAACCGGCGCCATCTTCTGACCGGCTGCGAACCAATGCTCAGCCTTTTGCACGTTCCGGGGGCTGCCTTGTCCGTTCAGGTACATCACGACCGGATAGGGCCACGTCTTTTGACCTTCGAAGCACTGGAGCGCTTTTGAAAAATCCGACGGGCCGCTGAAGCCGAAGTAGGAGTCGTAGCACTCACCACCCGGGAACTGCACCAGATAGCACTTCAAATCAGTGGGATAATCTTGTCCGAATCGGCAATCGGCGTGGGCCAGCCCACGGCCCAGGCTCTGCGCGAAGAGAGTTCCAGCGAACAGCCAAATGAGCACGAGCCGAAAAAGATGCGTGTTGCTTTGCACGATCGACGGTCAGAATTTTCCCATCGGCGAAGGAACGTTGGCAAACGGCAATCAAGACTCGCGGTTCTCGCGCTGAAAGAGCGCGAGTTCCTGGATCAGGCGGTAGAAGCCGATGAAGACGCCGAGCAGGAACATCACGAGCGTCAGCCACGGGTCGGTGTGGAAATAGAGATCGAGATAGTGGCCAAGAATCGCGCCAGCGATCATCGGCCATGCGAACTCGAAGCCAATCGCGGCGAAACGCATCATCCTGCCAGTGCTCAGAGCCATTCTTTTCAGTACCTACCCGTAGTGAGGTCTTGCAGGGATTCAGCGGCGGCGGCGATCGTGCGGTCGATATCGGCGTTGGTGTGCGCCGTAGAAAGGAACATGGCTTCGAACTGGGAGGGTGGGATATTTATGCCGTGATCGATCATGCCATGGAAAAATCTGGCGAACTTCGCGGAGTCGGACGTGCGAGCTTCGTCAGCATCGCGCACCTGATTTGGGCCGAGGAACATCGTAAGCAGGGAGCCGGATCGATTGACGCATCCAGGCTGTCCTGTTTTTTTCAGAGCGTCGCGAAGGCCGGCTTCGAGGCGCGCGCCCGCGGCGTCGAGCGCGGCATATGGTTTGTTTTCCTTGAGGATGCGAAGTGTTTCAAGACCTGCGCGAACAGAAAGCGGATTTCCCGACAGCGTCCCTGCCTGGTACACCGGACCGACCGGCGCGAGCAGGTCCATGATCTTCGCCGGCCCGGCGACGGCACCGACCGGCATCCCGCCGCCGATTATTTTTCCGAGCATAATGAGGTCGGGAGCGATGCCCATACTTTCGGCAACCGAGCCGAAGCAGAGTCGAAACCCGGATATAACTTCGTCACAGATCAGCAACGCGCCGTTGCTGTGCGCGATTTCGGCGAGCGCCTTCAGCGAGCCGGGGTCGGGATTGACGACGCCCATGTTGGCGGCGACCGGTTCGATGATCACGGCGGCGATTTTCTCAGGCGCGGCGCGGAATAAAACTTCGACTGTCTCAATCGCGTTATATCGTGCAACCATCGTCATCGCGGCGAGCGCCGATGGAACGCCGCCGCTGTCGGGTTGACCAAGAGTCATCCCGCCTGAACCGGCGCGCACCAGCATCGAGTCGCTGTGACCGTGATAGCAACCGTCAAACTTGATTATGTTCGGGCGCCCGGTGGCGGCGCGCGCGATCCTAAGCGCGGTGAGTCCTGCTTCCGTTCCCGAGCTGACGAGTCGCACTTTTTGCGCGCATTCGATCGCCGACGAGATCAATTCCGCGAGTTCGACCTCGAGCCGGGTCGGCGCGCCAAAGCCCAAACCGAGTCGTGCCTGCTCAGCAATGGCTTGAATGACGCGCGGATGAGCATGTCCGAGAATCGCAGGGCCGTAGGAGCAAACGTAGTCGAGAAAAGTGTTACCGTCGGCGTCGATTAGAGTTGCGCCGCTGCCATTTTCGATGAAGATGGGCGCGGCGCCGACGGCCTTCCACGCGCGGACCGGAGAATTCACCGCACCAGGAATCTTAACAGTGGCGCGGTTGAAGAGTTCATCTGATTTTTTTCTTGAGGTCACCGCGATTCCTTGAAGAATTCAGAGCGATCGAAAATATTTTTTCGATTGGGAAGCAAAATTTGATCGCGCGCGGTCATCGTGAGAGAAAATCGCGACTCGAGGCAAAAAATTGAAATAGCGCACGATGGCTTCCAGAGCAGATCCGAGCGATCGCGAGATCGATGCGAAATTTCGTGCGCATCGCGCGCGATCGCTCGTGCGCGAAATTTCCTTTTCAATCCGCGCGTATAGCGACGAAAATTTTTGCGCGCTTGTCCTCATCGCGAAATAAGTTTATCACGTTCTCTTGGCCGCACACTTCGTACTTGCAAGAACCAATTCTCCACTGACAGGTTCGTCCCGCGGCACGTGAGCTATGCCTTTGAAGCGCGTGTATATCGCTCGTATTCTCAACGAAAATTCCAGGCATAACAGAACCGATCTTAACCCGGACAAGTTGATAGTCCGGCGCGTCGTGCCGTCAAATTGTTGGTTGTAACGAAGGAAATACCGCTTATCCACAGGTGTGGATAAGACTGTGCGTAATTCGCGCCGGATTCAACGTCGGCGCGCTAATTCGGGAGCGTGATTTGGCTTCCGGTTTGGTCAGGGGGAGACGATATGAACGGATTGTGGCAACGTGCGGGTGACCGCATGCGGGATGAGCTCGGGCAGGTTGGATATGAGACCTGGATCGGGCCGCTTAATTTTGTCGCTCATCAAGGATCGACCGTAACCGTCGCAGCGCCCAATCGATTTTTTCGCGATTGGATCAACGATCGCTACATGAGCCTGATGCGATCGGCACTGTCGGCAGAAGCTGGCGGTGAAATCGAGGTGCGGCTGACGCTCGGCGAGAATGCGGCCGTCGCGCCGTCGCACCAACGCCCAGTCAATGGTCATGCCAACGGCAATGGCCATACAAATGGCAATGGTCACGCAAACGGGAACGGCTATGCAAACGGCAACGGCAAGGTGGCCGCTGCGAATCGCGCGCCGACGGCGGCCGCGCCGCGTGGAGATCGGCATCCGACCCTGAACGCCCGCTACAGTTTCGCGGAGTTCGTGGTGGGATCGGCCAATCAGTTCGCGCATGCCGCGGCGCAGGCGGTGGCCAACCAGCCGGGCGAGAAATACAACCCGCTCTTCATCTATGGCGGAGTCGGCCTCGGCAAGACTCACCTGGTGACCGCGATCGGACACCATATATATGCGAGTGGCGAGCGGCCGAAGAAGGTGCTGTTCATGCCGGCCGAGATTTTCATGAACGAGCTGATCGGTTCGTTGCGGCGCGACAAGATGAACGAATTTCGCGAAAAGTTTCGCCGGGTCGATACCTTGATCCTCGACGATGTGCAGTTCCTGGCGGGCCGCGAGCGCACGCAGGAGGAATTCTTCCACACTTTCAACGCGCTGCACGCCGAGCGGCATCAGATCATCCTGACCTCGGACAAGATTCCGCGCGAAATTCCCGGGCTTGAAGAGCGGCTGCGCAACCGGTTCGAGATGGGATTGATTGCGGATATCGCGCCGCCTGACCTCGAGACGCGGGTGGCAATAGTGCAGAAGAAGGCGGTGCTCGAAAACCTGCGGCTGGCGCCCGAGGTCGCGATGTATATAGCGCAGAGCGTTTCGTCGAACGTTCGCGAGCTCGAGGGATGCCTGACGCGGCTGGCGGCGCTGGCTTCGTTCGACGGATCGGCAATCACCGTGGAGTTCGCGAAGAATGCGCTGCAGGACCTGGTTCGAAATTCCGACGCTAAGCCGGACATCGACTCGATCCAGAAGACAGTTTCCGATTTTTTCCATATCCGGCTGACGGATTTGAAGTCGAAGAAGCGCACCCAGCACATCGCGTTTTGCCGGCAGGTCGCGATGTATCTGTGCCGCAAGCTGACCGACAGTTCGTTTCCCACCATCGGCGAACACTTCGGGCGCGATCATTCGACGGTGATTCACGCCTACAACCTGATCATGCGACGCGTCACCAGTGATTCGGCTTTTCGGCTCTCGATCGAGAAAATCGAGCGCGAGCTTAAATCGATTCGCGCAAATGCGGCGTGAGAATCGATGTGGAGGAGGCTGTGGAGGATGTGCGCATAAGGTTAGAGCTATCGACAGGGCCGGTGCGCGGAAGGCCGGCCCTGTCGAGTAGCCGCGTTTCCGCCGACAGCTTTTCAGCGATCGATCGGCCTTCGTTTTCGCGCATTTGCAAGATCACTCCACAAATCCACAACTCCTACTATTACTGCTATTCTTTTTTAGAGATCTAAAGATCCGGAATAGGAAGACGGGCTAACAATTCATGGGACTCGCAATCGAGCGCGCTTCGCTGCTTAGCGGTTTGGGACTGGTCCAGGGCATCGTCGAACGGCGCACGACGGTTCCGATACTTGGCCACGTTCTGCTCGAACCAAACGGAAATGCGCTGACGCTCAGCGCGACTGACCTCGAAGTCGGAATCCGCACCCAGGTCGCGTGTTCCGGCAAGGAAAAGAGCCTGACGCTCAATGCGCGCAAGCTTTTCGAAATCGTGCGCGAGACCGAAGGCGACGAAGTCGCGCTGACCTCGCTGGACGGCGATTGGGTCGAGCTGAAATGCGGCCGGGCGAAGTTCAAAATGATGGGCCTCGACCCGCGTAGCTTCCCCGCGATGCCGAGTCAGAGCACCGGCAAGGATGCGGGCGCCGCGAAAAAACAGCTCAAGGCCGAACTGGCAATTCCGGCCACGGTGCTGGCCCAGATGATCGACAAAACGATCTTCGCGGTCAGTCCCGATGAAGCCCGCTACAACCTGAGCGGAGTGTTCGTCGAGTCCAACGCGCCCGGAGCGGTTAGGATGGTCGCGACCGACGGGCATCGCCTGGCGATGATCGAGCGCGAAGTACCGGGATTCGCGATGCCGACCGGCGCGATCATCCCGCGAAAGGGTCTCGCGGAACTGCGCAAGATTCTGGATGTCGGCACCGAACCCGAAGTGCGCTTAAGCCTCGAAGGCCAGCTCGCATACCTGAAGCGCGGCGCAACCGAAGTCTCGATGCGCCTGGTCGAGGGCGAATTCCCCGACTACCGCGGTGTAATCCCCAAGCAGTCCAAGTACAAGATCACCGTCAAGCGCGATCTGCTGTTCGCAGCAATCAAGCGCGCGGCGATTTTCTCGAGCGAGCGATACCACGGCGTCAAGTTCGCGCTATCGGCCGGGACGCTGACGGTTTCATCGACGAGTCCCGAAACCGGAGAAGCCAGCGAATCGCTCGACGTCGATTTCAAGAGCGAAGAATTCGCGATCGGATTCAACGCGTCGTACGTGCAGCAGGCACTCGGGGTGATTCCGCAGGGTGCGGATTCCACGGTCGAACTTGGACTCAGCGACGACGTGAGTCCGGGCGTAATCAGAACGGAGACGGATCAGCAGTACACATACGTCGTCATGCCGATGCGATTGTAAGGGCGCGGACGCGAATTCACTCCCGGCTTGCAATGAATCCTTTAGTGGCGCGGGCCGCCGTGCCCGCGGCTGAATTCGCCAATGCGAACAATCCGAATCGACTGCAAGTACCAGCCAAGCGAAGGCCATCAGGGCAATAGCACACCAGGATTGGATCGCGGGCACGGCGGCCCGCGCCACTCTATCCCGCCCGCCCCCCTCAAAGAATCGGCGCGACCTCTCCTGCGGGGAGAGGTAAATCAGTTGCCGAGCCGGACCAGCACCACCTTATTTCGGAAATTGTAGTCGGTCTCCCACGGATATGATGCCTCACTGAGCTCAATCGTCGTCGGAGTGTCGAGTTTCGGCATGTCGCGGCGGCGGACGATCATCCATTTTGCGTCGCCCTTTGCGATAGCCTCCCGCAAATCCTGCTTCTCATCGAACTCGGGAAGCGGCTTTGGGGGATTGAGATAAAACAGCGGTCCCTCGGTCTTGAACAGGACGAGATGGTCGGTCGAGCCGCCGATTTTGTTCAGCACCGCGTAGCCGAATGACTTTTCGCCGCGGTATGCCTCCGCCGCGGGCATCGCGAAGATATATATGTAGGCCATCACGAGGTACGCGATGGTGCCTATCGAAATCGCGACACGATATGGGCTGAATCCGCGAATCGAGTAGATGACTGCGGCGACCGATACGATCCATAACACGATGAAGGCCGACCTGGCGGGCAAGTCCGGGAGCGCGTCGTAGGGACTCGGTAGAATCGCCCAGGCGGGGACCAGCAGCACGATGCCGGCGACGGCGGCGAATGCAACGAGTGCGTAGCCGATTGTCAGCAGGCGCCGGGCGAAGGTCGAGCGTAGTTCGCCGGGATACGCGAGCGTTCGGGCGACCAGCATCGCCGCGGCGGGGAGAATCGGCAGGATGTAGTAGCTGCGGCGCGAGCCCGAGAGCGTGAAAAATATGAACGTCGCCCAGAAATATACCAGCGCGAATCGATCTGCGCGGGCAGGCTCGGCGTTGGCGTGACGGAGGCTGTGCGTTTCGACCAGGGCCGCGGGCAAGAGCGCTGACCACGGCGCCATCAGGCCGAAGATGACGTAGACATATAAGTAGATGGGTCCGCGATGGTCGAACGGATGGAAAAACCGGACTACGTTCTCGCGATAGACCATCGCGAGGCCCTTTTGCGTGCCCATCATGCGCGCCGAGACTTCGAACGGGATGTAGTACACCAGCCCACCCAGCGCGACGCCGATGACCGTGTACCAATTGAAGAACCATCGATTGCGTTCGACGAGTTTCCGCATGCGGTCAGCCATCGAGCCGCGGGCAATCTCCTGAAACAATTGTGACCAGCCGTCGCGCAGGCATGAGTAGGCGCCGATCATCAGCAGCGGCAGCGCGAATCCGAGCAGTCCCTTGGTGAGTGAGGTCGCTGCCATGATCAACCACAGGCCGACGACCCAGAGTCCGTCGCCGCGCTGTTCGTTGTGATTGAAGAGCAGCAGTGCGGCGAGTTCACCGGCAATGGTCTCGACGTCGGCGCTCGCGTCGCGCGAAAAGAATACGAAGCTGAAGCTGGTGGCGAGAATGACGCCGGAGAGTATCGCCGTGCGAGCGTCGTAGAGGCGTCGCGTGAGCAGCATGAGCAGCGCCACTGCGAGGAGTCCCGCGATTGCGCATGGCAGGCGCGTAGCAGCCTCGTTGAGGCCGCCTGTGAAGGCTGTCGAAAAAATTACGAGCCAGTACGAGCCGAGCGGCTTGTCGTAGTAAACGTGGCCGTTGATCGTCGGCCAGAAATAGTTGTGCGTTACGATCATCTCGCGCGCAATCTCGGCCCATCGGAATTCCGACGACCACAGCGCTCGCGCGCCGAGGCGGGCGAAGAACAGAATCGCGGCGAGTATGAGGACGCATCCGGCGCGCAGACGGAATCGCGGATCGTCACCCGCGGATTGCTGCATCGTGGCGGATTCACGCGGTACGGAAGCGAAGGCCATAGCAGCGAATTGTAACTGGCGCACTCATTGCTCTGCCATACGGCGATTCGACCGGAATGACAGAGCATCGGGAGGCAGATAGTATGATGCTAGATTCATGAGCCAGGCGAAGAATCCCGAGAGTCGCGTCGGCCGCAAGCCGAATCGGTTGATCAACGAACAAAGCCCGTACCTGCGGCAGCATGCGTACAATCCAGTGGATTGGTACGCGTGGGGTCCGGACGCGCTCGAGCGTGCGAAGGCCGAGAACAAGCCGATCATGCTGTCGATCGGCTACTCGGCCTGTCATTGGTGCCACGTGATGGAGCGCGAGTCGTTCGAGAACGATGCGATCGCGCGGCTGATCAACGAGAACTTCATTCCGATCAAAGTCGATCGCGAGGAGCGGCCCGACCTCGATCAGATTTACATGGACGCGGTGCAGCTGATCACCGGGCGCGGCGGATGGCCGTTGACGATGTTTCTCGCGCCGGATGGGCGGCCGTTTTTCGGCGGGACGTACTATCCGCCGGAGGATCGGCAGGGGATGCCCGGCTTTCCACGAATACTCGCGGCGGTGTCGCAGGCGTATCGCGACAAGGCGAAGGAAGTCACCAACAATCTCGAGAAGCTGACCGAAGCGCTTGGCGCGATTACCAATTACATTCCGAGCGGCGACGACTTGAAGCCCGGGCTGGCGGCGGAATCGGCGCGCGCGCTCGCGTCGCACTACGACAGCATCAACGGCGGACTGGGGCAGGCGCCGAAATTTCCCAACACGTTCGTGTTCTCGCTGTTTCTTCGCGTGCATGCGGCCGACGGCGACGCGTCGATGGCCGAGATGGTTCGGCACACGCTGTCGAAGATGGCGCGCGGCGGCATCTACGACCAGGTCGGCGGCGGATTCCATCGCTACAGCGTCGACGAGCGATGGCTGGTGCCGCACTTCGAAAAAATGCTCTACGACAACGCGCTGCTGGCGCGCTTGTACCTTGACGCGGGGCGTGCGCTGAATGAGCCGGAGTTTCTCGGTGTTGCGCGCGAAGTTTTCGACTACGTTCTGCGCGAGATGACGAGTCCTGAGGGCGGCTTTTACGCAGCGCAGGATGCGGACAGCGAGGGCGAGGAAGGAAAGTTCTTCGTATGGACGCCGGAGCAGGTCGACGCCGTCGTTGGTCCCGAGCTCGGCGCGATAGCGGAGCGCTATTTCGATATTTCGATCGAAGGCAATTTCGAGGACGCGAACATTCCCCATCGCACGATCGAGCTGGCCGACGCCGCGCGGATGTTCAAGATCACGGAAGATGAGATGGCGTCGAAGATTCGCGAGATTCGCACCAAACTATTCGCGGCGCGCGAACAAAGGGTGAAGCCGGGACGCGACGAAAAAATCCTGGTGGCGTGGAACGCGATGATGATCGGTGCATTCGCAGAGGGATATCGCGCGCTGCATGAGCGGCGGTATCTCGAAGCGGCGGAGCGCGCGGCCGATTTTATCATGACATCGATGTGGAACGGTCGCGCGCTGACGCGGTCGTTCAAAGACGGCGTCGCGCGGCACAACGCCTACCTCGAAGACTATGCGCAGTTGGCGGGCGCGATGCTCGACGTGTACGAAGCGTCACTCGACGCGAAATATCTGGCGCATGCGCGGACGCTGGCCGAGGTAATCCTCGAGCGGTTTATCGACCAGGAAAAAGGCGGCTTCTATTTCACGTCGGACGATCACGAAGCGCTGATCATGCGCTCCAAGGCGGCGTTCGACGGCTCGACGCCGTCGGGCAACAGCGCGGCGGCGATGGCGCTGCTCAGACTGCACGGCTACACCGGCGAGGAGCGCTACCGCGTCGCGGCGGAGCGGACGCTCAAGTTGTTTCGCGAATTTATCGAGAAGCAGCCGTTTGGATTTTCGCACATGCTCGAAGCGGTGGACCTTTACCAGCGCGGGCCGACCGAGGTGGTGATTGTGGGCGACCACAATTCGTCCGAAGTGCTCGAATGGATCGAGCGACTCGGCCTCATCTATGTTCCGAATCTCGCGATCTTTGTCGCGGATCCGGCCGCCGCTCAAACCGGATTCATCCCGGAGCAGGTCCGCGACAAACGGCAGATCGCCGGTCACGTCACCGGATACGTCTGCCGCGAGCATACCTGCACGCCGCCGATTACGGCGTTCAAGGATCTGCAAAAGGAGCTGACCGACTAGCTCCCGGCGATGCATCGCAACGCGCTCGACCTTACCGCGGCCGCCGCAAAGCTGACGCCGCCTTTTCCGCAGATCGTCGTGAATCGCGACGCGCGACGGCCGGAGTCGCGGCTGCGAGTCGTGCTGCTCAACGCCGCCGGCGGCCGGAGGTTCCGCGAAATCGTGGCGTGTCTGAAGCGTCCGCCGCTGCGCGACGCCGATGTGATTCTGCTATGCGAGGTGAATGCGGGAACGAAGCCGTCGGCAGGCCGCGACGTTGCCGCGGAAATGGCCGCGATGCTCGAGATGAGTTGCGCGTACATTCCCGAGTTCGGCGTCACGAATCCGAGCGGAGAAATCGTCCTCTACATGGGCAATGCGATCCTGAGCACTGCGCCGTTTGACGACGTGGTCGCCGTGCCGATGCACAATCCGCGCACGCCGCGCATATTCAGCCCCGAGCGGCGACAGTCGCGGGTGGGCACGCCGACGGGAATCGTCGCAAGAATCAACGTCGGCGGTGGAGAATTGACCGTCGGCCTCGCGCATCTGCACAGCCGATGCATCCCTGCCGAGCGCGCGCGCCAAATGGCGACTTACGTGGAGTCGTTTCCCGCGGCGGGCCGTGCGGTTTTCGGCGGCGACCTGAATACTACAACCACCGAGCTGTCGAGCGGGTCTAATATGCTGGCGACGGCGCGGCAAATGATCACGAATCCGGGCCGGTTCCGCGCGCCCCAGGCATACGAACCCCTGTTTGAAGTCCTGCGAGATTGTGGGCTCGAGATCGACGGCGTCAATGTTCCGAATCGCCCGACCTTCACTTTTTCCGGACTGATTCCGCGATCGATGAGGCCGAAACTTGATTGGCTCGCAGTCCGCGATTTGCACCCGGTGGCGGGTACGGCGGCGGTCGTCCCGCCGCGGACTCCGCTGATGCGCCGCGTCTCCGACCACGATTTCGTGACTGTCGATCTCGAACTGTAACGCGCGATCGTACAAATCCTTCCGCATCGCGATGTGACCTGACTAGAATTGCGCGGCTCGCAATTAAGGAGGCGCTCGCGATGGCATCGTTCAACGGACTCGGCATGCACATGGGTAATCTCGCGATTCTTTCGAATGCGGAGAGCCGCTCGATATGTCCCGAAAATCCGACCGGCGAAAAGGGCAAGGGCGCGATGGCGGTCCCTGACCCGGCGAAAAGTCCGGCGCGGAAGCTGGGCCGTGGATGGAAAGTTGCGCCGTATGTCATCCTCGAGCCGGGCGAAGTAAAAGTGCTGGCCGACGTCTCGGGGCCGGGCGCGATCGCGCAAATCTGGATGACGCCGACGGGGGCGTGGCGCTCGAGCATCCTGCGGATTTACTGGGACGGGTCGCCGGAGCCGTCGGTGGAATGTCCAGTCGGCGATTTTTTCGCGTGCGGATGGAACAAGTATGCGCAGGTTTCGTCGCTGGCGGTTTGCGTGAATCCCGGCAGCGCGTTCAATTGCTATTGGGAAATGCCATTTCGCAAGCGATGCCTGATTACTATGACCAATACTGCGGACTCGGCAATGATACTATTCTATCAAATCAACTATGTACTCACTGAAGTACCTAGTGATGCGGCCTACTTCCACGCGCAGTTCCGGCGCGTCAATCCGCTGCCGTACAAAGAGGTATTCACGATAGTCGACGGCGTCGTCGGGCGCGGCCAATACGTCGGTACCTACATGGCGTGGGGAGTTCACAACAGCGGATGGTGGGGCGAGGGCGAGATAAAGTTTTTCATCGACGGCGACGCCGAGTTTCCGACGATCTGCGGCACCGGCACCGAGGATTACTTCTGCGGTTCGTACAATTTTGACGTAGGCAAGGAGCACGGCGGGTATCGCGAGTTCACGACGCCGTACGCGGGATTGCCGCAAGTGATTAGGCCCGACGGGCTGTACGCGTCGCAACAAAGATTCGGAATGTACCGCTGGCATATAGCGGATCCAGTGAGATTCACGCGCGACCTTCGGGTAACTATCCAGGCGCTCGGGTGGATGGGCGATCCGCGCAAGGGCGCTGAGTTCCTGCCGCTGCAGGACGACATCGCGTCGGTGGCGTACTGGTATCAGACCCTGCCGTCGGCGAAATTCCCGCCGCTGCCGTCACCGGACTATCTGCGGATCGTGTAGGGCGTCTCATGCAATCTCTGGCGGAGGTGCGATTGCGCCGCGCGCTCGTTCATAGGAAGCGGCCACACGTATTATTTCGGGCTCTCCGAACGGGCGGCCGACTATCTGCATTGCAATAGGTAGTCCGTCAGGCGACAGGCTAGTAGGAATAGCTATCGCAGGTTGGCCGGTCGTATTGAATGGCTGCGTGAAGCGCAGAATCGCGGCGACGACATCCACTCGATCTTCGCGCGCTTCCAGGATGTGAGTAGTGCCGATTTTGGGCGCGGCGATAGAGCTGGCGGGCGCGACCAGCACGTCGTGATTGGACAGCACGGCGATCGACTCGGCCAGCGTGCGCGCGCGAGCGCGCTGTGCGCGGATGTAGCTGGTGGCGGGCGTCATCATGCCTATCTCGAGGATGCGGCGGACGTCGTCGCCGTAGTCCTGCGGCCGCGTACGCATCCATTCTTCGTGAATCTCGAGCGCCTCGGCCCATGTGATGATGCCGTTCATAACTCCGGCCATCGGCAGCGAGGGGATCGACACATGATCGACGGTCGCGCCGAGCGATCGCAGCGTCTCGAGCGCGGTGTTGAACGAGCGCGCGACGTCGTCGCTCAGCCCGTCGTTCAGTTCGCGAATCACGCCGACGCGCATACCGGTGATTTCGCTGTCGAGGCCGGCTGAGAAATCGGGAACGCGCTCGCGGCTCGAGGTGGAATCGTTGCGATCGGCGCCAGCGATTACCTGGAGCATCATGGCGGCGTCGCGAACTGTGCGCGTGATCGGGCCGACGTGATCGAGCGTGTATGCCAGCGGCAAAACCCCGTAGCGGCTGACGCGGCTCCAGGTCGGCTTCAGCCCGACGCATCCGCAAAGCGCGGCGGGAATCCGAATCGAGCCGCCGGTATCGGTGCCGATGGTGGCGGCAGCGCTGCGCGCGACGATCGCAGCGGCTGAGCCGCCGCTGGAGCCACCGGGAATTCGATCGAGCGCATAAGGATTGCGGACGATACCATAGTGCGGATTCGACGACGTGATGCCATAAGCGAACTCGTGCAGATTGAGTTTGCCGAGCAGCACGGCGCCCGCGCGATTGAGGCGGGTCCACACCGTCGCGTCATGATCGGGCTTGAAGTCGGCGA
Organism: Binatus sp. (SeqCode); assembly: GCF_036522015.1. Lineage (GTDB taxonomy): Bacteria > Desulfobacterota > Binatia > Binatales > Binataceae > Binatus. The sequence continues at coordinate 12,853 of NZ_DATDGQ010000065.1, forward strand.
GAATCTTCGAGCCGCCGGTGGTGCGAATGCCCTTGGTGTACACCAGGTCCTTGAGCGCAATCGGGACGCCGTGGAATGGCCCGCGCCATTTTCCGGCGGCGATTTCGGCTTCGGCTTTTTTCGCCGCCTTGCGCGCGAGCGTATCGGTAACCGTGATGTAGGCGCGAAGCTGTCCGTCAGTCTGCTCAATTCGGCCGAGGTACGCCTCGGTCAACTCGACTGGCGAGATTTCCCGCGCGCGCAGCTTTGTCGCGAGAGTAGCAACGTCGAAGTCGAGTAGTTCACGAAATGGAGTCGACATGGAATAAATTCCCGGAGTGAGTAATGAAGTAGTATTACGATCT
>NZ_DATDGQ010000066.1:0-1755 GCF_036522015.1 Binatus sp. (SeqCode)
CGATTTGCTCGCAAGTCGCGAGGACGCGGAAGTCGTGCTGGTCGGTGCGCCGTCGGAACGCGCGAAGTGCGAGGAGGTCGCGGCGGCGAGCAGCGCGGGCGCGATGATCGCGGCCGGACACACCAGTATTGGCGAGCTGATCGCGCTGTTGTCGCTGTGCGATGGGTTCATCGGTAACGACTCGGGCTGCATGCATCTGGCGGGAGCGCTTGGAATCCCGACCGTCGCGATTTTCGGCTCGACCAATCCTGCTCGCACGGGGCCGATGGGTCCGAAGACGCGCGTGATCTACCACCAGCTCGAATGCAGCCCGTGCCTGGCGCGCACCTGCCGCTTCGGTCACTACAACTGCCTGACGCAAATCGAACCCGCCGAGATGGCCGACGCAATGATCGCGATGCGCGCGCAACGTTGAATCCGAATACCGGGGAAATCGGGGTACCAAGATGAAACTCAAGGAACTCGCATCGAAGCTGGGACTCGAAATTCGCGGTGACGGCGGCGTCGAGATTTTCGCGCCGGCGCCGATCGAGGCGGCCAGTCCGGGCATGATCGTTTTCGTCGCGAGCGCGAAGTACGCGTCCGCGCTGCAATCCAGCGTTTCGGCGGCTATTACGACGGCGGAGCTGGCAGCTGGCGCAAAATGCGCAACGCTTATCAGCGCGAATCCATACGCCGACTTCGCGCGCGTGCTGGAGATTTTTTTTCCGCCGTACCGGCCCGCACCGGGAATCGATCCGCGCGCTTCGATCGCGCCCGACGCGACGCTCGGCGCCAACGCCTCGATCGGCGCGTCGGCAGTGATCGGTGCAGGCGTGTCGATTGGGCGCGACGCGGTGATTCATCCGAACGTCACGATTTACCCGGGCGTGCGCATCGGCGATCGCTTCACTGCTCATAGCGGAGTGTCGATTCGCGAAGGCACGGTGATCGGAAATCGCGTGACGCTTTTGAACGGTGCGGTGATCGGCGCCGACGGATTCGGCTTCGTCGAGGAGAAAGGCGACTTGACCAAAATTCCACAAGTCGGGATCGTTATCGTAGAGGACGATGTGGAGATTGGAGCGAATTCAACTGTGGATCGCGCGATGATGGGAGCGACGGTGCTGCATCGCGGGGTCAAACTCGACGACCAGGTTCATATCGGGCACAACTGCGAAATCGGCGAGTACTCGCGATTCTCGGGCCACACCGGAATCTCCGGCTCGACTCGCATCGGCAAATGGTGCCTGTTCGGCGGACAAGTCGGATGCGCCGATCACATTACGATCGGCGATCGCGTGATGGTGGTGGCAAAAGCCGGCATCCACACCGACTTGAAGGACGATGCGATCGTCTCGGGCATCCCGGCCGTGGACGTGCGCAAGTTCCGCCGCTACGCGGTCGTGCTGACGCGCCTGCCCGAAATAATTCGGCGCGTGCGGGCGCTGGAGAATCGCGCCGGCATCAACAACCGCGAGGCGTAACAATCGACCGGCTTTGGCGAGATGCGGAAGACGCGACAATCATTTGCAACGATCGCGTTGGCTGCGGCCGCGGGGATTTTTTGTTCGGGATGTCCCGCGTTGATGATTCCCGGTCTGGCCTACTCGGGCTACAAGTACGAGCATGACAAGAATCAGCCCGCGGCAAGCGCGTCGCCTGCGCCGAGCACGCAGAACAGCAAGGCGACGGACTCGCAGCAGCAAAAGATTCCCGATAGCGAAATCGAATAGCGGATTCGAGCGCAGTTTGTGCTCCAGCTGACGTTCACGC
>NZ_DATDGQ010000067.1:0-7077 GCF_036522015.1 Binatus sp. (SeqCode)
GGGACCACGGCCGATGACAGCGGCTTGGTAGCGGCCGCTGCTTTAGCGGCTTGCTCGCGATTAGCGGGGTTGGGGCTTTGCAGGCCTTTGATGAGTTCGGCAACGCTCGGCGGCGGCTGCGACTGAACGGGCTGCGCGTGCGTGGGAACGGTCGAAGGCGGTGCGCATAGTGCGATGAGAAAAAAGAGGGTGATGCGACAGGTTGCGGCTGGATTCTTCACGGGTCAGGATGCGACGACCTCTGGAGGTAACTGACTGTTTACTCTGCGACGCCGATTAGTTGAATGAGATACGCATTGGGCACGTAAAGGATACATATTCGGAAAAAAGCGCGCGCGGGCATCGCGACCGTTGCTAGCAAACCTAACCCCTAACCCCTTCCCATAGTGAGAAGGGGAACCGGTCGCGTAAAATGCTCTCTCCCTTAACCCCTTTCTAAACAGGGACGCCGTCCCGCATCTTTTTTCTATTACTGGGTGCAGGGTTACCCCTGCCCAAGGAAGCGTGAAACCCACGGCGGGTTTCACATTCGATAAAGTGATCGCCCTTCCTTGGTTCGCGCAGGCCTAGTCGTCCGACGATTCTTTGTCGTTGGGATTTGCGGCGTGCCTTAGCGCCTTGCGGACTCGCTCGCGCAGGGTGTCGTCGGCCTCGATTTTGTTTTCGAGCGCCCGGAACTGCGCGACCGTTAGCCCTTGCTTCGAGGTGGCCTGCTCGACGGTGAGGTTGTGGTCTTTCTGCATCGACTCGTACACGCTGATGTACTTGTCGACCTGGCTGGTAGGCACGTCCTTGTCGTCTGCTTCGTCGGTCTCAGATGCGGGCGCCGGGGCGGTGGCAGGCTCGGCCGCGAGTTGCATCGTATGATGCCGGAGTTGAGCTTCAATCGCGCCGGAGGTGTCTGCCGAGCCGACTGGCGCCGACCAAGCGATTGAGGCCGCGAGTGCCGCGCAGATTATCGTTATCACCGCGGTCGCCGCGCCGGTGCGCATCGCCGCCAATGTCATTTTGATTCGGTTCACGTTGAGAAGCCTCCGCCAAAAAATCCGGGTCGCTGCAACCCTCATCCTTGCACGCCACGCGAATTTCATAAAGATACGGATTCCGGGAGTTCCGCAGACGCAGATGCGCACTACGTCGTGGGCGCGGCGGGCGGCTCGTAGCAGGTATGGATTGGGAAGCGAAAGACGCGGGGCGGCTGACGGCAACCGCCCCGCGCAAAAATCAGATGGGGCTCAGATCGATCGTGCCGAACTCGTCGCCCGAATTCGGACCGCATCCGGCAAATTTATACGACAGTGTTATGTTGGTACCCGAAGTAGTTCCCTTGGCGTTCGCATGACATCCACGATGTTTCTTTTCCGGTGTGAGAATCTTGATCGAGACCTTGCTGCTGCCCCCGACTGATCCAGTGAACTTGCCCGAGGAGCCTCCGCCCAGGGAGACGTCCCAGGTTCCCGTTAGCTTGCCCGATTTTTGTGTTATGTCGAGGCCAAAGGTGCCGGTCCCATCAACTGAGTCCATGATACTGCCGCTCCACTGACCTGAAATATTGGGCGGCGCCGTGTCGGGCTCGGGGGCCGCAACACCGTCATCTTCGGTACCGCTCCATCCGCTCGCCCACGCGCCGCCACTATCGTAGCGCTGCCCGCTTACGACAGCCCCAGCCCGATTGAGCCCGAGAAACGCAATCAAAAATCCAGCGAGCACTAAAATCTCCTTTCGCATCTTAAATCTCCTCCTACTAAACTTTGACACTGTGCCATCCCTTTTTAGTCTGGTTAAATGCTTTTAGGCGGATTTATCGGTCGTTGCAAGCTATTCCAAGCAAACGGCTTCCAAACCCGTCCGATCGACATCCACTTGCATCGCGCGGCGCGATGTTTACATTCATAGCGGTTCCACGGGCCGCCGATGCGGTGGTGCGTGAGACTGAATCCATAACGATAAGAGAGCAAGACGGAGATTTATCTACATGCCAGCCAAAACGGTTGAGCTGCACGAGAGAGCACGAGTCGGAATCGTCAAGGGTGCGACGCTGGTGATGGAAGCCGCGCGCGTAACGCTCGGGCCCAAGGGCCGGAACGTCATGATCCAGCGGAGTTTCGGCGCGCCGACCGTCACCAAGGACGGCGTGACCGTGGTCAAGGAAATCGAGCTCGAGAACCGCTTCGAGAACATGGGCGCGAAGCTGATTCGCGAGGTTGCGCAGAAAACTTCAGACGTGGCCGGCGACGGCACCACGACTGCGACGGTACTGGCGGGAGCGATCGTGCGCGAGGGAATCAAGCTGCTCGCGGCGGGATTCCCCGCGATGGAACTACGGCGCGGAATCGAAGCCGCGGTGGTCAAGGCGGTTGCGACTATCAAGGAGATGTCGCGGCCGGTGAAGGAGCGCGATCGCCTCGAGCAGGTTGCGACGGTCTCGGCTAACGGCGACAAGTCGATTGGCAAAATTGTTGCTGACGCGATGGACAAGGTCGGCAAGGAAGGCGTCATCACGGTCGAAGAGGCGCGCGGGCTCGACACGGTGCTCGATCTGGTCGAAGGGATGCGCTTCGATCGCGGCTACCTGTCGCCGTACTTCGTCACCAACCCCGACAAGTTGACGACCGAGCTCGACGAGCCGCTGATCCTGTTCCACGAAAAGAAACTTTCGAACCTGCGCGAAATCCTGCCGCTGCTCGAAAGCGTCGTGCAGACCGGACGCCAGCTGCTGATAATCGCGGAGGACGTCGAGAGCGAGGCGCTGGCGGCGCTGGTCGTCAACAAACTGCGCGGCACGATCAAGGTCGCGGCGGTGAAGGCGCCCGGCTTTGGCGATCGGCGCAAGGAAATGATGCAGGACATGGCGATCCTCACCGGCGGCACGCTGATCGCCGAGGAACTCGGCGCCAAAATCGAGAACATCGAGATCGCGTCGCTGGGCAAGGCCAAGAAGGTTCTGATCGACAAGGACAACACGACGATCATCGGCGGCGCCGGCAAGAAGTCGGAAATCCAGGGGCGAATCGAAATGATCCGCCGCCAGATCGAAGAGACGACCTCCGACTATGATCGCGAGAAACTGCAGGAGCGCCTGGCGAAGCTCACCGGCGGCGTCGCCGTGATCAAAGTCGGCGCGGCGACCGAAGTCGAGCTGAAAGAAAAAAAGGCGCGCGTCGACGACGCGGTGCATGCACTCCGCGCGGCGGTAGAAGAGGGAATCGTGGCGGGCGGCGGCGTCGCGCTGGTGCGCGCAATCGCGGCGGTGAAGTCGCTCCGACTCAATGAAGACCAGAAGGCCGGCGCCGGGATCGTCGCCGCTGCGATGTCGGAACCGCTCAAGCAGATCGCGCGCAACGCCGGTCATGAGCCTGAAATCGTTCTCAACGCCGTGCTCGAAGGCAAAGCTGATTTTGGTTTCAATGCTGGCACCGAAGTTTACGAGGATCTCGTCAAAGCGGGCGTGATCGATCCCGCCAAGGTCGTGCGCTCCGCACTCGAGAACGCATCCAGCGCCGCATCGATGATGCTGACGACCGAGGCTGCCGTGGCCGAAGCTCCGAAAAAGCCGGCGCCGATGCCTGCGATGCCGGGCGGCGGTGGGATGGGTGGCATGGGAGGCATGGGCGGGATGGGTGGAATGGACGACTACGGCGACGATTTTTAGCGGTTAGAAAGAACTCTCGGCATTGGCGAGACATCCGGGGACGTTCCGCCGGAGACTAAAAGAGCGATTAAACGGGAACCAGACGCCAAGTGAATCAAATAGCTGTTTTCGCCCTCTCATTATAGTTACATGGCAAACAGTTATGAGTAGCTATATGCGACACTCTCGAACGCAAGAAAATCGACAAGGAAGCCGAATACCCTGCTGTGAGTGGACGTAAATGAACTCGACATCAGAGGTTAGCTAGTGAGTTCCAGTCGCATTTTCACAAATTGCTATCGCGCCGCGCTAAGTAGAAATAGCCAGTCGGGTCAATGGTACTTGGGTAGCAATTTGCATAACAAACGCTTGCATACAGTTGGGAGTTTGTGAGACAAATTTATTGTCTTACTGCAGGAGCTACGAATCACTTAGCAAAACTCCTGCGCAATCCTTAGGAGGAAGAAATGGAAGGGTTACTGAGAAAATCTTCAAAACTGGTCGGTCTTGCCGGGGCTGTGTTGGCCCTTTCGTTGCTCGCGGGATGTTCCTCGAACGAGCCGGATCCAGCACAGCGCGCCGTCAACGCGGCGAACCAGGCTGACCAGGCAGCGGCTCGCGCTGATGCGGCGGCCCAGAAATCGGCGGCGGCAGCGGCGCAGGCTCAGGCGGCAGCGAGCCGCGTAGAGCAGGCGGCCAGCGATGCGAAGGCAGCTGCGGATCGCGCAGAAGCGATCGCGTCGAAGACGATGTCGGAGCATCATGAGCACCACGTCCACGTCCATGTCCACCACCATGCGGCGGCAGACACAGGCGCGGCACCGTCTGATGCGGGCGCGGCTCCAGCACCGGCTGACAGTGGCGCACCGCCACCGGCTCCTGCGACTCCGTAATTTCGCTCAGGCTAGATAGTAACGAGGGCGGTTGCATCGGCAGCCGCCCTCGTTTGTCTATCCGTTCACCACCGGACTGGTACCCAGTTCCGGTTTTCGGGTTTTCTAAAAATTCAACTCGCGAAAGTTACTATAACTTTCAGCGATTCCGGCTTTTGCGCGGTCGCAAATGCTTCGGTGATCTGCGCGAGCGGGAACCGATGCGTCACCAACTCCTTCGCGTTAATCACCCCGCGCTCGACCAGTGACAACGCCTCGCGCGTTTCGTCGGGCCCGCATGAGTAGCTCGGCACAAGACGGGTTTCGTTGAAATACAAATCGTGCGGCTTGACGAGCAGCTCGTCGTCGGGCGGCGTCGCAGTGAACTGTACGACGGTTGCGCCTTTGCCCGCGGCGGCGATCCCGGCGGCGATTGCTTTCGAGGTGCCGGGTCCGACGATCACGACGTCGGCCATCGCGCCGTTGGTGATTTCGCGCACCTGCTCGACCAGGTTGTCGCCCTCGACGACGATGCCGCGATCCGCGCCGAGTTCGAGTGCGCGGTTGGCGCGCGTATGAAACAGGTCGGCGCCGATGATCGTCCCGGCGCCGAGATGCCGCGCGAGCTTCACATGCATCATGCCCATGATGCCGAGCCCGATGATCAGAATTGATTCGCCGGCCTTGAGGCCCGAGCGCTTGAGCGACTTGACGACGCAGGCGGCCGGCTCAATCAGTACGCCGTCGGCGTCGGCGATCGAATCGGGGAGGCGCAGCGTGTCGCGTTGATTGGCCGCGCTCACGAGAAAAAACTCCGCCATCCCGCCAGGCACTATATTGGTCGCGCGCCACGTCGCGCACTGCACGTATTCACCGCGCCGGCACGCCGCGCATTGGAAGCAGGGCGCGTGATGATGCACGAAGACGCGGTCGCCGATTTTGAAATCGCGCACCGCCGCGCCGGTCTGCTCGACGATGCCGACTGGTTCGTGGCCGAGCACCAGCGGCGCCTTGCGCTTGATGTACCAGGGCATGATGTCGCCCGAGCAGATGCCGCAGGCGCTCGCGCGGATGAGAATATCGCCGTCGCCGACCACGGGGCGGGCGCTTTCCTCGACGCGGATGTCGCCGAAATCGTAAAGCCGAGCTACCTGCATAAAGTTACCGCCATGTTAGAGTCGCATCATGCCACGGCCCAAATGTCCTCCGATAGCCGCCGACATAATCACGGAAATTGGCGACAAAGTCGTTTTAATCGAGCGGAAGAATTTTCCACTGGGTTGGGCGATTCCCGGCGGCTTCGTCGATTTTGGCGAGACTGTCGAGCAGGCTGCGGTGCGCGAGGCGCGCGAAGAGATCTCGCTCGACGTTGAGTTGCGCGCGCTGCTCGGTGTGTATTCGCGGCCTGATCGAGATCCGCGTGGACAGACGATCACGGTGGTGTACGTCGCGCGCGCGTCGGGCACGCCGCGCGGCGCCGATGACGCGAAGAATGCAACGCTGTGCGACCCGCGCAATCCGCCGGCACCACTGGCGTTCGATCACGCGGAGATTCTTGCCGACTACGTGCGCTGGATCGATACTGGCGAATTCCCGGCTCCCTGGCGCAAGCGTTGATCGGCTATCTTTCCGGCTTCATCGCGCGGCAAATCCGATTGCGTCCGAGCACGGAAGATCAGCGCGATGCTGACGTACGCAGCCAACACCGCCCAGAATCCCGGATGCGGCACTGCCTTGATCAGGGCTGTTACGATGCAGGCAGAGAGTAGCGCGGCGCCGGCGAGCAGCGTGACGTGTCGCGATGCGCGCTGCTGGAATCCTTTCCAAGCGGCTAGCGTCCCGAACAGATACGCCGGCAGCAGCAGCAGCATTTCGGCCATCCACGCCAGCGGCGACATCAGTAGCGCGAGCGCGACCCACATTCCAAACACCAGCCCGTCGAGGTCGTCGCGTGCGCGGCTGGTTATCGTGGCGGCACCCGCGACTGCGAGCAGGACGAGGTCGATCAGCGCGGTGATCGCGAGAACCGTGAAGAGGGGCGCGGCGATAGTCGTCGTGCCGGCGAAGTGCGCAACCGCTTTTCGGACGAAAGTCATCACGGTGAGGTCGGCTTCCGCCACGAAGCGATACGAAACCGGCATTTCCACCGTCATGAGCTCGAGCCAGCGGAGGGGATTCGTCAGCAATACGCCGGCAACGAAGAAGCCGATCGTCCAGCCGAGCGCACGCCAACGGCGGCCGAACAAAAAGTATCCGCCAGCGGCCGCCGGATAAAGCTTCAGCAATGCTGCGAGCGCCAGCCCCAGTCCCGCGAACGCCGGGCGCTCCCGCCGCTCGCAGAACCATGACGCGGACAACAGCACCAGCAGCATCGGCGTTACATGGGCATACGCCAGCATGCCCTCGAACGGGCGCGATAGTACTACCAGCGAAAGGACGATGACGGTCGCCACGGCGCTGAGCGGAGGATCGTTCCCGCGCGCCAGTATCAGCACGGCGCCGCCGACGCAGAGCATTTGCAGCGACAGCCAGATCCAGAAGGCGGTTACCTGATCGAGCCGCGCGAGCGGAGAA
>NZ_DATDGQ010000068.1:0-6039 GCF_036522015.1 Binatus sp. (SeqCode)
CTCGACGCCGGGGTTAATCCCACAGATCTTGTAGATCAGTCGCTCGATTGGCGACAGCACCGGGTCCAGAAAGGTACGCTCATACGAGAACACTCGCGCCATGTATAGTCCGAGCGGCACGCTGATCGCCGTCACGAGCAGGAAGTAAACGGCGATCTGAATTATCGAATTGGACAGCATGTACCGGCGATCAACCTAGAAGCGTTCGGGGCGCAGCAACGCATATATCAAGTAGGCAGCCAACAAGAGCGCGCACACCCCACCCAGAACAGTTTCAACCGGGCTCATAGACCGTCGCACCCCCGAACGTACTCGATCGCGATCGCGAAGAAAGCAATGCTGCTGAGAATTGAAAGCAAATCCCACATGGTAATTTCCCGATTTAGTAGAGGCAGTTGATTAGTGCAAACGCAGCTCGGAACGAGAGTGTCCGGCGTCAGCCGGCACGTGGCCATTCGCTCCGTTGCCGTTGACGCGCAACGACGCCTCCGCCACTACGCGCATCGCAGGACATGGGCCCGCCGCAAATGTTTCGGCACGTGCGACGACTTCTTCACGCGTAAGCGGCGTGCCGTTGTCGGAGATCGGTCGCAGCGCACCGCGGCGCCCGTCGTTGACGACGAACGACCACTTGCAGCGCACGCAGTGATACAGGTACCGATGCGGCTTGAAGAGTCCCGGAAGTTTGTCGAGGACTTTGATCGAAAAAATGTGGGGCATCGCCGCTTTTGTGATCTGTTTCATTGGAACTGCCAGCCTCCGTCGCTTCTCTTCCGACAGGACTAACAGCACCGGGCGTGCCAATGCGGAAACGCCCATTCCATAAGGCTTTTTGCATCTTTTGACGATGCGGCATTTCAAAATGCATCGTGCCGCTCGATGCAAACTTCATCGATATGCAATGACGAATCCGCCGCGCTGCTGCGCGCGGCCGCTCAGCGCCTCAGGAGTAATGGATTCCTGGCCGGCTCGAACAGATAGCTGCGACGCCAATAGACTTCATCCGTAAATCCGAGCCGCCGGTACCATTGGATAGGAGTGTCGTTCGGGTCCGTGTTGATGATTGCTGACCGGCAGCCTTGATCGCAGGAATCCGCGATGACCCCGCATAGCAGGTGTCTCGCGATGCCTCTCATGCGAAATGGCATCCGCGTGGCGAGGTTGAAGACCAATCGGTCGCTGCCGTCGTAGTATCCCAGGATGGCCGCCGGCTCGTCGCCAAACCGCGCGATGAGAAATCGCCCCAGGCTGGCCAGCTCGCTCCGGCGCACCGCCAGTTCCTTATCGACGTCTTCAACCGCCGGTGCGTCTTCGGAGTTCGCGAATCCCTTCAGCTTCACCAGCACGTAGTCCAGCAACGTGTCCGGCGTGACCGCCTCGACGGTTACACCCGGTAGCTGAACTCGTTCGGGACGCGGCCCGACGTGTGCCAAGTAGGTAATCGCTTTGTCTATCGAACATCCCTCCGCGACCAGTGCCGGGCCAACCGCTGCATCCAAGTCTTTGTCGTCCAGCCAAACGTCCACCGCCCGGTTATCGAAATAGCTACTGGCATCCGCGAGCAACTCCGGTACTTCGCCAGGCGTAAGAGCCTCAACAATTATACGGCCGGATTCCGGATGGTTGGCGTGATGACGATAAAATCCAAAACGTCTTTGCACCAGGTAGTAGCCCAATTGCGGCGCGGAAGTTCGATACCATGAACGAACCTCCTGATGCAGCAGATCGTGCTCCGGATGACGCGCGGCCATATCAACTACTCCTGCTTGACCAGCAAGCCCCGGTTCCGCGCCTTCTCGTAAATCCAGCCGAAGAATACGATCGCGACGGCGAAATATACGACGTTCAAACCGACGCCCCACCAGAAGTGCAGCGGCGAAAATCCTTTGCCGTCAAGAACCTGGCGCATTCCCTCGAACGAATGCGCGGTCGGCATTACCCACGCGATGTCCTGCAGCCACTTCGGCAGCGACGACATCGGATACATCACGCACGACACCGGCATCAGCAAACCTGCGAAGCCCCAGGCCAGCGCCTGAATTTTCGTCGTGTAGCGAAAGATCATCCCGGTGATCGCTATTCCGAGCGCGAGCGCAAAGAACAACAGGTTCGCCATATACGGAATAAAGTTTGGCAGCCACGGAACGATGTCGAACGAGTACGCCGCCCATGCGATCGCCGATGCCGCTACCAGCCCGACCATGACCTTCAGCAGGCACACCGTCAGAAGTCCGGCCATGTATTCAGCCAGCGTTAACGGCGTCGAGAACAGGTTGATGAGGTTGCGGCACCATAGTTCGTCGATGAATCCGACCGCCATGTCGCGCTGAAAGCTGTAGAACGTTCCCCACAGAATTATCCCGCCCAGCAGACAGCTCACCACGGTCGGCTGCAGCCGGTTGCTGTGCGACAGGTAAACCGTGAAGAAGCCCCACATGACGATGTCGAGCACCGGCCACCAAATCATGTCGACGACGCGATCGAAGTTGCGTCGCGACTCATATATGTGCCGCACGATTACGGCGTTGATGCGATGTAGCTTCATGCTGCCTTGCCCTTCACCACGCGCAGAAAAACTTCTTCCAGCGCGGGTTCTTCGCGTTCCTCGTCCAGGAGCGACTGCGTGATTTCTATCGGACTGCCCACCGCGATCACTTTCCCGTGATGCAGAAAAACAATCCGCTTACACATCCGCTCGACTTCGGCCATGTTGTGCGACGTGTACAAAATCGTCGTCCCCTTTTCGCGCTGCGCCTCGAGCAGCGCATTCTTCACCTGCCACGCCACCTCGGGATCGAGGTACGCCGTCGGCTCGTCGAGCAGCAGTAGTTCAGGATCGTTCATGAACGCCTTGCACAGACCGACGCGCGTATTCTCGCCCGACGACAGCCGCGCGATTGCCTTGTCACGTAGCTTGGTGATTCCGAAGCGCTCGAGCAGCTCGTCGATTCGCGCGCGCGGCTTTTTCAGATTGTAGATGCGCGCGAAGACCAACAGGTTCTCGAGCACCGTCAGCCGGAACGGAAACGCGACGTACGGCGACGTAAAGTTCATCTTCTCGAGGATTTCGCCGCGATGCGTCGCCATCGACTTGCCGAAAATGCTGATGCGCCCCGAGGTCGGCGTGATCAGCCCCAGAATCATATGAATCGTCGTAGTCTTGCCCGCGCCGTTCGGCCCGAGCATCCCGATGATTTCGCCGCGCTCGATCCCGAAGCTCACGTTATCGACGGCGTGAAAGTCGTCGAAGGTCTTGCTCAAATTTTCAACTTCTACCAGCATCGAATTACCTGCCTTTAACGCGCGCGCGTTTTCATCCCGAAAAAACAAAACGGCCACGGAGTGCTAGCACCCGTGGCCGTCTTTCGCGTTCTTGTTATGCTATCGAGTCAATGATGACCGAACGTCGCAGACACACCACCACGGGAGGTTTCCCGGGCCCTTTCGATATTCGGATTCATCGTTCGTGTGTTCCCTGCGAGATCGAGTTTCTATTATGTAGCAGCTTCCGCGTTTAAGGGCTATAGGTCCTCGCTGGTTGGTACTGTCTTAATTCGGGGCTGAGTGCCTGAATTTGAAATTGTCAATGTCTTAATTTGCCGAGTCTCAACGAATCTCACCGATAAAGCCGCCGTTCCGAAGGAGATCATTCTCCGCAATGCATCGGGCCTTGGAGAATGCTAGCCGCCAACTCTCCTTCGCCTCTGCGTCGCCGCGCTTACCAGCCTCTTCCGCCAAATGATCACGTCCGCTCAATGCTTTCACGCAGTCTTCTTTGCTCTGGTACTTCTCAATTAACGTCCACTCGGTCGGAGGGGCCTTAAAATTAATCCGAAGTCCCGCCTTCGTATCGTAAGTAATAGGAGGGGTGATCATATACCAAGCAACAAGCGCGAGCGCGGCTGCGTGGCGGGGCTTCATGGGCTTAATTTGCTGTCGCAGATTTTATCTGAGAAAAATCCAGCTCAACGATTTCTGCGCGTCCGAAAATTGATATCGTAACGCGCGCCTTCTCCTCTGACGGGCGCACTTCCGCAATTGTCCCCTCAAAATCGTAGAAAGGGCCTTCCACTATCTTAACGGTGTCGCCGATAGCGAGCATCGCTGGAACCTTCCTTCAAGCCGTTGCCCGCGGCGCTGCTTGAGGGCCGCGGATCAGCTTGCCGGGCATCGCGTCGGTCGCCTTGCCATCGACGAATGTGACCTCGCCACTGACGACCGTATATTTGTAGCCGTCGGCGTGCTGAATCAATCGACGTCCGCCCGCAGGAAGATCGAACACCATCTCTGGCGGATGCAATCGCAGTGCGTCCATGTCGATCACGTTGACGTCGCCCTTCATTCCGGGCGCGAGCACGCCGCGATCCCGCAGTCCGTAAAACTTCGCGGTGTCACTGGTCTGTCGCTTCACGATCATCTCGATCGGCAGGCGTTCGCCGCGGCTGCGATCGCGCACCCAATGCGTCAGCATGTAGGTCGGCATGCTGGCGTCGCAGATCAGTCCGCAATGCGCACCGCCGTCGCTGAGGCCGAGCGCCGTAACAGGATTCAGCAGCATCTCGCGCAGCGCGTCGAAGTTATAGTCCGAGTAGTTGGCGAACGGCATGTAGAGCAACTCGCGTCCTTCCCGCTCGAGCATCAAATCGTAGGTCAGCTCCGCGGGCGTCTTGCCCTCGCGCTCGGCGCGCGCGGCGACGCTGGTCTCGCGCGCGGGCTCGTAGTTGGGAGGATCGCCGAGCGCAAAATACTTTGCGAAGTTGGTCAGCAGATACAGCGTCACACGATCCTTCACAGCCGGCTGGTCGGCGAGGATTCGCGCGCGGACTTGCGGATCGCGCATCAACGCAACCCGCTCATCGATCGGCAGATGCGCAATCTCGTGGTAGCTCCGATGCGCGATGAACGGATGCAGCGAGCTTTGCAGTCCCATCAGCATCCCGGTCGGTCGGCCGGGAATCTGCGGCACCAGGTGCGCGCCGTTCGCGTTGTAGTTGCGCACGCGCTCGAGCATCCGGCGGAAGCCGTCGAGATTGTTGTCCACCTGCGCCATCGCGAACGTGATCGGCAAGCCGGTCTCGGTCGAGAGCTTGATCATCCACTCCATTGTCGCGTCGGCGCCGACCATGTCCGACGCCATCTCGAACACGCCGTGCCCGACCTCGCCCATCGCGCGGCCGATTCCGAGCAGTTCCGCCCCGCTGGCGAAAGTTCCGGGCACGAGATCCTTGTTCTTGGCGCGATGCAGCATCGTGCGCGACGTGGTGAATCCCAGCGCGCCGGCCTTCAGCGAATCGCGCACCAGCGCCGCCATCTTCGCGATGTCGTCGGGCGTCGCTTCCTCGTTGCGCGCGCCACGCTCGCCCATCACGTAGGTGCGCAGCGAGCCGTGCGGCATTTGTGCGCCAACGTCGAGCACCCGCGGCATATTTTCGATTGCGCTCATGTATTCGGGAAACGATTCCCAGCCCCACTTGATTCCTTCGGAGAGCGCGCTGCCCGGGATGTCCTCGACGCCTTCCATCAGGCCGATCAGGAACTCCTGCTGGCCCGGCTGGACCGGCGCAAAACCGACCCCGCAGTTGCCCATCACGATCGTCGTAACGCCGTGCCAGCTCGATGGGCTGAGGTACGGATCCCACGTTACCTGGCCGTCGTAGTGCGTATGGATATCGACCCATCCCGGCGTGACGACGAGGCCGCTTGCGTCGATTTCGCGCCTCGCGGCGCCCGCTTTCGCGCCGACACTGGTGATCACACCGTCGTCGATCGCGACGTCGCCGGTAAACGCGGGCGCTCCGCTGCCATCTACGACTTTGCCGTTTCGAATTGCGAAATCGTGCATAGTTTCGTTCTCCCAACTGAAGAATCGCGCATCTGTGTACGATCACGCAAGCGTTGAGACGGCGAAAATTAAACGATCGTTCAATGACTAGTCGCTGCCATTGCACATTCGATCGGCGAGAACTTATTCTGGGACCGAATCCTGACGGCGAAGGAGCTACCGATGTTGGAACCAAAATATGGCGACGTATCCGTGAC
>NZ_DATDGQ010000069.1:0-6768 GCF_036522015.1 Binatus sp. (SeqCode)
AGCACGGAGTAAAAGGCGTCGTTAACGCGGCCTGCGCGCGTTCGATCAATCCTTCGGCCCACTCGACATCAGCCGCAGTGGTGCGATCGCTCACTGTCCGCGCTCGTTCGAGGATCCGCCGGATGCGCGCGGTGACGAGCTCGCGATGCGACGGCGGCTGAGTCACCGCACCATAGCCATTGTTGAAAGGCCATTCGGCGTGATCGTTGGTCGGCACTGCCCTGACAATGTCCCGCTCCGGATCGTAGCGCGCGCAGTAAGGCATAGTGATCTGCTGCATCGCGACGAGGTTGGATGCCATCGCGCGCGCAATCGCGCGCAGGTCCGCGCCGCTCAACTCGCGCCGCACGATGCGATCAGTGACCTGCAGTCCCGGCATCCGCGGCATGACCACGTAGCTCCAGGGGAAAAAATCGCACGAATCGTCAATCTGAAATGGCCATGGCACCGGCACACTCGTCCGCTCGTGGAGTAGGCGCGTGAAGAAGCGCTCGGTCGGAAACTGCGTAGGTCCATGCGGCGCTCCGCGGAATACGAACTCGCCGGCGCTCGAGGTGACGAACAGGTTTTGCCCGAACAGCCCGAATGGCACCGGCTCGACCGCCAGCAAATCGCCCAGCCCGAACCGAGCGAGCGCGCTACTCATTTGGTCGTGACTAATCGGCCCAAGCCGTTTTGAAGTTTTGTAAATTCGCTGCGGCATCGCCGGCACCCCCGAATCTCAATCGTGCGTGATCGACGACGGCTAGTCGAGTTCCACGTTCAGGCTCGTATTGTTCGGTGGCTTATCGGTATGTATTCGGTTTATGTTTGAGTCCAAGTCCTTCGCAGCAAGGACACCAAATTTGGAGAAAGGCACAATGCCAATGACTTTTGGAGCGGAATCGACGGCAGACGAAGTCCTCGAAGGCGTAAATCTTTCCGGCAAACGCGTACTCGTGACCGGCGTCTCGGCCGGCTTGGGCGTCGAGACCGCGCGATCGCTCGTCGCGCACGGCGGCACAGTTGTCGGCACTGCGCGAGACCTGTCGAAGGCGCGGCGTGCGCTCGCGGAAGCAGGCAATCCAGCGGTGGATCTCGTCGAAATGGATCTCGCTTCGCTCGCCAGCGTGCGCAAGGCGGCTAGCGAGTTGTTGGCGCGCGCCAAACCGTTCGATGTGATCATCGCGAACGCCGGCGTGATGGCCTGTCCGCAAGGCAAGACCCAGGACGGCTTCGAAACGCAATTCGGAACCAATCACCTCGGCCATTTCGTGTTCGTCAACCGGCTCGTGCCGCTTTTGAAGTCGGGCGCTCGAGTTGTGACGCTCTCTTCGGCCGGCCACCAGATCAGCGATGTCGACATCGAGGATCCGAATTTCGATCACACTCCCTATCAACCCTTTACGGCGTACGGCCGTTCGAAGACCGCGAATATTCTCTACGCGGTCGCGCTCGACAGCCGGCTCAAGGGACGCGGCGTGCGCGCTACCTCGATCCATCCCGGCGGAATCCAGACCGAGCTCGGGCGCCATATGACGCCGGAACTCGTCGAGCAGATGATGGCCCGCATAAATCGCGGGGCAAAACCCGGTCAGCCACCGGCCTTCCGCTTCAAGAGTGTCCCGCAAGGATCGGCGACTTCAGTCTGGAGCGGCTTCGTCGCATCATCTGATGCGGTCGGCGCGCACTATTGCGAAGACTGTCACGTATGCGAAGTGAATGACGACGCGACGTCGCGCGTCGGCGTCCGGTCTTATGCTCTAAATCTCGCCCACGCGAACGACCTCTGGAAAAAGAGCGAAGAGATGGTCAAAGAGCGCTTCCCGTTATAGATACTGGGTGCAGGGGTCACCCCTGCCGAAGGAAGGGTGAAACCCACCGCGGGTTTCACATTAAATCGCAGAGAGAATCGACATGCCGCAGACGCAAGAAAAGCCCATTGGGATGGTCGCGGAGCCAACGCGGTCACAAGACTTCTACGATAGCATCAAGCGGAAATTCGCCGAGGAACGCGACCTCAGGCTGAGCTACCGTCCCGAAGGCACCGCGCAATACACGTCCGACCTGTCGGGCGAGCTGTCGCGGTACGAAGTTGACCCGTACGCCGGCGAGGTCACGCCGCGCGAACCAATCAACGACACCGTCGAGGTCCTGTTTATCGGCGGAGGATTCTCTGCCCTGCTGACCTCGGCGCGGTTGCGCGAGCGCGGCGTCGAGAGCATTCGCATCGTCGAGCGCGGCGCGGACGTCGGCGGCACCTGGTACTGGAATCGATACCCCGGCGTGGCGTGCGACGTCGTCGCCTACGACTATTTGCCGCTGCTCGACGAGCTGGACTACGTGCCCAAGGACCACTACGCCAAGGGTCCTGAGATTTTCGCCCACTGCCAGGCGATCGCGAGAAAGTACAACCTGTACGAACTGGCGACTTTTCAGACCACCGTCACCTCGACTGAGTGGGATCCCGTCGATCAGATGTGGAACCTCACCACCGACCGCGGCGATCATATGAAGGCGCGCTTCGTCATCTGCGCCAACGGCACCCTTTCCAAGCCGAAGCTGGCGAAGATCAAAGGCCTCGAAACTTTCAAGGGACATTCCTTTCACACCTCGCGATGGGATTACGCCTACACCAGGCCCGATCTCTCGGGGCTCGACGGCAAGGTCGTCGGCATCATCGGCACCGGAGCGACTGCGGTGCAGGCGATTCCCGGCCTGGGCGCGGCGGCCAAAGAGCTGTACGTGTTTCAGCGCACGCCGTCGTCAATCGACGTTCGCGACGATTGGCCGACTGATCCCAACTGGGCGCGCAGACTCAAGCCCGGATGGCAAACGAAGCGCCGCGAACGCGCCAAGATGCAGCCGTTCATGACCCCGGATCAAACGGCGAAATATGCCGCGATGTCCCACGAAGAAAAAGTGCGGCGACAGGAGAACGCGAACATCGAGGCAATGATGAAGATTCATCAGCGCATCGATTCGATCGTCAAGGACAAAGCCACCGCTGAGGCGCTGAAGCCGTGGTACATGCTCCTGTGCAAGCGCCCATGCTTCCACAACGACTACCTGCCGACCTTCAACCGCCCCAACGTGCACCTGGTCGATACCCACGGCAAAGGCATCACCGAAATCACCGAAAAAGGTCCGGTGTTCGAGGGAAAGCAGTACGAGCTCGACGTACTCATCTATGCCACCGGCTTCGAAGTGCAGAAGACCGGCATCTACAACCAGATCAGAGGTGAGCAGGGCCTCGAGCTGAACGACAAGTATCGCGAGGGCATCCGCACCTTGCTTGGAATCCACTCACAGGGCTATCCGAATCTCTTCATCATGGGCGGTTATCAGGCGTCGTTCCAATTCAACCTGACCGACATGCTCCAGGCCCAGGGTGATCACATCGCGGCCTGCATCGAGTACGCGCGCCGTCACGGGTTCCAGGCGATCGATGTCACTCCGGAGGCCGAGGAATGGTGGGTGCAGGAGATTATCAAGCATCGCGGCAAGACCAATCGTAACCAGGAATGCACGCCCGGCTACTACAACTTCGAAGGCGAGTTCCAGCGCCGCCAGGACGGCAACTACAACGGCGGCTTCTTCCAGTACTGCAACCACATGACCGAGGTGCAGGCGCGGATGGAGGATCACTTCTCCTTCATAAGGAAGTAGCTCGCGCGATTGTTCCCCTTCCCGCGCGGGAAGGGGTTAGGGGTTAGGTTCCTAGTCTTTGAGCCGCGGGAACAGACCTAGCGCGTTGCCGCGCCCGATCGCCCGGAAATCGGCCGCCGACAGCAACTTGCTGCTCAACAATTCCGCGAGATGCGCCGACACTATCGCCTCCGGCGTGTGAACGTAGTCACTGCCATAGAGGATATGCGAGCGTTCGGTCATCTCGAGTAGCGGCGCGAGCGCGTTCGAGCCGGGCGAGCCTGCGAGATCATAATAAAACCGGTGCAGATGCTCTTCCGCGGCGACTGGCGTGCCGCCAGCGAGACCACGGCCGAACATGCCGATTCGCCGCGCCAGGAACGGCAGCGTCCCGCCGGCGTGAGGCACGATGATGCGGAGCTTCGGACATCGCGCCGTCGTACCGCTGAATATCAAGTTGACCACAGCCCGCGTGCTGTCGAAGGTGAACTCGATCATCGGCCGCGGATATCCGAGCGCACTCTGCTGCCAGCATATGGGCGATGTGGGATGAATGAAGACGACGGCGCCCCGGCGGTTGAGCTCATCGAAGACCGGATCCAGCCGCTTGTCGCCGAGGTAAACGCCGTTGAAGTTAGTCAACACGACTACGCCGTCGAGCTTGAGCGTATCCAGGGCATAGGCAATCTCGAGTAGCGCACCGTCAACGTCCGGCAGCGGCAGGCTGGCGAAGCCGCCGAAGCGTCCACGATGGTCTCCGATAGTGCGCGCGGCAAATTCGTTGACCGATCGCGCCAGCAAACGGGCTTTCGCATCGTTGCCGAAATGCACTCCCGGCGAAGATACCGACAGCATTCCGGTCGCGATGTGCATTCGGTCCATCATCGCCAGCGCGGCCTCCGCGCTCCATTGCGGCGCGGCAAACCCATCCGGCGAGCCGCCGACCGCGTCGATCATTTTCTCGCGATACTCGGGGCTCAAATAATGGAAATGAACGTCGATTCTGTCCTCGAACTCAGTCATCGCGATGGCCTCCAGCAGTGTTGCAACTACTTATAGTCCCACCGCCAGCTTGAGTTCGAATGCTCAATTCGACGCAGATGGTCTCTGATACCGCGGGCGCAAGACTTCCATGACGCCGGCGGGCGCGCGGCCTGCATTGCCGTCGAACGGCGGCTGCGGATCGTATTCGATACCCACCTGGATCGCGTGCGCAATCGTGTCACCGGCAACGCGACGGACAAGATGCAGCGCCATGTCGATACCCGCAGAGACTCCTGCGGCGGTAATTACTTTGCCGTCCTCGACGACTCGCTGGGAGCGCGGCTCGGCGCCGAACTCGCGCAACTTTTCGAGCCGCGCCCAATGCGTCGTCGCGGGCCGTCCCTTCAGCAGTCCGGCTGCGCCCAGCACCAACGCTCCCGTACAAACCGACGTTGTCCATTGAGTGGTCTTATCGATTTGGCGCACCCATTCGAGCATGTGCGGTTTCTCGCGCACCCGCGCCTCGCCGCGCCCGCCTGGCACGAGCAGGATGTCCGCGCTGGTCACGTCGGCAATCGAATAGTCGGCGACGATACCGAGCGATTTCGGATCGGCGCGCTTGATACCAGCGGTCTCGCCGACGAACATCATCTCGGCGCCCGGGACTCGGCACAGCACTTCGAACGGTCCAATCGCGTCTAGCGTGGTCAGGTCGTCGAAAATCAGGAAAGCAATTCGCATGGCGTTCTCCTTTTCTGGTCAGGCGCTAAGTTTTTGCTGAAAGCGGCTGCGATAGGCGCTGGGCGGAACGTGTAGGGCGCGGATGAACGCGCGGCGCATCGACTCGCGCGTGCCGAAGCCGCACTCCGACGCAATCGAATCGACACCCGCGACGGATTCTTCGAGCCGGCGGCGCGCCGCTTCAACGCGCGAGTTCTCGACGAATTCTCCCGGCGTCATCCCGACTTCGCGCGCGAACACGCGGGCGAAATTGCGCGAGCTCATCGCTGCGCGCCGCGCCAGCGCTGCGACTGACAAGTCCGCGCCTGGATGATCTGCAATCCATCGCTGCAAATCGCGGAGCGGCTCGCGATCCGCCTGCTGCGCGCTCAGCTGAACTGAAAACTGCGATTGCCCACCGGGTCGGCGCAGGAACATGACCAACTCACGTGCCACGGCGAGAGCAACGTCGCGGCCATGGTCGTCTTCGAGCAACGCCAGCGCAAGATCGATTCCCGCAGTCACGCCGGCCGAGCTAAATATCTTACCCGCGCGCACGAAAATCGGATCGGTCTCGACCGACACCGCAGGATATTGAGCCGCAAGGCGCGCGCATTGCCGCCAATGAGTGGTCGCCGAAAGTCCGTCGAGCAGGCCGGCCTCCGCGATCAGAAACGCTCCGGTGCATACCGAGCACAGGCGGCGCGTGCGACGGATGATTGCGCGGAGCCACTCGATTAGCGCGCGATCGCGGAGCGCAGCGGTAGCTCCTCGGCCGCCGGCGACCAGCAGCGTGTCGAGCGGCCCGCGCACGTTCGCAATCGCGCGATCCGCAATCAGCCGAATCCCCGACGAAGTCGCAAACGGGCCGGCTTTGGAGGCTGCAATTTCGACAGTGTAAGCGGGAACTCGCCAACCGCGTTCATCGGTCATCCATCGCGCGGCGCGGCCGAACACTTCGAGCGGGCCGGTGATGTCGATGATCTGCGCGTCGGGAAACGCGAGCATCACGATTCGGCGGGTACGAATGCGCGAGGGCGTACGCGCGATCTCGAGCCCCCTTTTCCTCCTTTTCTGCTTCATGAGGCGGATTATCCGGTGCGCCGAGGGTGGCAGCAATAGCCTATCTGCCACACTTACTGCCAAGCCCGGCTACACGCCGGACAAAGTCAGGGATGAGGCGATTGGAGCGTTGATGTCGATGCAGGGGTCGGCGAGATGGCGCGCATCGGCAGCGGGTCGTGAAATTTCGGCACCAGCATCAGCTGACCGACTGCGCGCGACATCGCAACCGACAAGGATTCGGCGGGGTCTGTTTCCAGCGGCAGAAAGACTTCGGCGCCGACCGGATTCGGCGGTTCATTCTCGGTGCCGCTGATTTCGTCGGAGAAAATCACCGCGCCGTCGCGATTCCTGAGCTCGTACTTCACGCGCACC
>NZ_DATDGQ010000070.1:0-1958 GCF_036522015.1 Binatus sp. (SeqCode)
ACAGTCACGGTCGGTTTATTACTATGACTATTCGTTCGAGTCTTATGGTAGCCGAGCTGCTGTGCAGCTTATGGGTAAGAAGAGGTCGCCGCAAATGAATTTGCGGCAACGCCGTCCCGAGCTAACCAGTGTTCCGTATAAAAACATTACGGGTGGGTCGATTTCGATGCCGTGTACGAACTCCACCTACTGTACCGGCTCGACCTCGCTCTCGGCGCCCTCAGCGCCGGTCAGCTCCAACTCGTAAAGGACGATCGACGTTATGCTAAAGGAGATGATAAAGAAGGTCGGCGTTTCTGCTTTCGCGCGCGTCGGCATCGATCGGCTCGCAGTCCGGCTACACGCGCGCGACGCGCTCGTCCTCGTGTATCACGCCATCTTGAGCGAAGCGAAGGACGAGCCGTTCCGATACCATCATACGATAGACGAATTCGAGGCGCACCTCGACTGGCTCGGCGCCAATTGCACGCCGGTCGGGCTCGCCGACTTCGCGCGTTGGAAGCTCGGAGAGTGGCAACCGCGAAAGCCGCCCATTCTCCTGACGTTCGACGATGGTTACCGCAACAACGCGGCACTGGCCGCGCCGCTCTTGATCAAAAAAGGCTTTCCGGCGCTGTTTTTCATCGTCTCCGGCTACGTAGACGGCGCTCGAGTCCTGTGGCCCGACGAGGTTTTTTCGCGCGTCCTGGCCTGGACCGGGACGTCGCTCGACGACCCTAACGGGACGGTGCTTGTTCCCGAATCGCAAGAGGCTCGCCGGACGTTGGCCCTTTCGGTGGTCGAGGCATGCAAGAATTCCACCGATGCTCGCCGCCGCGAATTCATGGCATACCTTGCGAGGGAGACGCCGCAGTGCGATCCGTTGCTGGATCCCGGCGTTCAGGCTTTCATGACCTGGAATGACGTGCGTGCTCTCTCCGCTGCTGGTTTCGATCTCGGCTCGCACACCGTGACGCACCCCATTCTGAGCAACCTCGAGCCGGAGCAGCTCCGCGAAGAGCTGCTCGAGAGCCGCGCTGCCATCGAAATGCAGACGGGCCTTCAGTGCACGGCACTGGCATATCCCAACGGTCTCTCGCGCGATTTTTCGGATCTCGTCGTTGCCGCTACAGCGCAAGCCGGTTACGATTTCGCGTTCACCGTTTCCAACCGCTGGTGTCTTCGCGCTCGCGATCCTTTGCGGCTGGATCGCGTTGGATCCCCCGGTCATCGTGACATCGCGACGTTCGCTCTACACGCCAGCGGTTGCCGGCGATGGTTCCCGCACTGAAAGACGTTCCCCGAAGACGGCTCCGCTCATCGGTGAACAAATCGACGAGCCAGCCAAGCAATTGGTACGATGATTGGAGATGAGCTCAAAACGGCGGCAAGAAACAGCCGCGTTCGCCAGTCGCGAAGCGTGAGAAAGCGCGTCACGAGTTGACGCGCCTGACGCCACTCGCCCCAGTAGCCCAAGACCGCGGCCGTTTTGCAGGCAAATGTCTTTATAAGGCGCTCGAGAAGCGGGATGAGGGCTTGCGGACATACATTGCGCAGGATCGCCGGATCGAGCAAGAAAGGCTCGATCGGTCGTGCTCGCCGATAGTTGCGACAAAGCTGCGAAGCCTGGAAATCAAGTTTGGCGAGTGGACTGAGATGAAAGTACCAGGGTTCGTTCAGGAGCACTTTGAGCCAAAGCGTCATGTCCTCGCCGTATAAGCAATGCCTCTCGTAGAAGCCCCCCCATCGTCGGAGCGCCTTGCTCCTAGCAAGCACAGTGCTCGCGCTGAGGTACCCTAGGATTGCAAAAAGGAGTTCCGCCGTCGTGTCGGGCGAAATGGCCATCAGGCCTTCCGGGATGCCGCGCGCACGCCAACGTTGGGCGCGAAACGCACCGCTCGGATACTCGAACCAGCCACAGCCGATCCCTGCCGCCGCTCCATGGAGTTCGAGCAGCGCAACGTTTTGCTCGAGGAACT
>NZ_DATDGQ010000071.1:0-13484 GCF_036522015.1 Binatus sp. (SeqCode)
GGCGGCGACTATCGCTGGCACCGTGGACCGCGTCCTCGCGCAGACTTTCCAGGATTTCGAAATAGTTTGCGTTGACGACGGCTCGACTGACGCGACTCTGGCAATCATGAAACAGTTCGGCGACCGCGTGCAGCCGCTCGAGCAGTCCAACAGTGGTCCCGCTGCCGGGCGCAACAACGGCGCGCGCCATTCGTCGGGTGAGTACCTCGCGTTCCTCGACGCCGACGACAGTTGGACGCCGCAATTTCTCGAGCGTAGCGTGGCCGCGGTCGACAGTGACCCTGCACTGGCGCTGGTGTACTGCAACTGCGCGCTGGCCGACAGCGAGGGCGTCGCGCTCGACACGTCGATTGTCGGCAAGGGTTTCGATCACGCACCCTCGCTGAACGAACTGCTGACGCAACTGTGGCCGATCATGCCGAGCGCTGCGCTAGTGCGGCGCTCGGCCTACGACGCGTGCGGTGGCTATCGCGATGCGTTGAAGGGCGCGAGTTTTCGCTTCGAGGACGTGGATTTCTGGATCAAGATGCGCGAGCGGGGTCCCTTCGGCTATATCGACGAGCCGTTGATCACGTGGCGGTTCGCGTGGTTCCCCAAGCCGCTCAAGCGGCTGCCCGACTACTCGAAGGCGCTGCATGTTTTCGAGGCGTATCTGCAGGAGCGCTACGGCGTTTCCGCGGCGCCGCTGGTCGATGCGCGCGCGCGGGCGCCCCGCAGTATCCTGGCGACGATCGGGCTCAAGGCGCTGCGCGACGGCGATCGTCCGCGGGCTCGTGCCGCATTCGCCCGTGCGATCAAGGTCGATCCATATCGGCTCAAGAACTATTTGCGCTGGATGCGAACGTGGCTGCCGCATCGGCTGGCGCAGAGTTTGTCGGGCGGAAGCTCGCGGCGCGCTCGATCTGATCGCGCATATCAGGAATAAATAGACGGCGTATCGCTGCTGTTGGAGGCATTTTCAATGCGGGTGATTGTAACTGGTGGGGACGGGTACCTCGGATGGCCGCAGGCGATGTACCTGTCCAAGCGCGGCTACGACGTGTGCGTGGTGGACAACTTCAGCCGGCGTCTGTGGGACCTCGAAGGCGGCACCGAGAGCCTGATTCCGATAGCGTCGCTGCACGATCGGGTCGCGGCGTGGCGCGAGACGAGCGGCAAATCGATCCAAATTGCGGTCGGTGATTTGACCGACTACCCATTCATCAGCGGCGTGGTGCGCGATTTCAAGCCCGACGCGATCGTGCATTACGGCGAACAGCGCAGCGCGCCATTTTCGATGATCGATCGGCGACATTCGGTGCTCACCCAGGTGAACAATATCGTCGGCACGCTCAACGTCGTGTACGCGATTCGCGAGCACGTGCCGGAATGCCACCTGGTCAAGCTCGGCACGATGGGTGAATACGGCACGCCCAACATCGATATCGAAGAAGGGTTCATCGAGATCACGCACAACGGACGCACCGACACGCTCCCGTTCCCGAAACAGCCGGGCTCGTTCTATCACCTGTCGAAGGTTCACGACTCGCACAATATCCAGTTCGCCTGCAAAATTTGGGGTATCCGCTCGACGGATCTCAACCAGGGCGTCGTGTATGGAATCGAAACCGACGAGACGATGCTCGACGAGCGGCTCGCGACGCGCTTCGACTACGACGGAATCTGGGGAACAGTGTTAAACCGTTTCTGCATTGAGGCCGCCATCGGCCATCCGCTGACGGTGCACGGCAAAGGCGGGCAGACGCGCGGCTACCTGAACATTCGCGACACGATGCGATGTATCGAAATCGCAATCGAGAAACCCGCGAAGCCCGGCGAGTACAGAGTCTTCAACCAGTTCACGGAGCAGTTCTCAGTCGCACAACTGGCGGACCTGATCCAGGCGGCGGCGAAGCACAAGGGCCGCAGCGTCGAGATTCAGCATATCGCCGACCCGCGCGTCGAAGCCGAGGTGCACTACTACAACGCCAGGCATACCAAGCTGATCGACCTGGGGCTCAAGCCGCGCCTGCTGTCCGACGTGTTGATCGACTCGGTGCTCGACAAGGTCGAGCACTACAAGCATCGCGTCAAGAAGGATCGCATCGAGGCGCTGGTGAACTGGCGCAACATCAGCAACGCAATCGGCTACGGCTCGATGTCAAAGGTCGATGGTGAAGCCGAGAACGAAGCAAAACCAAAGGCACGAATCTCGCGCGCACGGTAAGGGCATTCTTCTCCAATAGCCTCTCTCTATCAGGGAGAGGCCGCGCCAACGGCGCGGGTGAGGGTCCAGATTCCAAGATGCCTTCTCCGAGTTTCCGGCGTCGGTGTGAGGAGTGCTCGCCGCTGCCATTGCGAGCAGAAAGCAATACGAAGAACCAGGAATTTTGACCCTCACCCGCCGCTCAAGGTCTCGCGTCGGCCTCTCTCTGATAGAGAGAGGCTAGGACTCGCTGCGTGCTCCGCGGGAGGCTTTGCCGCCGAGCGCGCGCCGAATCGGCGCGGGCAAGAACGTGCGCGCGATTCGCGTGTAGCTCTTCAGGTAGAGCGGATCGTATTTCAGCACCCTGATGAAGCATCGGCGCGCGCCTTCCATGTTACCGCGACTCATCTCAACTACGCCGGCATTGGCGATCATTCTTACGCGATGGCGGATGAAATTTTTCACCAGCCCGCCGGCGCGCGCACCGTAGCGGGCCTGAATCAGATCCACGATTGCGGTCGGACCGATGTCGCGGTTCAGGACTTTGGGAAACAACTGGCCGTACGTGAAGCGGACCAATTTTTCGGGCAGGAAAATGAAATGCCCCTGCTCGCGCATCAGCAGCCAGAAGTGGATGTCCTCGGCGCTGATGAGCTGCTCGCAGAATCCACCGGCGCGATCGAAGGCGTCACGGCGCATCACCACCGTGCTCGGCGTGATCGGCCAGATGCGCGCGAGCATCTCGTCCATCGTGGGCGCGTGCGCGGTGTCGGGCCCGATTTGCGAGCGGCGGAATTCCTCGCCAGCGTCATTCACAACGATCATGTCGGAGTAAAGCAGTGCCGCGCCCGGGTCGGAACGCATCGCGGTGACAGCGAGCTCGAGCTTTTGCGGGAGCCATTCGTCGTCGTGATCTATTAGCGCGAGCAACTCGCCACGGCTGGCCGCGACGGCGGCATTGCGCGCGGCGGGTAATCCACGATTTTCCTGGCGCACGACGCGGATCTTGTCGCCATGCTTCGCCAATGCTGACGGCGTGTCGTCGGTCGAGCCGTCGTCGCAGATTACGATTTCATAGTCGGCAAACGTCTGCGCGAAGACGCTCTCGAGCGCACGATCGATCGTGGCCGCGCCGTTGTAAACCGGAATTATTACCGAGA
This sequence comes from Binatus sp. (SeqCode), assembly GCF_036522015.1. Taxonomy (GTDB): domain Bacteria; phylum Desulfobacterota; class Binatia; order Binatales; family Binataceae; genus Binatus. Next base: position 3,346 of record NZ_DATDGQ010000071.1, read on the forward strand.
CGCGGGGAGAGCGTCCGCTCTGCTGCGAATTTGGTTCGCCTGACGCCATCGGTCACTCAGGCGTTGCTGTCTTCAGTGCTCGACGACGGACGCGGCGGGCGCGCCGGAAGAAAGGTTTTCAGATAGCGGCGGTAAGCCTTGAGCGAGGCCGGTTGATAGTAGATGACGCGGGCGAGACATCGGCGCGCATCGCGGGGCCGCCCCTCGTCCATCAGCGCGCGGGCCATATGTCGCATGACCTTCGCTCGCTCGAGCCGATATTCGCGGACAAAGCCACTGGCAGCGGCGCCGTAACGTTCGCGCACCAGCCGCACCAGCAGTTCGCAGGCCTGCTCGCGCTTGAGCGCCTTGGGATAGAGCGGACGCGTGGTCTTACGCACCAGCAATTCGGGGATGCCGCGGAAATATCCGCACTCACGCGCGCGCAGCAGGAACAAAATATCTTCGCAGGCCGTAACGCACCGCTCATCGAACCCGTCGCATCGCTCGAGCACCGCGCGGCGCACCATCACCCGGCTCGGCACGGCGTTCCACGGACGCTCGAGCATCTGCTCCATCGTCGGCGAATCGATGCCGCGGGTTTCGCCTTCCTGGTTGGGCATCGGCCGCCCGGCCAGATCGACGCGCAACGCTCCCGCGTACGCCAGCACGCAAGTTGGATCCCCATCGAGCACCGCCGCGCATCGCGCGAGCATCTCGGGCATCCACTCGTCGTCATCGTCGATGAACGCAACGAACTCGCCGCTCGAGGCGCGAATGCCAGAATTGCGCGCAGCGGGAAGGCCGCGATTGGCTTGCGTCACAACCTGAATTCGATCGCCGTAGCCGGCAAGGACTGCCGGCGTGTCATCGGTTGATCCGTCGTTAACGACCACGACCTCGTAGTCGGTGAAGGTTTGTGCGAAGACGCTGGCGAGAGCGCGGCCGATCGTAGCAGCGCCGTTATAGATCGGAACTATTACCGAAACCTTTGCCATCGCGGCCCTGCTATTTCCCCTGGACTGCGGTCGCCCGCTGCAAGTTGGTGCTGCTTTTGGGCCGGGGACTCTTCCACGCGGAGAGATCGCGTCCGATCATTTTCTCGAGCGCGTCGATTTCGGGACGCATGAGTTCTTGCAGGCGCGCCTCGATGGCCGGATCGAGCGGCGGAAACTTTGGTCCGCCGCCGAAAACCAGCTTCCACGCCCCGGCCTGTTCGAGAAAGTTGCTCGTACCGTAAGCTTGTTTCTCCTCGAGCCAATACATGAAGTGGCGTGCCTTGCGGGCGACGCGCGGAAACCTCGGCAAGTCGTTAATCGAGTTGATCAGCTCGCCTTCGGCCGCTGACGCAGGCACCGGGTAGCGCTCGATGCCGATAAAATCGCAAACGCGGTCGAGGTACGCCTGCTGATCGGTGCGGAGGTCGTCGTTGAGCAGGACCAGCACGCGGTCATCGCCGAAACGCGCGCGGTAGTCGGGCAGATGCGTCGCGTAGCGGCTGACTTCGATCACCTGCGGAACTTTTATCAGGAACTGATCGAGCGGATCGTTGGTCAGCGTGTAGTGACGCCAGAGTTTGTAGGCCGAGTAGATTCGCTCGACCGGATTCCGAAACGAGCAGATGATCTTGCATCGCGGGATATGAATCGCGATGCGCTCGGCGGCCTCGGGGAAGCCGAAGTATGGATTGATTTCGCCGATCGAGCGGATACGGTCGGCGTCGCGAAAGTGATGCGCGTACCATTCGATGCCCTTGTTGTAGTTGGTCGTGAAGAAATCGGTCTCCTTGATTCCGGCCGGCAGATTGACGCGGCTCTTTAGCACTTCGTGCAGCCACGTCGTGCCGGTCCTGCCGGGACCGACCCCGATGAAGTCGGGCAATCGCAGATCGCGTTCGCTGTTGGCAGAATTGGCCATCGATTATGCAACCGTTGCGCGACGCGCTTGCGGCTTCTTCCATGCCGAAAGATCGATACGGAGCAATTCCTCGAGCGCTTCGACTTCAGGCAAGTAACGCTCGCGCAAGCGCTGTTCCTGTTCCCCTGTGAGATGGCCGAACGGCTCGCCGCGTCCATAACAGAAATCCCAGACGCCCGCGCGCTCGAGCAAGTTGCTCACGCCGTATGCCTGATGACCCTGCAGCCAGTACATCAGTTTCCTGGCGCTGCGAGCGAGCTTGCGGTTTTTGGGGGCGCGCGCAAACGAATGAACATCATCACCGATTTCCGGCCGCGCGGAAAGTGCGATGCGCTCGACGTCCATGAAGCCGGTCACGCGGTCGAGATACGACTGCGGTTGCGCGCGGAGTTCGTCATACATCGTGACGAGCACATTGTCGCGGCCGAACAGGTCGAACCAGGTCTTGAGATGAGACGCGTACTGATTGCCGCTGCCGAGATTGGGGCGGGATTTCAGGACCTCGTCGAACGAGCCGTGCGCCCAGGCGAAATGAACAACCAGCTTGTACGCGGAGAAAGCGTGATCGACGGGATCGCGCAGCGTGGTGATGACGCGGCAGTTCGGAATGTGCGTCTTGATGCGATCCGGCGCGAGCGGATGAAAAAAATATGGACAGATTTCCGCGATCTTGCGATCGCCGGTGGCGTAGCGAAAATGATGCGCGTACCAGTCGATGCCCTTGTCGTAGAACGTGTTGAAGAACTGCGTCTCCTTGACGCCGTATGGCAGATCGACGCGGCCTTCGAGCACGCGATGCAACCACGTGGTGCCGGTGCGGCCGGGACCAGCGCCGATGATCTCTGGCAGCCGGCGGCGCGAGGATTGGCTCATCCGAGCGCTAGCCGTTGAGAATTGGGCTCCGCCGCCGGCTGGTGCGATCGGCCCGCGCGCGGCTTTTTCCACGTGGAGAGATCGATGCGGAGCAGTTCTTCGAGAGCCTCGACTTCGGGGAGGTAGCGCTCACGCAATCGCGCATCCTGCTCGAGTGTCAGCGGAGGATATAGCTCGCCGCGTCCTGCGCAAAAGTCCCAAACGCCGGTGCGCTCGAGCAGATTGACGGCGCCGTATGCCTGGTGGCCTTTGAGCCAGTACTTTACCTTCCACGCCTTGCGCGCGAGCCTTCGATTTTTGGGCGCGCGCTTGAACGCGTTTACGTCATCGCCGATGTGCGGCCGTTCAGCGAGAGCGATCCGATCGATGCCTACAAATTCGGTTACCCGATCTATATATCGCTGCGGGTCGGAGCGCATTTCGTCATACATCGTGACGAGAACATTTTCCCGGCCGAAGTGATCCCACCATCCCTGGAGATGGGACGCGTAACGATTGCCCTTCGCCATCGAGGGCCAGACGCTCAAGGTGTGCTCGAAGCCTCCGCGACGTGCCTCGGCGGAATAGCGCAGCGCCTTGTACATCGAATACAGGCGATCGACCGGATCGCGCATCGTGACTATAAATTTGCAGTTCGGCATGATCGTTTTGATACGATCGAGAGTCACGGTGTCGAAGAAGTAGGGACAAACCTCCGCGACCTTTCGTTGGCCGGTCGCGTAGCGAAAATGGCGCGCGTACCAGTCGAAGCCCTTGTCATAGAAGGTGGTGAAGTACAGCGTCTCCTTGACGCCGTAGGGCAGATCGACGTGGCCCTCGAGCACGTTGTGCAGCCAGGTGGTGCCGGTGCGCGGCGGACCGATGCCGAGAAACTCCGGCAGCCGGGACTTCGTGTTCTGATTCATCCAAGTGCCACTCGCGGCGTCCGGCTTTCGTCTGCGAGATCGCGTTGGCTCGCGGCCCGCGGCTTCTTCCATGCGGAGAGATCGATCGCGAGCAATTTTTCCAGCGCTTCGACTTCGGGCAGGTAGCGCTCGCGCAGGCGCTCGTCCTGCTCCGGAGTGAGGCGCGGATACAACTCGCCGCGGCTCTGGCAGAATTCCCACACGCCGGCGCGCGCCAGCGCCGTGCGGACGCGATACGCCTGGTGGCTGTTGAGCCAATCGATCACGGCGGTCGCGCGGCGGGCGAGCCGGCGATTTTTGGGCGCACGCGCGAAGGAGTTTATGTCGCTGCCAAGGTCGGCGCGGGGCGAGAGCGTGACTCGCGCGATGCCCATAAAGTCGCAGACGCGATTGAGATACGCCTGCGGTTCAGCGCGCAGTTCATCATAAATGGTGACGAGGACGTTCTCGCGGCCGAAGCTGTCGAACCACGATTCGAGCTGCGCCGCGTAGCGGTTCGCGCCGCCGAGATTTGGCGAGGCTTCTATAACCTGCTCGAGTGTTCCGCTGCCAACGCCTCCGTAGTGGCGTTGGAGCTTGTATACCGAATACATTCGGTCGACGGGATCGCGCATGGTCGCGACGATCTTGCAATCTGGAATGTGCTGCTTGATGCGCTCGCGGGCTTGCGGCCTGAAAAAAACGCCGGGACAAATCTCGACGATTTTTCGATCACCGGTACCGTGGCGAAAGTGATTGGCGTACCACTCGATTCCCTTGTGATCGAAGTGCTCGAAAAAGTGCGTATCCTTGACGCCGGCCGGCATGTCCACGGAGTCGCGCAGAGCGTTGTAGAGCCAGGTCGAGCCGGTGCGCGGGGGGCCGACTCCGATAATATCGGGGAGCCTCATCGGCCATATTTCATACGAATTAGCCGTGCAGTGCTAGCCGAGGTCGCTTAGAGCATGCTCCAAAATTGTCAGGCCTTCGTCCATCAGTTCGGGGGACGCGGTCAGCGGCGCGAGGATTCGGATCACGTTCGCGTAGATTCCGGCGGTCAGCAGGATCAAGCCGCGCTCTGACGCTCGCTTCGCGAGGCGGCTGGCCAGTTCGGGCGCGGGTTCTCTGGTCGTACGGTCGCGGACCAGCTCGAGCGCGAGCATCGCGCCGAGGCCGCGGACGTCGCCGATGAACGGGAACTGCTCGCGCATCGCTTCGAGGCGCGTACGAACGAGCACGCCCTGCTTTTCGGCGCGTGCGAGTACGTGCTCGTCGCGGAAAACGTCCAGCACTGCGAGCGATGCGGCGCATGACACTGGATTGCCCGCGAAAGTGCCGCCGAGACCGCCAGGTGCGACGCTGTCCATGATTGCGGCGCGGCCAATCACACCTGAGAGCGGGAAACCGCCGGCCAGGCTCTTGGCGACCGTGATGAGGTCGGGCTCGACGCCGGCGTGCTCGACCGCGAACATCCTGCCGGTGCGGCCGAAGCCGGTTTGGATCTCGTCGGCGATGAAAACGATGCCGTGGCGATCGCAGAGCGCGCGCAGCTCGCGCAGAAAGTCGAACGGCGCGACGTTGAAGCCGCCCTCCCCTTGAACGGGCTCGATGATGATCGCGGCGACGCGTGACGCCTCGACCGATGATTTGAACAGCGTCTCGAGCGCGGCGAGGCTCTTCTCGGTGCTGCCACCGCGATACGTGTGGGGGAACGGAGCGTGAAACGTATCGGCGGGAAAAGGCCCGAAGCCGGCTTTGTAGGGATTTATTTTGCCGGTCAGCGCGAGCGCCATCAGCGTGCGGCCGTGAAATCCTCCAGTGAAGGAAATAATCGCCGAGCGGCCGGTCGCGTGACGTGCGATCTTCACAGCGTTCTCGACCGCCTCTGCGCCGGTGGTGAGAAAGATCGCTTTCTTCGGCGCGGCGATCGGCGCGAGCTGGTTCATCCGCTCGGCCAGCTTGATGTATGACTCGTATGGCGTCACGCCGAAGCAGGTGTGAGTGAAGGCGTCGAGCTGAGCCTGCACCGCGGCCATCACGTGCGGATGGCGATGACCGACGTTGAGCACCGCGATGCCGCCGCCGAAATCGATGTAGCGGCGGCCATCGGCGTCCCAGATTTCGGCGCCCGACGCGTGATGGGCGAGTACTGGAATCGGCACACTGACGCCGCGGGGAATGGCGGCGGCGATGCGCTCAGCTAAAGTGGTTGCGACGCTCATTCAGGATTGAGTAACAGTTTCGGAGCCGCCAGCAAATCGGTAATATCGACGAACACTGGCGATGAGCACGCACGCTGAAAGTTCAAAACTCTACGAACCGATCGTACCGTCGGATCAGATTCAATATCGCGAATACAAGCTGTTGCTGAAGCCGGACCTGTTCCCCGACGAGAAAGCGTTTCACAGATTCTGGAAACTGGCGCATCACGCGACGAAGTCGCTCGGCATCAAGCTCGGCAAGATGGGCGAATCGATCAAGCCGCATCTGCGCGAAGTGGTGTTCTACGACACTCCCCACTTCAAGCTCTACAATCATGGCTTCATCCTGCGAAAACGCACCTTCTATCATCACGGCGTGCCCGACGCGCATCACGAGTTGGTGATCAAATTCCGGCATCCGGACAAGAAGGTGGCGCTGGCGGTGGATCCGCGCCCGCTACTGCCGTGCGAGTACACGCTGAAGTTCAAGGAGGAGATCCTCCTGCCCAAGGACGGCACGCTGGGGATGCGCCTGGTGTATTCGCACAACTGCGAGCTCGACACGCCCAACATCATATTGACGCAACGATTCGAGACGACTGCCGAAGCATTCCCCGCGCTCAAGCACATCGACGCCAATCCGAAGGCTGCGCTGAGCGTGGTCAATAACGTCTCGATCCAGGAGTACCTCGTCGAGCTCGGGATGCTGGACTTCGGGCACAAGCTCGAGGCGAAGGCGAACCTTGCGGTATGGCGGGTGCGCTCGACCGACACGCCGATCGTCGCGGAGTTCGCCTACCAGCTGAAGTTCGACAGTCCCGAATCAGTGCGGCGCAAGCAGCGAGAGCTTTCCGAACTCTTTTACACGGGCCTGCAATCGCGGGCCACAGACTGGGTGCAGCGTGGAACAACCAAAACCGCCCTTATCTACGGATACGGAAACGCCAGTCTCAAACACCAAGAGTGAGCCCGATCTTCATCCGAGCCTGCTGACGCTGTTCAGGATCTTCCTGCTCGCGGGAGGGTTGAGCTTCGGCGGTGGCGCCGTCGCCTACCTGCGCGAGTACCTGGTGCGCGAAGAGGGATGGCTCGACGACGAGGGATTTCTCGGCGCGATGGAGATTAGCGAGACGCTGCCGGGGCTCAACGCCGTCAACATGGCGATCATCATGGGCGACAATCTGCGCGGGATCGCCGGCGCGGCGGTGTCAGTGGTCGGGATGCTGCTGCCGGGCTCGGTCGTCGTGATGGTGCTCGGGATTCTGTATCAATCGAATCACAGCAATCCTGACGTGAAGCGTTTTCTGCTCGGGATCGCGGCCGCGGCGGTCGGTTTGTTGTCGGCGGTGACGCTGCAAATCGGTCGGCGCCAATTTCGCCAGCTTCCCGACATTGCAATCATCGCGGTGACGTTTCTCGCGGTCAGCTTCCTTAAAGTACCGCTGTTCGCGGTGCTGCTGGGGGTCGGGCCGATCTCGGTATGGCTGTATCGTCCGCACGTTTCAGAACCACGCGCGCAGGACGAGCATCTGCCGTTTCATCGCGGCGCGCGTCATCACCTGTTTCGGCACTAGCTAATTGAGATCCAACGCAACATGACAAGATTGATACACCTGTTCCTGGTCTTCTCGCTGCTGTCGGTGCTGGCGGTCGGCGGCGGCACGGCGGTGCTGCCCGAGATGCAGCACATGACGGTGCATACCTTTCACTGGCTGACGGACGCGCAGTTCCGCAACATCTACAGCCTCGGGCAGGTCGCGCCCGGGCCGAACATGTTGATGGTACTGGTGATCGGTTACCAACTGGCGGGATGGGCCGGGATGGTGGTGGTTGGGATCGCATTTTTTCTGCCCGACTGCATCATCACGCTGTTCGTCAATCGATGGTGGGTGCATCTGGGCGGATGGCCGTGGCGCACGTCGATTCAGCGCGGGCTGGCGCCGGTGGCGATCGGCCTGATGACATCGGGGACGTACGCGATCGCGAGGCTTTCGATCATAAACGTGCAGACGCTGGGCATCGCACTCGTGGTTTTCGGGATCCTGCTATGGCGCCACGTCAATCCGGGCGTGCTGGTACTGTTGGGCGGCGCCGCTTACGTACTGTTGAGCTAGGGGCCTCGGGGAATCGGCGCCTGGGGTTGATGTCGTCGCGAGAGTGTCCGGATTCTGATTGGATGCAGAGCAACGCAGAACCGGAACCGGGCGGCGCGTGCGCGCCGCGGTCCGGAGGCCGGAGAAGCCATCTCCTGCCGCTGGCGATGCTCGCTTCGTCAGGATGACAGAAAGGTAAAAGAAAACGCCGGCAGGAGCGGATGCTCCTGCCGGCGTTTTTGCAATCAGGATCGAAAGGCTACATGTGTCCGACTTCAGACATCTTCACCATCGCCTCAGTGGTGAAGAACGCGCGGTCCACCGCGCCCATGTTGATGTACCAGCATTCGCGCTCGGGCGTCTCGATGCCTGGCAGGTAGCACATGGTGGCCTCACTGCTCTGCACATCCTGCGACGACGCGCCGACGACGAACTCACGCTTGAAGGGATAGATCGCGACTTTGGCATCGGGAACCGGACGGTCGCGATATGCCAGCCAGTAAACGTGGTTGCGGAACAGTTCGCCGCGACGATCGTACGTGTCGATGTACGGCTCGAACCACATTTCAGAATCCATGTAGATGACCGTCTTGGAATCGAGTGCCGCCGCGTTGTTCACGCTACGCCGGGGTTCCGCGGTCACGATGTACATGTGACGCATCTGCCATCGCTCCGGGCATGCGCTGGCGCCGCCGTCGGTGGCGCACCGGACTTCCGGTGAATGCTCGGCATCAACTGTCGCGAGCATCTCCTTCTCGCCGAGGAACTTGTAGTTGTACTGCTCGGTCTTGGGATTGAAGCCCGAATAGTGATCGGGATCCCAGGTCTGCGCGCCGGTCGCGCTCGAATTGATCGCTTCGTTCAGACGGCGCAGGCGCCGCGAACCGGTCTGCCAGGTCCAGGTATCGTCGCCATGATTTGGATCGGCGTAACGATAACGCAGCAGGCTCGTGCCACGGGCGTCTTGCGGCGCAAGCTCTGGCCCGAGCAGAAACAGCCACAGGCGGTTGGTCTTTTTGAAATCAGGATCGACTGGAATCGGCTCGACTTCGGTCCGGCCTACGAGATCGTATCCGGCATAATGCCCGAGCTGTCCATACGCGACTTCGAAGAACGGCTTGTTGTAACCGCTGTAAACCGTGTCGCAGTCGAAGTATCGCAGATCGTAGTCGTCCGACTGGATCGGGCGGAATACGTTGTTCCAAACGACCTTGGTCGCGACGTCAGGATCGTTCGCGTCGATCAGCGGAAACGGCTGTCCGGCGACATAGCCGACGACTGTGCGGTGATCCTTCGAGAGCTGCACCTGCGAAGAATACTTTTCCGTCGCATCCTTATACGGAGGTGGCCAGTCTACGCGCACGGTCGGCACGATTTTCATCGACATGCCGTGCTGAACTCGGTAAAACACGCCGGGCGAAACCAGGTCTTGCACCTGCGACGAGTTGTTCGGAGTGATGAAGTCGCCGGGCTTGACACCTGCCTCCCCAGGCAATGTCATCGCCACGAGGGCCAGCATCGCGATGCCCCCGACGACTAACGATTTGCGAATCCCCAATGTCCCCAATAGCATTCGAACCTCCGTAAAGCCGTGAAACGTTATTTCGCTATGGCCCGACTAAAAGCCTTCTGGCGTGAAATATTCACACCCATAGTCTGCTATTAGAACGCTCAGGCGCGGATGTCAATCTGCCTAATTACGCCTGCGGTCAAATTTACCTATTGCGTTCCGTGAGGCACGGGCCTAGTCCGCGAATTCAGCCGAATCAGTTGATTCCGTAGTGCCTGCGCTTGCGCCAGAGCGTCGTCACATTAATCCGCATATCCGGACCGGGCGTCGACGCGCCGCCATATATGAAGCGGATTCGGCTATTTGCCGCCGCCGGTCCGCCATTCGGATTCTGACCGGCGGCGATAGATGCCCTTGTCGCGCGCCAGCATCCCGCATCCGATCATTTCGCGCCGCAGCGTGGCGCAGTCAGGATGATGCAGCTTGAGGATCGCGTTCACCTGCGACTCGGTGTAGCTAATGCCCGGCTCGAAGAAAGCGACCAGCCATTTCAGGATTACCAATCGCTTCTTGTAGCTGACCGGAATTTCGCGCAGGCGATCTCCATCCACAAAGTTGTCGAGAACTTTTCGCTCGGAGCTGCGCGCCTCGGCCGACACGGCCAGTCTGGCGATACTGTCGC